>NZ_JAEHBN010000002.1:0-508310 GCF_016483605.1 Bacillus cereus group sp. N11
TTCAAAGACACTGGGGAATGTCTTAAATTAGGGAGGAACAGCTTCGATACATATACTATAAAAGATAGATGTGACCCTCGTGTGAACATAGAGTGAAAGAGAGAGGGAGTTTAAAAAAGGATAGAAAGACAAAAAAATAAGACCATCGTATAAAAGATGGTCAAAGGAAGGGGACAATTTATGTCAATTTAATTAGGGATGGAAGCTATTCAAAGACACTGGGGAATGTCTTAAATTAGGGAGGAACAGCTTCGATACATATACTATAAAAGATAGATGTGACCCCCATGTGAACATAGAGTGAAAGGTATGGGGATTTGAAAAATAGTACATATAAAATTATTGTTGCAAGAGTTGTAGAGTTAAGAGAAAGATAATAGAAAGTTTTTCTGTCATAAAATGAAGTAAAGTTCGAATATAAATAAAAGTTGAAATCTATGAAAAAAAGGATTATGCTCAACTATGTTATGAGAATATAAGGTTTATCCCGCTACTTGTAGGTTCTTAAAAACCTGTATTTATGTGAGGATAGAAGCTTCACTTAATAAAGGGAGTTAGTGATATGAAAGTAACAAAAAGACAAAGTTTGTATAATCGTTTTATACAATTAAACCCACCACAAATATTAGCATTAGGTTTTTTCTGCTTAATTGTGGCCGGAGGTTTGTTATTAAAGTTACCATTCGCAACGAAAGTACATATTAGTTGGGTAGATGCTTTTTTTACAGCAACGTCGGCAGCGACTGTAACGGGTTTAGGAGTAGTAGATACTGCAAGTACGTTTACGATGTTTGGTGAAATTGTTATTATGTTTCTAATTCAAACAGGTGGTTTAGGTCTTATGACAATTGCCATTTTAATTGTTTGGGTACTAGGTAAAAAAATTGGCTTACGCCATCGATTATTAATTGGAGAAGCATTTAATCAAACAAATATAGGTGGTCTTGTAAAATTAGTAAAACGTGTCTTTATTTTTTCTATTTGTATTGAATTCATTGGAGTCATCTTTTTATCGTTTCGCTTTATTCCAGATTTTGGTTTTGGGAAAGGTTTATACTATAGTATTTTCCATGTAATTGCTTCCTATAATAATGCGGGGTTTGCTCTTTGGCCAGATAATTTAACAAGGTATGTAGGAGACCCTATTATTAATATTGGAATTTGTTCCTTAATTGTAATAGGAGGACTCGGTTTTACCGTATTAATTGATATATGGTATAGTCGTAGTTTTCGAAAATTATCACTTCACTCAAAAATAATGATTATTGGAACAGTAGCGCTAAATGTTATAGCAATGATTGTGATTTTTGTATTGGAATATAATAATGTGAAGACGTTAGGGAATTTATCTTTAAATGAAAAGTTATGGGCGTCTTTCTTTCAAGGTATTACACCTCGTACAGCTGGTTTTAATACAGTTGACTATGGAGGGATGGAAGAATCATCTATATTATTTACGATGGTTTTAATGTTTATCGGTGCAGGAAGTGTATCGACGGGTGGAGGTATTAAATTAACGACGTTTGTTATTTTAATTACATCTGTCCTTTCTTTCTTTAGAAAGAAGGAGGAAATTGTTTTATTTCAGCGTACAATTAAAATGTCGACAGTAACGAGAGCGTTAGCAATTGTCGTTGCCAGTCAAATACTTATTTTTACAGCAGTATTTGTATTAATGCTTACAGAAGACTTTAGCTTTATTCAGCTACTATTTGAGACAATTTCAGCATTTGGCACAGTTGGATTAACGATGGGGATTACTGCGAAGCTATCAGCATTTGGAAAATGTATTATTATGTTTGTTATGTTTTGTGGATTAATTGGACCGCTAACACTTGTGTTTTCTTTAGCACGCCCAGCAAAACAAAAAATAAAATATCCATCAGAAGATGTATTTACAGGATAAGGTATCTCGCATAAAGCGAGATACCTTTTTCTTTTTAAAAAAGGGAGAACAATAAACCGATAAGTGCTACACGGAATAAAATCGCGATGAGTGCAGCAATTCCACCAACAATGGCAGCGATACCACCAGTTACAGTAGCTCCGCGATTATAAGCGTAAATTCCTAGTAACACAGAAACAAGACCAAATAGTGTTGGGAAGGTGAAGAGTGATAATATAGATAAGGCAAGAGCGATAAAACCGGCAGTTGATCCAGCGGCAGACGATCTTACATCATCTTTATCTTCTTTCTTATCGTAATCATAATCAATGCGCTGTGGTGCAACTTCAGCTGCATATTCTTCTTTATAGTCACTATAATCACTATCTATTCTATCTCTTTTTTTGTAATCATCAAATTTCTCAGTCAAAGTCATGACTCCTTTCATAACAAGGTTCAATAGTAGTATGTATCTCTTTTTCTTTTTTATCCGAGGATAGGCAGGGAGTAATATCCATGTAGAAGAAAATTGTTTTTTTGAAATAGGAAAAGTTAGTATGACTTCCTCTATTTTGGAAAGTATAAAAAGGAATAATGAGGAAAGGGTGCAGTACATAATGGAACATCCAATTGAAAATTTAATGAAAACAGCGATGACAAATTTAAAAGAGATGGTAGATGTAAATACGATTGTTGGAAGTCCGGTTTCGACAGCTGACGGAAATGTAGTATTAACAGTATCTCAAGTGGCGTTTGGTTTTGGAGCTGGTGGAAGTGACTTTAAAGGGGATTTCATTACTGAAAAACATAATGGTGGACAAGGTCAGCATAAAGAGAATAAGCCAGGGCATCCATTTGGAGGCGGAAGTGGGGCTGGGGTTTCCATTAGTCCCGTTGCTTTTTTAGTAGTTGGTTCTAACGGAGTACAAGTATTGCATCTTAACAGTAGTACACATTTAATTGAAAAAGCTTTAAACACTGTACCAAGTACTGTAGATAAATTTGTGAATGGTCGTCAAAAGTGAACTTGCAATTTTTAGGAATTGTGATATATTAGAAAAAGTGCGCTTTAGGATGATCGGAATAATTGAAATGTAAATATATAATAAGATGTGTGGAATAAGGGAGAGGAATGTATGATTAATATTAAAAACTTAGTAGTTGGCTTATTTATGTTAGTAAGCGGCTTTGTTGTATATGTAATAAAAGAAAAAGCTCCATTCTAAAACAGACAAACCGTTACTGTCTGTTTTTAATTTGTAAAAAATATTGACAAGTTACTGTATTGGTGTTAAAATTTTAATTCGTGTCTCGGTTACAGCTAGTGTAAAGTAAATATCTCTTATGAATACAATACGAAAAGTTTGCGAAAGATCGGGTAATTTTATCAACAACTTTTGTGAACAAACCCTATAAATTGTATTTGTAAGCCATATATGTATACTAGTGAATCAAGGAGCGGTCATTGGAACCGTAATGATGAGAGAGAGGTAGGGCTTTCATCCAGTATATGTTACTTTCCCGTTAGGTGAATATAAAAAAGAGGACTCCTTTTTAAAAGGAGTCCTCTTTCTTTTGTGTGTTATACCATAATGAGAAATGACTTTTAAATACGGTTCTCAACTTGCTGACAAATTTCATCTGTTGTTAAACCATGAGCTGTAATTACCGATCCTTTTATTGATGTATCTGCAATCCCCATCACATTAGAATCTTGCCCAGTTACAACACAACAATCGCAGCCTTGTGCATCATTTTCTGAGTTAAGTGTAACGACTTCATGTCCTTGTTGCTGAAGAGCTTGTTGAACATCTGTTAATGAGTTTTCAACGCCAATTCTAGCCATAATTTTCACCTCCTACCATCTAGTTGCTAGTATGCTCAAGTCTATAGCATATATTTATGAAAAGATGGTAGGAAGTATATATTTGTTTAGTCGTTATAAACACCAGTAAGCATTTGACTAACGAATTGATCGTTTAATGTATCCTGTGCGGAAGAAGGATTAGATTGAATATCGATTGAAGCGATAAAATTATTATGTTCTTTGTTATTCGGTTCTACCTCTACATAATTATCGAATTTACAAAAACCTTTCGTATCCATTAGATCAAATAGTTGTAGCATTTCAACTACCTCTTGTCTCGTTCCTTTAATTTGTACACACGCCATATTTATTTCCTCCTTCATTTTGACAAATTGTTTTTTAAAAATAGGATTATGATTTCGAAATGAAAATTATGAATGTTATTTTTACACAGCACTAATTTTTTTATTTTCCCCCTTTTTCAGCAAAAGTCGTTATATATTCCCGAATTTATAAAATCGGACGTCCGTTTATTGAATACAATAGATTCGTACCTCTTAGAGAAAATCCTTCTTTTAAACAAATATTTTTTTTAGTGGAAATTGGCGAAAAAATTTTTTGACTTTTTGTAAACGTTAACAATGTTGTTAAATCAATATAATTAAAGATGTACGTACGATTAAAAATTAAAAATTTTCTAAAAATTAACTTGATTTATTTAGAAAGGAGAGTAAACTAGGAAACAATAAAAAATTCATAGAACATAGGAGGCGCTTTCCAGTGAACGAACAATGGATTTTCTTAAATGGAGAATTTGTTCCAAAAGACGAAGCAAAAGTTTCAGTATATGATCATGGCTATTTATATGGCGATGGAGTGTTTGAAGGCATTAGAGTTTATAGTGGTAATGTTTTCCGTTTGAGAGAGCATCTTGTCCGGTTATATGAATCAGCGAAATCCATCATGTTAGAAATTCCATATTCGTTAGATGAAGTAACGAATATTGTTGTTGAGACGATTCGACAAAATAAATTATCTAATGGATACATTCGCCTTGTTGTATCGAGAGGAGCAGGAAATCTTGGGTTAGATCCTGATTCTTGTAAGACACCGAATGTAGTAGTAATTGCAGAACAACTATCTTTATTCCCACAAGAATATTATGAAAAGGGGATTCCAGTTGTAACAGTTGCAACGCGCCGAAATCGACCAGATGTTTTATCACCTCAAGTAAAATCTTTAAATTATTTAAACAATATTTTAGTTCGTATTGAAGCGAAATTAGCTGGAGTACAAGAAGCACTTATGTTAAATGACCAAGGATACGTAGCTGAAGGTTCAGGAGATAACGTATTTATTGTAAAAGGAAATAAATTAATTACACCACCAAGTTCTGCTGGAGCGTTAGAAGGTATTACACGAAACGCCATTTTAGAAATCGGCGAAAAACTTGGGTATGACGTAAGAGAAGAGTTATTTACAAGGCACGATGTATATGTAGCTGATGAAGTATTTTTAACAGGAACAGCTGCTGAAGTTATTGCTGTTACGACAGTAGATGGTAGGACGATTGGTTTAGGAAAAACGGGACTACATACGAATCGTTTACTAGAAGAATTCCGTAAATTAGTTGTAGAAGATGGAGAGAAAATTTACGAAGAAAATAAAGTTGGATAATAACTCTTTATGAAATGAGAAAGCGTTGATAGGGAGGAGTAGTTGATTGTGAAGCCTCACAGAGAGTCGGTGGTTGCTGGAAACCGATGGTTCACGTCGACGAACATCGCCCTTGAGTGCTAAGCTGAAGCATTTGGTTAGGCTTAGACGGTAGCTCCGTTATTAGCTAGACTCATTTATGGGTCACTGAGGCAAGAGTATTCTTGCGAAGAAGGGTGGTACCGCGAAATCTTTCGTCCCTTCAGCACATAGCTGGAGTGTGGACGTAGGATTTTTTTTATTTATAAATTTTTTTTAAAGGGGGCTTATAAGAACAATGTCTTCAAAAACGGAAGAGAAACTGGCAACTGGTGCACAGCTATTGTTAGAAGCGCTAGAAAAGGAAGGCGTAGAAGTGATTTTCGGTTATCCGGGTGGTGCCGTTTTACCTCTTTATGATGCGCTTTATGACTGTGAAATTCCGCATATTTTAACAAGGCATGAGCAAGGGGCCATTCATGCAGCTGAAGGGTATGCCAGAATTACTGGAAATCCAGGGGTTGTAATTGCAACAAGCGGGCCTGGTGCTACAAATGTTATTACTGGTCTAGCTGATGCGATGATTGATTCATTGCCACTTGTTGTATTTACAGGGCAAGTAGCAACAACGTTAATTGGAAGTGATGCTTTCCAAGAAGCGGATATTATGGGGCTTACGATGCCAGTGACAAAACATAATTATCAAGTGCGAAAGGCCTCGGATTTACCTCGAATTATTAAAGAAGCATTTCATATCGCTAGAACAGGAAGACCAGGTCCAGTCGTAATTGATCTTCCGAAAGATATGGTAGTAGAACAAGGAGAACGATGTAGTGACGTGCAAATGGATTTACCAGGGTACAACCCTAATTATGAACCGAATCTACTCCAAATAAACAAATTATTACAAGCAATTGAGATTTCAAAAAAACCGTTAATTTTAGCTGGAGCAGGTGTATTGCATGCGAAAGCTTCGAAAGAATTAACAAGTTTTGCTCGTAAATATGAAATTCCTGTTGTGCATACGTTACTTGGTCTTGGTGGTTTTCCGCCAGATGATGGACTATTTCTAGGGATGGGAGGAATGCATGGTTCTTACACAGCCAATATGGCGCTATATGAATGCGACTTACTGATTAATATTGGTGCGAGATTTGATGATCGTCTTACTGGGAATTTAGCTTATTTTGCTAAAGAGGCGACTGTTGCACATATCGATATTGATCCAGCAGAAATCGGAAAAAATGTGCCGACTGAAATTCCTATTGTTGCAAGTGCTAAGCGAGCTTTGAAAGTATTACTTCAACCAGAAGGGAAGAAAGAAAATCATCATGAATGGCTCATTTTATTAAAGGGTAGAAAAGAAAAATATCCACTCTCTTACAAACGAAATTCTGAAAGTATTAAACCTCAATACGCAATTGATATGCTATATGAAATTACGAAAGGAGAAGCGATTGTAACAACAGACGTTGGGCAACATCAAATGTGGGCAGCGCAATATTATTCGTTGAAAAATCCAGATAAATGGGTAACTTCTGGAGGATTAGGAACGATGGGATTCGGATTTCCAGCAGCAATTGGTGCACAAATTGCAAAGCCAGAAGAACTAGTTATTGCAATTGTAGGTGACGCTGGGTTTCAAATGACTCTGCAAGAATTAAGTGTCTTAAAAGAACATTCTTTGCCTGTTAAAGTTTTTATTTTAAATAATGAAGCTTTAGGAATGGTAAGACAATGGCAAGATGAATTTTATAATCAAAGATATTCGCACTCTTTACTATCGTGCCAACCAGATTTCGTCGCTCTTGCGAATGCGTATGGCATAAAAGGAATTCGCATAGATGATCCACTTCTTGCAAAGAAGCAAATACAGCATGCGATTGAATTACAAGAGCCAGTCGTAATTGATTGCCGTGTACTTCAATCAGAAAAGGTAATGCCGATGGTTGCGCCAGGGAAAGGTGTTCACCAAATGGAGGGAGTGGAAAAAAGGTGAAGAGAATTGTTACAGCAACAGTTCGAAATCAAAGTGGTGTGTTAAACCGAATTACAGGTGTTATGACACGAAGACATTTTAATATTGAAAGTATTTCAGTAGGTCATACGGAATCATCGGACATATCGCGGATGACGATTGTTGTACACGTTGAAAATGAACAGCAAGTGGAGCAGTTAATTAAACAACTTCATAAACAAATTGATGTTTTGAAAGTATCAGATATTACAGAAGAAGCAATGATTGCTAGAGAATTGGCACTTATTAAAGTCGCAACGTCTGTAGCAAGAGCAGAATTATATAGTTTAATTGAGCCATTTCGAGCCGCTGTAATAGATGTTGGGAAGGATTCCATAGTTGTGCAAGTAACAGGTACGCAGGAGAAGGTAGAAGCGTTAATTGAATTACTTCGTCCATACGGTTTGAAAGAAATTGCTAGAACAGGTGTAACAGCATTTACGCGTAGTATGAAAAAACAAGATAAGCAAGTTATGTTAATTCAATAATCATTTAAATATAGGGGGAAATGAAAATGGCAAAGGTTTATTATGAGAAAGATGTAACGGTAAATGTATTAAAAGAAAAGAAAGTAGCAATCATCGGATATGGCTCGCAAGGTCATGCGCATGCGCAAAACTTACGTGATAACGGATTTGATGTAGTAGTAGGTTTAAGAAAAGGGAAGTCTTGGGATAAAGCGAAAGAAGATGGATTTTCTGTATATACAGTAGCAGAAGCAGCAAAGCAGGCGGATGTAGTAATGATTTTATTACCTGATGAACTGCAGCCAGAAGTATATGAAGCGGAAATTGCACCAAATTTACAGGCAGGAAATTCTCTCGTTTTTGCACACGGATTTAATGTTCACTTTGATCAAGTGAAACCACCAGCTAATGTAGATGTATTTCTAGTAGCACCAAAAGGTCCAGGACATTTAGTGCGCCGTACGTTTAGTGAGGGCGGTGCGGTTCCAGCACTGTTTGCAGTATATCAAGATGCAACAGGAGTAGCTACTGAAAAGGCACTTTCTTATGCAGATGGAATTGGAGCGACGAGAGCTGGAGTATTAGAAACGACGTTTAAAGAAGAAACAGAAACAGATTTATTTGGCGAGCAAGCAGTACTTTGTGGTGGAGTGACTGCACTTGTAAAAGCAGGGTTTGAAACGCTAGTTGATGCAGGATACCAACCTGAACTTGCATATTTTGAATGTTTACATGAACTGAAACTTATTGTTGATCTTATGTACGAAGGTGGTCTTGAAAATATGAGATATTCTGTTTCAGATACAGCGCAGTGGGGAGACTTCGTATCAGGACCACGTGTTGTTACGGAAGATACGAAGAAAGCGATGGGTGAAGTACTAGCTGAAATTCAAGATGGTACTTTTGCAAGAGGATGGATTGCAGAGCATAAAGCAGGAAGACCAAATTTCCATGCGACAAATGAGAAAGAAAATGAACATGAAATTGAAGTAGTTGGACGTAAATTACGTGAAATGATGCCTTTCGTACAACCGCGTGTAAAGGTAGGGATTAAATAATATGAAGCAGGTTTTGTTCATGGATACGACGCTACGTGATGGCGAACAATCACCAGGAGTGAATTTAAATGAACAAGAGAAATTGCAAATTGCAAGGCAATTAGAGAGACTAGGTATTAATGTCATGGAAGCTGGCTTTGCAGCAGCTTCCGAAGGCGATTTTCAATCGGTAAAGCGCATCGCAAATACCATTCAAAATGCTACAGTTATGAGTTTAGCTAGAGCGAAAGAAAGTGATATTCGAAGAGCATATGAAGCTGTGAAAGGTGCCGTATCTCCTCGTTTACATGTATTTTTAGCTACGAGTGATATTCATATGAAATATAAACTTTGTATGTCAAAAGAAGATGTGTTAGATAGTATTTATCGCTCGGTTACGCTTGGGAGATCTTTATTTCCGACAGTGCAATTTTCTGCAGAAGATGCGACAAGAACATCAAGAGATTTTTTAGCTGAAGCAGTAGAAGTTGCGATTCGTGCAGGAGCGAATGTAATTAATATTCCGGATACAGTTGGATATACGAACCCAGAAGAATACTATTCCTTATTTAAATACTTACAAGAATCCGTTCCTTCATATGAAAAAGCGATTTTCTCTTGTCATTGCCACGATGATCTTGGGATGGCGGTGGCAAATTCGTTAGCTGCGGTTGAAGGTGGAGCACTGCAAGTAGAAGGAACGATTAATGGCATTGGAGAAAGAGCAGGGAATGCCGCACTAGAGGAGGTCGCAGTTGCTCTTCATATTAGAAAAGATTTCTATAAGGCGGAGCCTTCGATGACGCTAAAAGAGATTAAATCGACAAGTACATTAGTAAGTAGGTTAACGGGTATGGTTGTACCGAAAAATAAAGCGATTGTGGGAGCAAATGCTTTCGCTCACGAATCAGGCATTCATCAAGATGGTGTTTTAAAAGAAGTGACAACATATGAAATCATTGAACCAGCACTTATAGGAGAATCTCAAAACCTATTTGTACTTGGCAAACATTCTGGGCGTCACGCATTTACAGAAAAAATGAAAGAACTAGGCTATGAATTTACAAACGAAGAACGCGATGTGGTGTTTGAAGCGTTTAAAAAATTAGCTGATCGTAAAAAGGAAATTACGGAAGAAGATCTACGTGCACTTATGCTTGGCGAAGCAGCTTTTGCAGCGCAGCAATATAACATTACGCAATTGCAAGTACACTTCGTATCGAATAGTACACAGTGTGCGACAGTTGTATTGAAAGATGAGGCGGGAACTATATACGAAGATGCAGCGACTGGTTCTGGAAGTATTGAAGCGATATACAATGCGATTCAAAGAATTTTAGGATTAGAATGTGAATTGGCAGATTATCGCATACAATCTATTACACAAGGTCAAGATGCACTTGCTCATGTTCATGTTGAATTAAAAGAAGGAACGCATCAAGTATCAGGTTTTGGTGTTGCGCAAGACGTATTGGAAGCATCGGCGAGAGCATATGTTCATGCAGCTGGAAAATTGAAATCGTTTATAGCGCTTGTAAAATAAGGGTTTGATAGGTGAGTAAAGCTTTCCTCACCTATCAAAATAAAGTTCTGAAAATTCAGTTAAAAGGAGTGTTAAAATTGGAAAAACGTATCGTTTGTTTAGCTGGTGATGGTGTCGGCCCGGAAATTATGGAAAGTGCAAAGGAAGTATTGCGTATGGTAGAGAGACTATATGGGCATCATTTTCATTTGCAAGATGAGCACTTTGGTGGTGTTGCTATTGATTTAACGGGGCAACCATTACCACAGCGAACACTTGCCGCTTGTTTAGCGAGTGATGCGGTTTTACTTGGGGCAGTTGGTGGACCTCGTTGGGATGGTGCGAAAGAAAGACCGGAGAAAGGATTATTAGCTTTAAGAAAAGGACTTGGTGTATTTGCGAATGTTCGCCCTGTAACGGTAGAAAGCTCAACTTCGCATTTATCCCCATTAAAAAATGCTGATGAAATTGACTTCGTTGTCGTTCGTGAATTAACAGGTGGTATTTATTTTTCTTATCCGAAAGAGCGAACGGAAGAAGTCGCAACGGATACACTTACGTATCATCGTCATGAAATTGAACGTATCGTTTCTTATGCTTTTCAATTAGCGAGTAAGAGATCGAAAAAAGTAACGTCTATTGATAAGGCGAATGTTTTAGAATCTAGTAAATTATGGAGAACTGTTACGGAAGAAGTCGCTCTTCGTTATCCTCATGTTGAGTTAGAGCATATTTTAGTAGATGCAGCTGCTATGGAGTTAATTCGGAACCCAAAGAGATTTGATGTTATCGTAACAGAGAATTTGTTTGGTGATATTTTAAGTGATGAGGCTTCTGTATTAGCAGGGTCATTAGGAATGCTTCCATCAGCGAGTCATGCGGAAAACGGGCCATCTTTATATGAGCCTATTCACGGTTCAGCACCGGATATTGCAGGGAAAAATAAAGTAAATCCAATTGCGATGATGCGTTCGGTTGCGATGATGCTTGGGCAATCATTTGGATTAACGAGAGAAGGATATGCGATTGAAGAGGCAATTTCTGCAGTTCTTCAATCTGGAAAATGTACAGTTGATATTGGGGGAGATGAGACGACAACTTCATTTACGAAGGCGGTTGTTCAAGAGATGGAAGAGCAGGCACTAGTAGGGAGAGGAAGATAATGGGGAAAAGGTTGCTAGATAAACTTTGGGAAAGACATGTAGTTACAACAAATGAAAATGGATTGGATTTATTATATATTGATCTTCATCTCGTTCATGAAGTAACTTCACCGCAAGCCTTTGAAGGCTTGCGGCTTGCAAATCGAACTGTTCGGAGACCGGAATTAACGTTTGCAACGATGGATCATAATATTCCAACGAAAGATGTTTGGAATATTACCGATCGCATTGCGAAGCAGCAATTGGATACACTTCGTGAAAATTGTAAACAATTTGAGGTGCGATTAGCTGATATTGGTGATGAAGAGCAAGGAATCGTTCATGTTATCGGGCCGGAACTTGGACTCACACAACCAGGGAAAACGATTGTTTGTGGTGATAGCCATACAGCAACTCACGGTGCTTTCGGTGCGCTAGCGTTTGGTATTGGTACGAGTGAAGTAGAACATGTATTAGCAACTCAAACGTTGTGGCAACGAAAACCGAAAGCGATGGGGATTGAATTAACAGGAAAGTTACCGAAAGGCGTTTATGCAAAGGATATTATTTTACATCTTCTCTCAAAGTACGGTGTAGCGGTTGGGACTGGGTATGTAATGGAATTCTACGGAGAGACGATTCGTGATATGGGAATGGAGGAGAGAATGACACTTTGTAATATGGCAATTGAAGGAGGAGCGAAAGCAGGCATTATTGCACCGGATGAAAAAACATTTTCTTATGTAAAAGGGCGTAAATATGCACCAAAAGACTATGAATCTTTCACGGAAAAATGTTCGGAGCTTTATACAGATTCAGATGCGATTTATGATTTACATATTTCAATAGATGTTACGAATCTAGCTCCATACGTAACTTGGGGAACAAATCCTAGTATGGGTGTTCCTATTGATGAAAAATTACCAGAAAAGCATAACGAAAATGATGAAAGAGCATTTTCATATATGGGATTGAGCCCTGGACAAAATACGTTTGAAATTCCTGTTAAGCATGTCTTTATTGGTTCTTGTACAAATTCACGTTTATCTGACTTAGAAATTGCTGCATCCGTTGTAAAAGGGAAAAAGGTAAAAGAAGGTGTGCGGGCACTCGTTGTACCAGGATCAAAAAGTGTGAGAGAGCGGGCAATGCAAAAAGGCTTACATCACATATTTGAAGAAGCGGGGTTTGAATGGAGAGAGCCTGGCTGCTCAATGTGCCTTGGGATGAATCCAGATCAAGTACCTGAAGGAGAACATTGTGCGTCTACTTCAAATCGTAATTTTGAAGGAAGGCAAGGGAAAGGGGCAAGAACACATTTAGTAAGTCCAGCTATGGCAGCAGCTGCTGCATTATATGGGCATTTTGTTGATATTAGAAAGGAGAGTTACGATGGAGCCATTTCGTATTCATAAAGGTACTGCCGCAGTACTTATGAATGATAACATTGATACAGATCAAATTATTCCGAAACAATACTTAAAGAGAATTGAAAGGACAGGATTTGGAAAGTATTTATTTGATGAGTGGCGTTACGATAATGAGCGCCATGAAAATCCTAATTTTCCCCTTAATGCACAAGAACGAAAGGGAGCAAGTATATTAATTACAGGTGATAATTTTGGATGCGGTTCTTCAAGAGAGCATGCTCCGTGGGCCCTTGCTGATTATGGTTTCCGCGTTATTATCGCAGGGGGATTTGCAGATATTTTTTATATGAATTGTATGAAAAATGGTATGTTACCGATTGTAATGGATAAAGAGATGCGTGAACAACTTGCTAAAACAAATGCGAGAGATCAAATGGAAGTCGATTTAGAGAATGAAGTCATTACTACAAATATGCACAGGTTTCATTTTACAATCGAGAAAATGTGGAAAGAAAAATTATTAAATGGTCTAGATGAAATTGCCATTACGATGCAATATGAACAAGAAATTGAAGAGTATGAAAGAAAAGTAGCTTTATATTAAGAAATAACGGAATGTTAAAAATGTATTTACATTCAGAATTAACTGTTATATACTATGGAAAAATCAGAGGAGAAAGGGAGTAAGTATTATGAATATCGTACAATCTATTAAAATGCTTACACAACTACATCATCATACATGAAACCCTTGAACCTAACGTGAAAACGTGTAGGCACAAGGGTTATTCCCGTTGTACCTACACTCTACTAAAGAGCCTTGTAGGTATTTTGTCTACAAGGCTCTTTTTATTTTCGGTTTGGGTGAATGGAATGGGCATACATTAGAAAGGGAAGGGCGTGTGAATTCAGATGACAAAGTGGAAGCGGGCAAATCCGAATGGAACGAGAGATTACTTATTTGAAGAATGTACGTTAATTGAAGAAGTGGAACAAAAATTAAGACGTACATTTTTAGAGAGAGGCTATGAGGAAATAAGGACACCTACAATTGAATTTTATGATGTGTTTGCTTTTCAAAATCGGCCGATAGATGAAGAGAAGATGTATAAATTTTTTGATGAAAAGGGACGGATTATCGTGTTACGTCCAGATATGACGATTCCTTTAGCGAGAGTAATTGGAACGCAAAGGTGGGATACGCCTCTTAAGGTGACATATAGTGGAAATGTATTTCGGGCGAATGAGTCTCTGTCTGGAAAATATAATGAAATTGTACAAAGTGGTATTGAAATTATCGGGATTGATAATGTAAGAGCTGAAATTGAATGTGTGATAAGTGTAATGCAAGCACTACAAAGGTTGAAGGTACAATCTTTTACAATCGAAATTGGGCAGGTAGAGTTATATAAATGTATTGTAAAAAAGCTCTCTATTCATGATGAAGAAGAGAGAGTACTTAGAACGTATATAGAAAGCAAAAATTATGCTGCTCTCTCAAATTTTATCGGAGAAAAGAAATTAGATCGGTGCGATGAAACAGTAAAATTACTTGAGAAATTACCAAGGTTATTTGGGAATTTAGAGGTTATTGAGGAAGCAGAAAAACTCGCCTCAAGTAATGAAATGAAAATGGCCATTGCAAGAGTGAAAGAAATATATGAAGCGGTTGAAAGGCTAGGCTATGGGCCTTACATATCCATTGATTTAGGCATGATTCAACATTTGGACTATTATACGGGTATTATTTTCAAAGGGTATATATATGAAATTGGAGAAGAGATTGTTAGTGGTGGAAGATACGATGAGTTAATTGGGAATTTTGGAGAGATGGTGTCAGCGGTTGGCCTCGCGGTGCAAGTAAATCAAATAGTCAAGGCACTTCAAGAGCAACAAGAATCTTATGAACGAGAGCCAATAGATATGATGATACATTATGAATTAAATAGATTAGCGGAAGCTGAAAGGTTAAGAAACTTACTTCGAAAGGACGGGAAGAATGCCCAGTTATCTTTATTCTCTAATTTAAACGACACATTTCAATTTGCAAGAAACAATAAAATAGTAACGGTCGTTGAGGCAAGGAATGAATCATTGGTGGAATATGTATGGAAAGAGAAATGGGTCGTTCAGAAAGAAGGGGAGACTTCATGCGTAACATTCAAATTGCGTTAACGAAAGGAAGATTAGAGAAACATGTTATTCCGCTGTTTGAGAAAATTGGAATTGATTGTTCAGAGCTTAAAGATAAAGGGAGAAAGCTTGTCTTTCAAAGTAAAAATACAAACATTTCATTTATTTTAGTAAAAGCGGTTGATGTTGCTACTTATGTAGAACATGGAGTAGCTGATATTGGGATCGTTGGAAAAGATATTTTAATGGAAAACGAGAAAGATATATATGAAATGTTGGATTTAGGAGTGGGTATGTGTAAATTTTGTGTCGCTTCTATTCCTACGTATAATCCGAAGAGTTACCGAAAGAAACGAATTGCTACGAAATATCCACACATCACTTCCAATTATTTTCACGAAAAGGGAGAAGATGTAGAAATCATAAAAATAGAAGGTTCTGTAGAAATTGCTCCGCTTCTTGGATTAGTAGATGCGATTGTTGATATTGTTGAAACAGGAAAAACACTACAAGAGAATGGGCTCATTGTATTTGAGGAAATGTATTCTATATCCGCTCGAATGATTGTAAATAAGGCAGCTTTAAAAACTAAAAAAGACGAAATATTCAGTATTATAAATATGATGGAGCAAGAAATTTTATCAGGGAAATAGGAGGGCTTACAATGGAGATCATTTATGAAGACTTCAAGGAGGCATTATCCAAAATAAAAGTGTTGCGAGAAAACGCTAATATAATAGAAGAAACTGTTCAAAGAAGTGTAAGGGAAATCGTTCAAAACGTAAGAGAAAGTAAAGATGAGGCTTTATCTTTCTATACAAAAAAGCTTGATGGTGCGGATGTTAAAAATTTTCGTGTAAGTGAAGAAGAAATAAAACAAGCAAGTGCGTTTGTAGAACTTTCTTTTTTAGAGGCGCTACAAGAGGCGAAGAAAAACATTATCTCATATCATGAAAAGCAAAAGAGGCAATCTATGTTTGATTGCGAAAGTGATGGGATAATTAGAGGGCAGCTCATTAGACCGTTAGAAAATGTAGGTGTATATGTGCCAGGCGGGAAGGCATCGTATCCCTCTTCAGTATTAATGAATGTATTGCCAGCCAAACTGGCAGGTGTGAAAAAAATTGTAATGGTAACACCGCCAAGGCAAGGAGGAATTGACCCGCATATATTAACTGCCGCAGGTCTTGCAGGTGTAGATGAAGTTTATATGGCTGGTGGTGCCCAGGCAATCGCTGCTTTAGCGTATGGGACGGAATCGATTCCGAAAGTGGATAAAATAGTTGGACCGGGAAATTTGTACGTCACTTTAGCGAAGCGAGAAGTATACGGAATAGTAAATATCGATATGATTGCTGGGCCATCAGAAATTGTAGTTATCGCTGATGAAACAGGCAATGCCAAATATATCGCTGCTGATTTATTATCGCAAGCAGAACATGACGAGAGGGCAACAGCGATTTGTATTACAACGAATATAGAACTAGCTAAAGAAGTAGGAAGAGAGATAGAAAGACAGTTAGAAACATTACCAAGAAGTGAAATCGCTCGTGAATCAATCAAAAGAAATGGAGCCATTTTTATCGTTTCTTCTTTAGATGAGGCACTAAAGTTATCAAATGAAATTGCTCCAGAACATTTAGAGTTACATATAAAAGAGCCAATGAATGCTCTAGCTTATGTGAAACATGCAGGCTCTATTTTCCTTGGGCCATATGCACCAGAGCCGCTCGGCGATTATTTGGCAGGACCGAATCACGTTTTACCGACAAGTGGAACAGCAAGATTCTTCTCCCCATTATCAGTCGATGATTTCGTAAAAAAATCAAGCTTTCTTTCTTATACAGAGGAAGCGTTAAAAAATGTACAACATCATATTGTAGAACTGGCAAATAAAGAAGGTTTATATGCACACGCAAGAGCAGTCCAAATGAGATTTGAGGAGGAAGAATAATGCGACAGTCGAGTCAAGTACGTGAAACGACAGAAACAAAAATTAAATTAAGTTTGCAGCTTGATGAAAGTGCGAATGTTTCTATTCAAACAGGAGTAGGTTTTTTTGATCATATGCTAACTTTATTTGCAAGGCATGGACGATTTGGTTTACAAATTGAAGCTGAAGGTGACGTGTTTGTCGATGCACATCACACGGTTGAAGATGTTGGAATTGTACTCGGAAATTGCTTGAAAGAAGCATTGCAAAATAAAGAGAGTATTAATAGGTACGGTTCCGCATATGTACCGATGGATGAATCTTTAGGTTTTGTCGCAATTGATATAAGTGGACGTTCCTATAGTGTGTTTCAAGGCGAGTTAACAAATCCGAAATTAGGCGATTTTGACACAGAATTAACGGAAGAGTTTTTTAGAGCAGTTGCTCATGCAGCAAATATTACGTTACACGCTCGTATTTTATACGGGAGTAATACACATCACAAAATTGAAGCTTTATTTAAGGCATTTGGTCGAGCGCTTAGAGAGGCAGTCGAAAAAAATGACAACATTACTGGTGTAAATTCAACGAAGGGGATGTTGTAATTGATTGCTATTGTAGATTATGGGATGGGAAATATTCGTAGTGTGGAACAGGCATTAAAATATATTGGAGCAGAGTATATCGTAACGGATGATAGAGAGGAAATATTGAGAAGTGATGGCGTTATTTTACCAGGAGTAGGGGCATTTCCGAAAGCGATGGACGTTCTAGAAGAAAAAAAATTAGTATTTGTGCTAAAAGAGGTTGGAAATTTAGGGAAACCGTTCCTTGGTATATGTTTAGGTATGCAACTTTTATTTGAAAAAAGTGAGGAATTAAAAGACTGTAGCGGATTAAGTTTATTGCCAGGTGTTATTCGGAAATTAAAAGTGCCTTATAAAATTCCACATATGGGATGGAATGAATTGAAGAAAGAAGGAGAAATACCACTTTGGAATGGAATAGAAGACGGTTCTTTCGTATATTATGTCCACTCTTATTATGCAGATTGTCCAAAGGGAATTGTGTATGGGGCAAGCGAGTATGGGGTGCAAGTACCTGGTTTTGTAGCGAAAGGAAATGTATTTGGAGCGCAGTTTCACCCTGAAAAAAGTGGGGAAGTCGGAATACAAATTTTAAAGAATTTTAAAGGGGTGGTAGAAGCATGGAAATTTTCCCAGCTATCGATTTAAAAGAAGGGCGATGTGTCAGACTTTATCAAGGAGAGTTTAGTAAAGAAACGGTTATGAATGAAGATCCGGTTGCGCAAGCGATCATATTTGAAAAGCTTGGAGCGAAAATATTACACATTGTTGATTTAGACGGTGCAATTGCTGGAGAGTCTTTAAATTTGTTTATCATTGAAAGAATATGCAGGGCGGTACGTATTCCTGTGCAAGTTGGAGGAGGGATTCGATCGCTTGTAGCAGTGGAAAAGTTATTGTTAGCAGGTGTAAAAAAAGTCATTTTAGGAACAGCTGCTCTTTATGATAAGTCATTTTTAGAGGAAGCAGTTCGGCTATATAAAGAGAAAATAATTGTTGGAATTGATGCGAAAAATGGTTTCGTAGCAACGAGAGGTTGGCTTGATGTGTCTGAAATTTCTTATATTCATTTAGCGAAGCAAATGGAGAGTGTAGGTGTTCAAACGATTGTATTTACAGACATCTCGAGAGATGGGACACTTGCAGGACCAAATTTTGAGCAATTAGGGTTACTGCAAAAAAGTGTGGGTATTCGTCTCATTGCCTCTGGAGGAGTGGCGTCTATTCAAGATGTGAAAAGGTTAAATGATATGAATATACATGGTGTTATCATTGGTAAGGCTCTTTACGAGAATACAATTGATTTAGAAGAAGTGCTAGAGGTAACAAAGCTATGTTAGCGAAACGAATTATTCCATGTCTAGATGTGAAAGAAGGGCGAGTCGTAAAGGGTGTAAATTTTATAGGATTACAAGATGTCGGCAATCCTGTTGAAATAGCGGCTTTATATAATAGTGCGGGAGCAGATGAAATTGTATTTTTAGATATTACTGCGACACATGAAGGGCGAAAAACGATGATAGATGTTGTAGAAAAAACTGCCTCAAAAATATTTATTCCTCTTACAGTAGGTGGGGGGATTTCTAATGTTCAAGATATATACAATCTGCTACGAGCCGGTGCGGATAAAATTTCAATTAATTCAGCAGCAGTACGGAATCCAAAACTAATTCAGGAAGGTGCAGAACATTTTGGCTCGCAATGTATTGTTGTAGCAATCGATGCTAGAAAAGTAGCAGAAGGTAAATGGAATGTATACGTAAATGGCGGGAGGGTTGATACAGGAATGGATGCAATCGAATGGGCGAAGCACGCCGTACAATTAGGGGCAGGAGAAATTTTGCTAACGAGTATGGATGCAGATGGAACGAAGGATGGATACGATCTTCAGTTAACAGAAGCAATTTCAAGTAGCGTTTCCGTCCCGGTAATTGCATCAGGAGGATGTGGTCATGCGGATCACATTATAGAGGTATTTAAAAAGACAACAGTCGACGCAGCGCTAGCAGCATCAATCTTTCATTATGGTGAAGAGACTGTGCAGGATGTAAAGAGAAAATTAAGAGAAGCAAACGTTGAGGTGCGACTATGAAGCCTAACTTCTCAAAAGGGTTATTACCAGCAGTGGTGATAGAGGAAGATACAAAAGAAGTTTTAATGCTCGCTTACATGAATGAAGAAGCGTATGAAAAGACGTTAGAAACAAAAAGGACGTGGTTTTATTCTCGCTCAAGACAATCGTTATGGAATAAAGGAGAAACATCGGGCAATATGCAGTATGTTCAATCACTTTATTTAGATTGTGATCAAGATTCAATTGTAGTTGTTGTAAAGCAAGTAGGACCTGCTTGTCATACGGGAGAGAAAACATGTTTTCATTATAAAGTTATATAGGGGGATGAAGATGGAAGATGTCCTTAAATTATTATTTGAAACAATTGAAGACCGAAAGGAAAATCCATTGCCAGAATCATATACAAATTATTTATTTTCAAAAGGAGAAGATAAAATTTTAAAGAAAATTGGGGAAGAGTGCTCTGAAGTGATCATTGCTTCTAAAAATAATGATAAAAAAGAACTAGTAAAAGAAATGGTTGATGTGTTTTATCACTGTTTTGTTCTATTAGCCGAAAAAAACATTTCACTAGAAGATGTTATGGAAGAAGTGAAAGAAAGAAATGGAAAGCTTTCGAGAGTAGGAGAACGAAAAGAAATAGATACGTTATAAGGGGGAATATGTATGAAAGTGGATTATCATCTTCATTTAGAAGAAGGGCCTTATTCAATAGGTTGGCTTGCCAAAATAAATGAAACGCTACAATATTATGAGCCGCTTCAAGAAGAAAGCCATTCTATCGAATGGCTTATGAAGACGCAAGAACGACTGCAAAGACGTGTGAAGGAAGGACCATTTACAGCGAAATGGATTGATTTATATTTAGAAGAGGCATTGCGAAAAGGTATAAAAGAAGTTGGGATTGTGGATCATTTATACCGCTTTCATGAGTCGAAAGTATATTATGAAAAATATGTGAATATTAGTGATTCGAAGCTTGGGCGTTTACAGAAGGAATGGTTAGACCAAGTAAGAGTAGTTTCACTATACGATTTTACAAAGTCGATTGAAGAGGCGAAAGAACGATGGAGTAAAAGAGGCGTTACACTTAAACTTGGAATTGAAGCGGATTATTTTATTGGCTGTGAAGAAGAGCTAAAAGAATTGTTAGCACTAGGAGACTTTGATTATGTAATTGGGTCTGTTCATTTTTTAAACGGCTGGGGGTTTGATAATCCAGATACGAAAGAATATTTTGAGGAGCATGATTTACATATACTATATGATACGTTTTTCAAAACAGTTGAGAGTGCAGTTCGTTCCGAATTATTTGATATTATAGCCCACCTTGATAACATAAAAGTATTTAATTACAGGTTGGATGAGAATGAACAGCTTTCTTATTATAAGAAAATAGCCCGTGCATTAGTAGAAACTAATACCGCAACAGAAATAAATGCGGGATTGTACTATCGTTATCCTGTACGGGAAATGTGCCCGAGTCCACTGTATTTACAAGTGTTAGCTAAACATGGTGTTCCCATTACTATTTCTTCAGATGCTCATTATCCGAATGATTTAGGGAAATACGTAAAAGAAAATGTGCAAACATTACGAAATCATGGTATTACTCATATCGCAACATTTACGAAACGAGCAAGAGTAATGAGACTACTTGAAGAAGAAGTAACAATTATAAAATGACCCACGATTTTTTGATGAAAACCTTCCTTTTTGTTCAAAATAAGAAAGAAAAAAAGGAGGGTAAGAAATGGCGAAACAACAAAATAAACAAAATGTACAAGGTGCACAGCAACAAGCTTATACTTCTGAAACGAATGCTGCATCTCAATCAGTTATTGAGGAGCAAATTAGCGATACAGTTGCAGAAGGAACAATTGATGTAAAGCTCGGAAAAGAATCGCAGGAAAAAGCGTAAGAAGAGGGGGGAGTTGCATCTCCTCTTTTTTCATGGAAAAGTGTCGATTTTCAAAACTATAATCAAATTCCTTGGTTTTTATAAGTGGATTTCTTACAATGAAATATAAGAGATATCTTATTTTCTATAGAAGAGGTGTTAGTAGTGGCAAAAATATTAGTAGCAGGGAAAATTCCAGAAATCGGATTAGAACTATTAAAAGATCATGATGTAGAAATGTATGATAAAGAAGAGTTAATTTCTTTAGATGAATTAACAGAGCGTGTAAAAGATAAAGATGCATTGTTAAGCTTACTTTCTACAAAGGTGACGAAAGAAGTTATAGATGCGGCACCTAATTTAAAGATTGTTGCAAACTATGGTGCTGGCTACGATAATATTGATTACTTGCATGCAGGAGAAAAAGGGATTACGGTAACGAATACACCGAAAGTATCAACTGAAGCGACAGCAGAATTAACATTTGCACTTCTTTTAGCAGCAGCACGTAGAATTCCTGAAGGAGATACGTTATGTCGTACAACTGGATTTAACGGATGGGCGCCATTATTTTTCTTGGGCCGCGAAGTACACGGTAAGACAATTGGAGTTATCGGTCTTGGCGAAATCGGGAAGGCAGTTGCAAAGCGTGCGAAAGCATTTGGAATGAACGTTTTATATACAGGACCGAATCGTAAGCTTGAAGCTGAAGTTGAACTAGAAGCGACATATGTAACATTAGAAGAGCTGTTACAAACGGCAGATTTTATTACAATTAACTGTGCCTATAATCCAAAATTACATCATATGATCGATGAAGAACAGTTTAAAATGATGAAGAAGACAGCATATATTATAAATGCTTCGCGTGGACCAATTATGAATGAATTAGCACTTGCTTATGCATTAAAAACGGAAGGAATTGAAGGAGCGGCTCTTGACGTATTTGAATTTGAACCGAAAATTACGGAAGAACTAAAAGGATTAAAGAATGTGGTGCTTGCTCCTCACGTAGGGAATGCAACATTCGAAACTCGTGATGCGATGGCTGAAATGGCAGTAAGAAATATTTTAGCTGTATTAAACGGTGAAGCCCCTGTAACACCTGTAAATCCAAAAGTATTAGTTACAAAATAAAGTGAGACTTTCATTTGTAAGGCCTCCTGATTAATCAGGTTGTCCGCAAATAGCGGGATAAAAAGAAACCTTCCGAATACGGAAGGTTTTTGTTTTTCTTATTTTTCTTTATTCGCTTTTTTAGACGGTCTTTGTCTAATAAATTGAGATAGCATATACAAAATATATAGTGGAATAGCAATGAATAAGAAAACAGAAAAATTACCGATCCCTGTTTGATACATTGTGATAATGATTCCAACTAAAAATAATGTAATAATGATGCTATATCTTGGAATTGGTACATCTTTTAAACTTGGGATACGAATACGACTCACCATTAAAAATGCGAACGTTACAAAGACTGTAATAAGAACGATTTTGGGAATGGTATGTGAAAATAATGTTAAGAAAGCAACAAGCCCTCCCGCTGCTGTAATCGGTACTCCAGTGAAATATTTCATTGAAGTAGAAGATGGTGTTACATTAAATCGTGCTAAACGATATGCTCCGAAAAGAGGGAATAATCCCGCTATGTATAATCCGATGATTCCGTAGTTTGAGAAAGATGTGTAATACATTAAAACAGCTGGTGCTGCACCAAATGTTACGACATCTGCGAGTGAATCAAGCTCTTTTCCCATTTGTGAATCAACGCGTAATAAACGAGCAACACGACCATCAAGACTATCTAACATCATCCCGATAAGTACTAAAATAGCAGCTGATTTATAATATCCTAAAGATGCATAGCCGATTGATAAAAATCCGCTATATAAATTTCCGAGCGTAAATAAGTTTGGAATAGCTGCTCTATACAAAATCTGATCCCTTGCTTTCTGTAATAAATTCTTAATTAGTGTATGAAAGTTTACTTATTTTATCATACCATAAATTTCTTCCTCATACGAAAGAAATTACCAATTTGTGAAAGATTTCATGGGAGAATGATTTGGAAAATAAGTAGAAAAAGAAGCAACTTTTATAAAGTTGCTTCTTGCACTATTCAAATTTTGTTGTCATCGTTCCGGTTTTATATCGATTGTTAGGATCGAAACGTAATAAATCTCCATAAATGAGTTTATCGGATAATTTTAATTCTGTTTTTGCTTTTTCAATATACGGCTGACATAGTGATATAGCAGCTTCTTCACCTGTATTTCGTTTATAGCACATGTTTTTTGTATAAACATAATCTTCCGAAACAAAACTACCATCACGCATTACCATAAGTGGATCTTTTTCTTTAATAAATAAGTCCGTTCCAAATTCAACGGATTGATTTGTTTTAATCCCAAGTAAATGAAGGAGCGTTGGTTTAATATCAAGTTGACCGGATACTTTAGAAATCGTTTTTCCTTCTTGACCTGGCACATGAATAATGAGAGGGACGCGTTGTAATTGCATAGAATCAAACGGTGTAATAGCGTCTTTCCCAAGGAACTGGGCCATAGCTGCGTTATGGTTTTCAGAAATACCGTAATGATCACCATAAATGACAATAACTGAATTATCATACAGTCCTTCATCTTTTAACTGTTTAATAAATAATTTAAGAGCTTCATCCGTGTAACGAACAGTTGGAAAGTAACGGTTTAAAACACCACTGTCCGAATTAAACTCATCAACATATTGATCTTCTGGATTTAGAAGAAATGGAAAATGGTTTGTTAAAGTGATAAATTTTGTATAGAACGGTTGCGGTAAAGATTTTAACTTTGGAATAGATTGTTCAAAGAACTCTTTATCTTTTAATCCCCAACCAACAGACATTTGTTCCGTACCTACGTAATCATTTAAATTAAAGTAACGGTCATAACCAAGCGCAGGATACATTACGTCACGATTCCAAAACGTTTTATCGTTTGAATGGAACACAGCAGAAGAATATCCGTATTTCTTTAATTGTTCTGGTGTGGCAGTATACTCATTTGTTGCATGAGTAAAGAATACAGAACCACGGTCTAACGGATAAAGTGAATTTTCAACGATAAATTCAGCATCAGAAGTTTTACCTTGTCCCGTTTGATGATAGAAGTTATCGAAATAAAAACTATCTTTAATAAATTCATTTAAAAATGGAGTAATTTCTTTTCCATTTATTTTTTTATTAATAACAAAACTTTGTGTAGATTCCATTGAAATTAAAATTACATTTTTACCTTTTGCAGCTCCAAATAAGTTTTTATCAACTTGCTTATCTTTTGCATCTGTATAGTTTTTAATTTCAGAGAATCCGTCGCCACTTGCGAATACACGTTCAGCCGAAGACTTAGATTGAAGCGTAATATCAAATAGATGATATGTGTATAACCCTAAATTTTTCACGACAGTTTGACGGTCAAATGAGCGTGAGAACATTTGTGGCTTATAAATAACTGAAACAACAATTTGTAGTGCTAATAACGCAGTGACACCGCTAAAGAAAGTTCTCTTCTCAGATCGTGAAAGTGGTGTTTTATCACCAAATGATGGGAATTTACGTGAAATAAACATTAAAATAATTGCATCTGCAAATAAAAGTAATGTTTTGTACGTAAAGAGCTCTTTTATGCTCGTCCCTAAATCAGCCATATTATTTGTTTGGAATAAAACCGGGAAGGTAACGAAATCGTTATAAAACCCATAAAACATTGCATTTCCAAATAAAATAAATGACAGTATAAAACTAATTCCAATTATAATTCGATTTCGATGCTTAGATGCAAATAAAGCTAAACCGAAAAATAAAAGTAACGCAGCTAGTGGATTAATAAACAGCATAAATTCTTCAAAGAAGTTATCAATTTTAATATCAAACGCTAGCTTGTACACAATATATGTTTTAATCCATAATAAAACGACTGCAACGAGTGCAAATCGTAATTTTGGAAACAGATGTTGTAGCATAATATACTCCTCTCCTAGAAAGCATGACAGTTCTTGCGAGCCGTTTTCATTAGCGTCTCACTTTATATATACGAACAGTCTTTTGTTATTATGATTATTATACTATGAGTATCATTATACGAAAATTAAAGAGGGTTGTGGGCTTTTTTTGCAACAATTGAGTAGAAAAAGAGAAGTAGGAGACAATAAAATAGAATTTCTATGCGCGATTATTGTAATTCATTAAATATAGAAAGTATCGCGTAATGGTGCGGAGGTTATAATGCGAAAATTATTTTATCTTATAATGTGCAGTATTTTTATACTCTTTGCTTCACCGATTGTATCAGTAGCTCAGTATGATGCACCTCTTATGGAAGATGCACTTTATTCTGTTTTATTTCCAAAAATAAATAAAGCAATTGAAAAACAATATGGGAGTTTGAAACCTTATCAATGTCCTAAAATTATTAGTTTAAAAAAAGTGTATAGTGGTACATATTTATTTCAAACGGTTATTGAAGTGACGAAGTACGAACAGATTGGTGGGAAAATTGTTCCACCATTTGAAAAAGTAACTATTACGTTTAATAATGAAGAAGGCGAATGGGAAGTAACGAAGATAATAGTAAAGCGCTTACCAAATGATACGAAATTAAACTGTAAAAAAACAATATAAAAAATTGTTTGACAAATAAAATGATCCTTTGGTATTGTTAATAGCAACAATTAGATGTTTGAAAATTAAATAGACTTACCTCATCTACTCTCAAAGGTAGAGGCCGCGATAGGAAAGAGTAAGCTATGGGAGATTTAGTGGAATCTGTGACCATGGGTTGAAAGGGACTATTGCCGAAATATAAGAATAACCACCTTATTCATATATTGGGACTGCATTGAATAAATGTAGTACTGTCATAAGATTTATTTTATGGAGAGCTATTTGGAGATGTTGATGCGGTTTCTTATTTTGAGAAGATAACAACTTGTTTATTTTTTCAATATATATTTTTCCTAATAAGAAACGCGTGTGAACATTGTTCCGCGCGTTTTTTGTCTATCTAAAAGCGTGCTGCAATGAATAGAAGATTGGGGTTATGAGTTTTAGAGGAAATAAGGGAGGAATTCAAATGTATTTACACGGCACAAGCCGAATCAATGGGCAAGGACACTTAGAAATTGGAGGGTGCGATACGACGCAGCTAGCAAAACAATACGGAACACCACTTTATGTATACGATGAAGAGTCTATTCGAGGGAAATGTCGTGCGTTTCATCGTGCTTTTAAAGAAAGTGGTTTCTCTTATCAAGTAGCATATGCAAGCAAGGCGTTCTTGTGCATGGAGATGTGCCGAGTAGCTCGTGAAGAGAACATGTCATTAGATGTTGTTTCGGGTGGGGAATTATATACTGCGCTCCAAGCAGGATTTCCAGCATCACGTATTCATTTTCATGGAAACAATAAAACAGAAGAAGAGATAGTGATGGCTCTTCAGGCGAATATCGGTTGTTTTGTAGTAGATAATTTCTTGGAATTAGAAGTTTTACACGATTTAGCAATGCAACATGGGAAATTTGTAAACATATTAATTCGTGTAACGCCTGGAGTAGAGGCGCACACACATGAATATATTACGACAGGCCAAGAGGATTCAAAATTTGGATTTGGTGTTTCAAATGGTCAAGCGATGCAGGCAATTGGGCTTGCTTTACAAAAATCAAATTATAATGTGTTAGGGATTCATTCACATATCGGATCACAAATATTTGAAACGGCTGGTTTTGTTCGAGCGATTGAAGTTCTTCGTAAATTTTTGGAAGAGGTGAGAGAGCAAACGAACTATGTAGTAAAAGTATTAAATGTAGGCGGAGGATTTGGAATACGCTATACAGAGTCAGATACACCATTAACTCTTGAGACATATGTGCGAGCTGTAACAAGTGCAGTGAGAGAACAATTTACAGTATGTGAATATCCATTGCCAGAAATATGGGTTGAACCAGGTCGTAGTATTGTAGGTGATGCGGGAACGACAATTTATACAGTTGGATCTGTGAAAGAAATTCCTGGCATCCGGAAATATGTATCCGTCGATGGTGGAATGACAGATAACTTAAGACCGGCTTTATATAGCGCTCGTTACGAAGCGATGTTAGCGAATCGAGGAAATGATGAGAATGAGGAACTCGTTTCAATTGCTGGGAAATGCTGTGAGAGTGGAGATATGCTAATTTGGGATATTAATCTACCGAAAGTTGCTTCTTCTGATTTACTAGCAATTTCTTGTACGGGAGCATATGGGTACTCGATGGCGAATAATTATAATCGAATTCGGAGACCAGCCGTCGTCTTTGCGAAATGTGGCACATCGCAAATTGTTGTGGAACGTGAAACGTACGAAAATATCATTGGGAACGATCGCATACGTATTAAAGAGCTTGTTTAAATAAGGAAAAGGAGTTGTTCGAATGGGCAATTCCTTTTTTATAAAGTGAAACTATAATCAGTGGAGGGGGATTGCCCGCAAATAGCGGGATAAAATAAAATAATTAAAATATATCGGAAAACTAGGATTGAAAAAAATCAGAATTGTGATAAAATACAAATACAAAGCTTATCAAGAGAAGCGGAGGGAACTGGCCCGAAGAAGCTCGGCAACCTGCTTATAGAAAGCAAGGTGCTAAATCCAGCAAAATGGAATCCATTTTGAAAGATAAGGTAAAATATATTACCGAACAGTCTTTTCGAAATGGGAAAGATTTTTTTTATGAATAAAAAGGGGGGGCTGTTCGCGTGAGCGTACGGGAACATTTTGATGAAGTATCTGAGAAAATTCAAGCGATGCTTGCTGATATGAAATATGGTTCAATTACAATTGTGGTGCAAGATGGAAAAGTAATTCAATTAGAGAAAAGTGAAAAAGTACGTTTAAAGTGAAAAGCGCTGACTAGAAAAACTAGAGGCGGTTTTAATCTATTTTAATAGATTAAAACCGTCTTTTTGCTTTTACAGGGGGAAAAAACATGTTGACGTATGAAACGTGGGAAGAAAATCGTGTTTCATTTTCAGAGGAAGATGAAACGAAAGGCGCGCTATCCGTATTAAGTTGGGCTTATAAAGAATATAAAGATGAAATTGTATACGCGTGTAGCTTCGGAGTGGAAGGCATGGTTTTACTGCATCTTATAAACCAAGTAAATCCATCTGCTAAAGTTGTATTTTTGGATACAAATGTTCATTTTCAAGAAACGTATGAATTAATTCAAAAAGTAAGAGAACGATTTCCTTCATTAAATATTATAGAAAAACAGCCGGAACTTACACTCGATGAACAAGCGAAGTTGCACGGTGAGAAACTATGGGAAAGCAATCCGAATCTCTGTTGTAAGATTAGGAAGATTTTGCCGTTAGAAAAATCACTTACAGAGGAAAAAGCGTGGATATCGGGCTTAAGAAGGGAACAATCAGAAACGCGTAAGCATACAAAGTTTATAAATCAAGATCATCGTTTTCAATCTATTAAAGTTTGTCCGCTTATTCATTGGACGTGGAAAGAAGTATGGCGATATGTATACAAACATAACTTGCCATACAACCCATTACATGATATTGGATATCCAAGTATCGGGTGTGAGAAGTGTACGTTACCTGTAGGTGCCGGTGGTGATTCAAGAGATGGTAGGTGGACCGGGAAAATGAAAACCGAATGCGGTCTTCATTACCAATAAGATGTATCTTGAAATAAAGCTAAGAGGGGATATAGAAAATGACTACAAGAAACGAATTAATAAATCGTGTAGATGAGACATACGACGTATCACAAATTGAAAAAGAAATTGAATTAGACAACATTGCATTAAGTGATTTAGAACTGCTAGCGACAGGGGGATATAGTCCGCTTACTGGTTTTTTAGGGAAAAAAGACTATGATTCGGTCGTAGAAACGCTTCGTTTAGCAGATGGAAGCGTATGGAGTATACCGATTACATTGTCAGTAACAGAAGAAGTAGCAGAGGGACTGAAAGCTGGAGAGGAAGTAAAACTTGTTAATGACAGAAATATATATGGTGTCATTCAAATAGAAGATATTTTTGCACCTGATAAAGAAAAAGAAGCTTTACTTGTATATAAAACGACGGATGAGGCTCATCCAGGCGTGAAAAAATTATATGAACGACCAGATGTTTATGTTGGAGGAGCTATTACGCTTATAAAACGCTTGGAAAATAAGCAATTTCCTTCTTATCATTTAGACCCAATTGAAACGAGAGAAGAATTTAAAAAACGTGGCTGGAAAACAGTAGTTGGATTTCAAACGAGAAATCCGGTACATCGTGCCCATGAGTATATTCAAAAATCTGCTCTTGAAATTGTAGATGGTCTCTTTTTAAATCCGCTCGTTGGGGAAACAAAGTCAGATGATATTCCTGCTGATGTAAGGATGGAAAGCTACGAAGTGTTGCTTCAAAACTATTATCCGAAAAATTGTGTCTTTTTAGGTGTATTTCCTGCAGCGATGCGCTACGCAGGACCAAGGGAAGCGATATTTCATGCATTGGTAAGAAAGAATTTTGGGTGTACCCACTTTATTGTAGGACGTGATCATGCTGGGGTAGGAGACTATTACGGAACATACGAAGCGCAGGAAATCTTTACGAACTTTACAGTGGAAGAGTTAGGGATTACGCCGCTATTTTTTGAACATAGCTTTTACTGTACGAGATGTGAAGCGATGGCTTCAACGAAAACGTGTCCGCATGGAAAAGAGGACCGTGTCATTTTATCAGGTACAAAAGTAAGAGAAATGTTAAGAAATGGTGAGATTCCGCCAAGTACATTTAGTCGTAAAGAAGTAGTGGAAGTGTTAATTAAAGGTTTGAAAAAAGAAGTAGTAACAGAATAGGGAGAGAACGAGATGGATACGAATATTACTTGGCACACAGCTTCTGTTTCGAAAAATGAGAGAAGAGTGAAGAATGGGCATCATAGTTTTGTAATTTGGTTTACTGGTTTATCAGCTTCGGGTAAATCTACAGTAGCGAATGCGGTTGCTCGTAAACTATTTGAAAAGAATATTGGAAATTATGTGTTAGATGGGGATAATATTCGCCATGGTTTAAATAAAGACTTAGGTTTTTCTGAAAGTGATCGTATGGAGAATATAAGGCGTATTGGCGAAGTGGCGAAGCTATTTGTAGATCAAGGTACTGTTGTTCTTACAGCGTTCATTTCACCATTTCGAGTAGATCGAAAACAAGTTAGGGATCTATTAGCGGCAGATGAGTTTATAGAAGTGTTTGTAAAATGTCCAATTGAAGAGTGTGAAAAACGTGATCCAAAAGGGTTATACAAAAAAGCGAGACAAGGTGATATTAAAGATTTTACAGGTATTGATTCACCGTATGAGGAACCAGATCGAGCGGAATTAATTGTAGAAACGCACAAGTATTCTATTGAAGAATGTGCAGAACAAATCGTGAAGTACTTACAAGAGCGTAGTTTTGTCCCGTTGTTTGCTGGGAAGTAAAACGCCCACCTCAAAATTCGGCTGGAGCAGGCTGTAAATGCCCGATTGGTGAGGGTTGATTAAAGTTTCACTTTATATAGGGGGATTTAAAAATGAGTTATGAAAAAGTATGGGCTAATAATGAAAAATTAAATCAGACTGAGAAAAATAAATTAGCAAAAGATGGTTTGGAAATTTTTAATGATATTCCTTACTATGCGGAAAATGGATTCGAATCTATTCCGAAAGAAGAGTGGGACGCATTTAAATGGGCAGGATTGTATTTGCAAAGACCGAAAGAAGCTGGCTATTTTATGATGCGTGTAAATATTCCTTCAGGGATTATTACAAATGCGCAGGCGGAAGTGCTTGCTTCTATCGCTGAGGATTATGGACGTGATGTAATAGATATTACGACAAGACAGGCGATTCAGTTTCACTGGTTAGAAATTCAGCAAATGCCAGATATTTTTAAAAGATTAGCAAGAGTTGGGTTATCTTCAGCAGGGGCGTGTGGTGATATAACACGTAATATTACAGGTAATCCACTTGCAGGGATTGATGCGAATGAACTGTTTGATACAACGCATATTGTGAAGGAGGTATATGACTATTTCCAACATAATGAAGAGTTTTCTAACTTACCACGTAAATTTAAAATGTCTATTAGTTCTAACGTTTATAACTCGGCAAACGCAGAGATTAACTGTGTTGCATTTACACCTGCTACGAAAGAAATAGATGGTGAGAAAAAAGTTGGTTTTCATATAAAAGTAGGCGGTGGATTATCAGCCCGTCCATATTTAGCTGATGAATTAGATGTGTTCGTTTTACCAGAAGAAGTGAAGGCGGTAGCAATTGGGATTGCTACTATATTCCGTGATTTTGGATATCGCGAGAAACGTCATTTAGCTCGTTTGAAATTTCTTGTTGCAGACTGGGGAGCAGAGAAATTTAAAGAGAAACTAATAGAGTATACAGGACCATTGCAAAGTAAAGGAGAAAGTGCACTTAAAGGATGGAATGCAGGCTATTTTTATGGTGTTCAAGATCAAAAACAAGATGGATTAAAATATGTCGGTTTTAATGTGCCGGTAGGTCGTTTACATGCAAAAGAAATGTTTGAGATTGCAAGAATTGCAAAGCAGTATGGAAATGGACAAATTCGTACGTGTAACTCACAAAACTTCATCATTCCGAATGTTCCACCAGAAAATGTAACGGGTTTATTAAGTGAACCGTTGTTTGAAGCGATATCTGCAAGTCCGAAATCATTTATTGGTCATGCGGTTTCATGTACTGGTATTGAATATTGCAATCTTGCTCTAGTAGAAACGAAAGAAAGATTACGGAAAATTGCAGAATACTTAGATACAGAAATTGCACTTGATGTTCCAGTTCGAATTCATATGGTAGGATGCCCAAATTCATGTGGTCAACGTCAAATTGCTGACATCGGATTACAAGGGGTAAAAATGAAAACGAAGGAAAAAGGGATTGTTGAAGCATTTGAAATATATGTAGGTGGAACGTTGTTAGATGGCGGTGCCTATAATCAAAAGTTAAAAGGGAAAATAGATGGCGAGGATTTACCGGATGTACTCGCATCATTTATAAGTTATTTTAAAGAGAATAAGTTACCTGCCGAAACATTTTATGATTTTGTCGGACGTATTGGTGTAGATACATTGCAAATAGCTTTAAATAACGTGTTAGAAGAAGTAATAGCGTCTTAGGAGGGGCAATATGGATTTATATCGATTTGAAGCTGTGTTAGCGAATAATATCGTTCCGATTGTTGTTGTTGCTCAAAGTGAAGAGCAGGCATTTAAGCTTGCGGAGATTGAGCTTGAAAAGCATTTTTTACCGTTGCCAGAAGTAAAGGAAATCTCCTTATTTGAAAAAAAGAAGATTCGAAAAGGTGCGGCATTTGTTGTTCATGAGTAAATAACATTGAAATACGAACGTATACTAACTTCCATTCATGCATAAGGATGGAAGTTTCATTTTAATAGTAGAAATGAGGAGAGATGATGGGGAAGGTGTATATAGTTGGAGCGGGTCCTGGCGATCCGGATTTAATTACTGTTAAAGGATTGAAATGTATTGAGAAGGCAGATGTTATTTTATATGACCGTCTCGTGAATAAAGAATTGCTTTCATATGCAAAGCCTGAAGCGGATTTAATTTATTGCGGGAAACTCCCGAATTATCACACGATGAAGCAAGAGACAATTAACACATTTCTTATTAAATATGCGAAAAAAGGAAAAGTTGTAACGAGGTTAAAGGGCGGTGATCCATTTGTATTTGGTAGAGGGGGGGAAGAAGCTGAAGCGTTAGCAAAGCAGGGTGTACCATTTGAAATCGTTCCTGGTATTTCAGCTGGAATAGCTGCACCTGCTTATGCCGGTATTCCGGTGACGCATCGTGATGCAAGTGCGAGTTTTGCGGTTGTGACAGGGCATAGAAAAGAAGGTGCTGAAGAGGAAGTGAAGTGGGAAAATTTAGCGAAAGGTGTAGAGACCTTGGCAGTATATATGGGAGTTAGTAATTTGTCCTACATATGCGAACAACTTATGAAGCATGGAAAAGATAAAGGTACACCTGCTGCTATTATTGAACGGGGAACGACGTCTATGCAGCGTACAGTTGTCGGGACGTTAGGGACAATTGTAGATGTTGCGAGAAAAGAACAAATTCAAAATCCGAGTATGATTGTAATTGGAGAAGTTGTCCGTTTTAGAGAGAAAATTCATTGGTTTGAAAAACAAACGGAACAGACTTATCAAGTAAGCGGAGTGTTATAAAATGAAAGCCATCTTATATATATGTCATGGAAGTCGTTTGAGGGCAGCGAAAGAAGAGGCAATTCAATTTATTACGACATGTATGAGCCGTATAGAAGCGACTATTCAAGAAGTGTGTTTTTTAGAGCTGGCGAATCCTTCTATTGAAGAAGGATTTCGTACATGTGCGAAGCGTGGTGCGACAGAGATTATTGCTATTCCTGTTTTCTTATTAGCAGCAGGCCATGTGAAGAATGATATTCCTTTTGAATTACAAAAGTTAAATAATCAATACCCTAATATTAAAGTGACGTATGGTAATCCGTTTGGTGTATCAGAGACACTTATAAAGTCGGTATATAACGGAAGTGGTATTGAAGAATATAAAGATGAAGTAACACTTTTACTCGTTGCAAGGGGTAGTAGCGATCCTGAAACTTTACAAGATATAAATCGGATCGCTACTTTATTTCAAGCAGAAGAAAAAATTGCTAAAGTAGAAGTTTGTTTTTTAGCAGCTGCGGAGCCGAAATTTGAGGAGAAATTAAAGGAAGTTGTAGAGCGAAAAGAAGGGTGTATTATTGTATTACCTTATTTGTTATTTACAGGCTTACTTATGAAACATATTGAGAAAGAAGTGCGTCAATATGAGTTGGATGAGATAAAAATAAGTCCGTATTTAGGAAAAAATGAAGTGGTTCAAGATATGTTAATTCAGAAAACGAAGGAGTTATTGAAGGGAGATTCATATGTATCCACTTACAGTGCAAGTTAATAAGAAACGGGTTGTTGTCATTGGTGGAGGAAAAGTTGCCGGATTTAAAATAATTCCTTTACTCAAACAAGGTGCGGATATAGTAGTAGTAAGTCCAGAATTAGATGTAAATTTAGTGAAACTTGTGGAGGAGAAGAAAATTCGTTGGTATCAAAGAGAGTATGAAAAAAGTGATATTAAAGATGCTTTTTTAGTTGTTGCGGCGAGTAGTGATTCTATATTAAATGAACAAGTTGCTGAAGATGCTGCAAAGAATCAATTGGTAAATGTTATTACGAACCCGGAAAGTGGCAATGTTCACTTTCCGGCAGCGATTCATCGTGGGTTACTTAATATAGCGGTTTCTACCGGAGGAGCAAGTCCAAAACTCGCAAAAAAAATTCGAGATGATATCGCGAATAAATACGATGAAACATACGAAATATATTTAGATTTTTTATATGAAGTAAGGGTGAAGTTAAAAGACTTACAGTTAGAAAAGAAAGAACGGCATATATTACTACAAGAAGTATTGAAATCAGCATATGTGCAAAATGAGGGGAAAAGAGAACAGTTTTTACAAGAATTAGAGGAGAGAGTTCTAAAGAGATAAAAAGTAAATAGCGCTTTACAAGTATAAAAATATAATTTATAATCACAAGTAACTTCAATAGATGAAATCGATGAGCAAGAAGAGTACGTATATTTGATGCGTTCAGAGAGCTGGGATAAGGTGTGAGCCCGGTACGATAAAATATACAGAATGGGCTTGCGAGAGGTATGTTGAACATTGTAGTAGGCAACCCGGGTTCCGCCGTTAAAAGGATAGAGTATCGGAATTATTCCTGTACTTGAACAAGTGGGATTTATCAGTCCAATTGAGGTGGTACCACGGTATTTACATTACATATATCGTCCTCTACATGCATATTTGCGTGTAGGGGACTTTTTTATTTTCTAAAGGAGGTGTGCGAGTATGAAATGAAAGTGTATAATTGTTAAAAGTTTAAATATTCAGAAAAGGGGAATTTATGATGAAAGAAACACAGCAATGGACGTCGAAAATAGGCTTTGTACTCGCAGCAGCCGGAGCAGCAGTAGGTCTTGGTGCGATATGGAAATTTCCATATGTTGCAGGTAATGGCGGGGGAGGCGCATTCTTCCTAGTCTTCTTACTATTAACTTTATTTATTGGGATGCCGCTATTACTAGCAGAATTTGTTATTGGTCGTAGTACACAAAAAGAGGCAGTTACAGCGTATAAAGTATTAGTGCCAAATAGTAAAGTATATCCTTGGATTGGTCGTATGGGAGTTGTAACATGTTTTAGTGTACTCTCTTTCTATAGTGTTGTAGGTGGATGGATTTTACTGTATTTATACTACAGTGTTACAGGTAGTTTCTGGAATGGTGTTGTCGATTATGCGAGTGTGTTTGGTGAGGCGATTTCAAATCCAGTAAGTGCGATTGGAGCGCAATTTATCTTTATGCTTTGTACTATTTTTGTCGTAAGTAAAGGTGTAGAGAAAGGTATAGAAAAGGCAAGTAAGTATATGATGCCATTATTATTTATTTTATTTATCGCGATTATTATTCGTGCGTTGACACTTGATGGTGCTTTTGCTGGAGTAGAGTTCTTCTTAAAACCTGACTTTTCAAAGCTTACAGCAGATACGATTTTATATGCGATGGGACAATCTTTCTTCTCACTAACAGTAGGTGCCTCGGTAATGGTAACGTATAGTTCGTATTTAAAGAAAGAAGAACATTTAGCGAAATCAGCAACATCTATTGTAAGTTTAACTGTTTTCGTTACAGTACTTGCGGGATTAGCGATTTTCCCAGCGATTTTCGCATTAGGAGTTAAACCGACGGAAGGACCGGGATTACTGTTTATCGTCCTTCCAGCCGTATTTGCAAAAATACCATTTGGACAATTTTTCTTTATTATGTTTTTAATTTTATTCTTCTTTGCGACTTTAACATCAGCTATTTCAATGCTTGAAATTGTAGTAGCATCTGTTGCGAAAGGTAATGAAAAGAAGCGTCCTTCAGCATCATTATTAATTGGTATTCTTATTTTTGCAGTTGGAATTCCGTCAGCATTATCGTTTGGAATTATGAGTGATGTGAAAATATTTGGGAAAACATTCTTTGATTTCGTCGACTTCTCGGTAAGTAATGTTTTGCTGCCGCTAGGGGTACTAGCTATTTCGCTATTTGTACCAAATAAAATGAGTAAAGAGTTATTAATGAAAGAATTAGAAGTTACGGAAACGAAAGGGAAGACGTTATTTAACATTTGGTTCTTCTTGCTTCGTTATGTTATTCCAGTAACTGTAATTATCGTATTTTTAAATGCGATAGGTGTATTTAAAATGTTTGCATAATAAAAAGACGGAGATTTCTCCGTCTTTTTATTATGTTGTAGAAGTATTTAATAAGCGATTATATGCTTTATAAGCTGTGACAACTGCGATGAAAGAACCGATTAAAAACAATGCTGAGCCGCCAAATGTAAATAACCGGCCAATATACGTTTCTCTAGCTTCTTCTATTTTTTGTTGTAATTGTGTATCCATCTTTGATCACCCCGTAAACGATAGGCATTTAGTTATAGTCTATGTAGAATGCCTATAGTGTGTGAAGTGTAAAGAAAAAACTCGGTATGCACCGAGTTTTTTATAATCCGATATATGAAGATGGATCAACTGCGTTTGTCTTGCCGACATTCCATTCTCCAAGGTGAAGTTCGAAGTGTAAATGTTGCCCGTATGATTGGCCAGTATTCCCCATGAATCCAAGTTGAGTGCCTTGTTTTACAGTTTGTCCATTTGATACAGAACGGCTACTCATATGTGCATATACTGTCGTGTATGTCTTTCCGTTTATACGGTGAGATAAGTACACAACATTTCCGTAACTAGATGAGAATTCCGAGCGGATAACTACACCATCTGCAGCAGCAATAATTGGAACCGTTCCTGAAGCGGCAATATCGATACCTTTATGGTTATCTAAAGAACGTGTACCAAACCCAGAAGTTTTTGATCCAGCTGCTGGTTTAATAAAGCCGCCAGTATTTGTATCGTGTGGCGGTGAAGCTGCTTGAGCTTTTTGAGCAGATGTAGTAGCTTGTTTAGCTTCTTCTGCCTTGCGGGCTTCCTCGGCTTTACGAGCCTCTTCTGCACGTTTTTCTTCTTCAATTGCTTTTTGAACAGCTTGACGCTGATTTTCTAAAATGCCTTTTGCTTCTTCTAGTCCTTCAATCTCTGAATCTACTTTTGCTACTTTCGTATGTAGATCATTAATAAATGATTGTTGCTGTTGCTGGTTTGTTTGTAGCTCTTGTTGTTTTTGGATTAATTTTTGTTCGGCCTCTTTTAGTTGTTGTTCTTTTTTCTCAACAGCCTCTTTTTCTGTCGCCACAGCATTTTGATCAGTTGTTTGTTTTTTCACAATATCTGTATCATTGTTTAAAATTAAACTGACGGAGTACATATTATCAATAAGGTCAGCAATGTTTGCAGAGTTTGTTAATACCTCTGTAATGATGTTTGTACGTGGTTTTTCTTGCATAGATTGTAATCGTTGTTTAATAACTTCCTGACGCGTATCTATGTTTGTTTGTAATTGTTCTATATGTTTCTTTTTGTCAGCAATTACTTGTTGTGTTTTGCTAATTTCTTTTTTTGTATCGTTTAATTCAGCCTCGTTTTTATTAATAGAAGTAGTTAATTCGTCGATTTTTTTCTGTAATTCTTGAATTTCTTTTTCTATTTGTTCTTTCTCAGCTGATTTATTTTGTAAGTCATTTTGTTTGCCGTCTAATTCTGATTGTATATTAGATAATTTATCTTGATTTGTTTCAGCGTATACGGGTGAAAGTAATGGGGAAGCAAAAATCGTTCCTGCTGCTAAAACACTAAACGCTGCAAATTTCTTTTTCATGGTTGTCTGGCTCCTTTCCCTATGAATGTTATATATCATAAGAAGAAGTGTGTCTATCGTTGTAATCATAATGTAAAGAAAATTTTATAAAATTGCTAAGTTTTGTCGGAATTTATCATTTTTCAACAGTAATTGTCATGAAAGTTATATTTTATTACATACGAAATAAAGGTATATTTAGGTATTTTTATAAAATAAAGGAATAAACAGAATTGTTGTATATAGCGAAAAATTATGTAGGGAGTCAATTAAACACTAGTAAGGAATCGTTCTCATGTTAGGTTTTCTGACATGGGTTTTATTTTTGTCAAGAAAATTATTTGCGTTCGGGAAAAGTTATTTTGTTGTCAGATTTAATTTTTTGATTTATGATTTTTAACAGGGACAAAATGTAGTGAATTGTCGAATAATATATAATACTCTTAATTTCTTAGTTTTATAGAGATAGAATGAGGGATAGAGTGATACATCGAAGAGGGGGTTACAACAAATATGAAAAGAATAGGACTTGCATGGCAAATATTAATAGGTCTTGCGTTAGGTATTGCAGTTGGTGCGATTTTCTTTGATAATCCAGCAGTTGCGAAGTACTTACAACCAATTGGTGATGTTTTCATCCGATTAATTAAAATGATCGTTGTACCGATTGTTGTAGCAAGTATTGTTGTTGGGGTTGCTGGTGTTGGCGATGTTAAGAAGTTAGGTCGACTAGGCGGAAAAACAATTATTTACTTTGAAATTATTACAACACTTGCAATTGTAGTGGGTCTATTAATAGCGAACATTTTCCAACCTGGAAAAGGCGTTGATATGGATAAGTTAACAAAAACAGATATTTCTAAATATACACATACGACAGAGCAAGTACAAAGTCATTCGTTTGCGGATACGTTTGTAAATATTGTTCCGACGAACATTATGAAATCATTAGCTGATGGTGATATGCTTGCTATTATTTTCTTCTCTGTATTATTTGGTTTAGGTGTAGCAGCAATTGGTGAACGTGGTAAACCAGTTCTACAATTTTTCCAAGGTGTAGCAGACGCAATGTTTTACGTAACGAACCAAGTTATGAAGTTTGCACCATTTGGTGTATTCGCATTAATTGGTGTTACAGTTTCTACATTCGGTTTAGCTTCATTAATTCCGTTAGGGAAATTACTAATTGTAGTATACGGAGCGATGATCTTCTTCGTTGTAGTTGTCTTAGGACTTACAGCGAAAATATTTGGAATTAACATTTTCCAATTCTTTAAGATTTTAAAAGACGAGCTGATCTTAGCGTATTCTACAGCAAGTTCAGAAACAGTTTTACCGAAAATCATGGAGAAAATGGAAAAGTTCGGTTGTCCGAAAGCAATTACATCTTTCGTTATTCCGACAGGTTATTCATTTAACTTAGATGGATCAACTTTATATCAAGCAATTGCGGCTATTTTCTTAGCACAAATGTACGGTATTGATTTATCTATTTCTCAACAAATTACATTATTACTTGTATTAATGGTTACATCAAAAGGTATCGCAGGTGTACCGGGCGTATCATTCGTTGTATTATTAGCAACGCTTGGTACAGTAGGTATTCCAGCAGAAGGTTTAGCCTTTATTGCAGGTATTGACCGTATTCTAGATATGGCTCGTACAGCAGTTAACGTTGTAGGTAACTCTTTAGCAGCTGTAGTTATGTCTAAGTGGGAAGGTCAATATGACGCTGAAAAAGGACAAGCCTATTTAAAAGAGATATCTGAAAAGGGTCAAGCAGCTTAATTATAATATGAACAAGCTCTCACATAATATATGTGGGAGCTTTTCTATATATAGAAGAGGAGCGGGCGTAATGAAACGTAAATATGGTGACGGTTCTTCGTGGAAGCGACTAATAGAGAAGGATTATATGGTTAAGCAGGTAGAAGAGGGCATGCTAGGAATACTGGACATAAAAAAGGTGAGAGAACCTAGTTATAAAGAATATGATGGTAAAGAAATTTGTATCGCAGGTAATGAGTATACGTGGATTCAGTATTTCATAAAAGGGAAAAACTTTGCGATTACAGCTATGTTAGATAATAAGGGGAATTTAGTACAATATTATATTGATGTGACGAAAGAATACGAAATAGACGACCGGGGTTTACCGTATTTTGATGATTTATATTTAGATGTAGTGCTATTGCCGAATGGTAAGATGTATGTATTGGATGAAGATGAGTTAGAGGACGCTTATAAAAATAGTGATGTTACAAAGGAAGAATATGAATTAGCCTGGCAAACAACGAAATGGATCATGGAAGCGATAAACAATAGTGAATTTTATTGGATTTCAATATTAGATAAAGAAATCGAAAAGTTAAAATGATTGGTGTATTCATATTTTTGTATAATTACCAAAAAAATCTATACAAAAAATAATTGACTTTTGTTTTGTAAGCGAGTAAAGTTAGGGAAGAAATTATTATTTAAAAATAAATATGAAACCTTCTTATAAAGAGAGGCGGAGGGACTGGCCCTACGATGCCTCGGCAGCGGACTCGATTTTAGAGTGCTGTGCCAAATCCAGCAAGCATGTGCTTGAAAGATGAGAAGAGCGTTCCTTATAGATGTATAAGACCTCTTCTCGTTGGAAGAGGTCTTTTGTTATTCATTAGAAAAAAGGTTGAAACTAGGGAGAGATGGTACTTTGAAAGAAACGAGAGGAAATGGTTTAGCTTTATTACCACTTGGGATATTTTTAGCGCTATTTATTGGTTCTGGAATTATTACGGGTGATTTCTATAAATTGCCGATACTTGTAGCGATTTCAATTGCTGTAGGAATTGCTTTGGTGATGAATCGTAAAGAAAGTTTTAATGTGAAAGTAGAAAGATTCGCTAAAGGTGCAGGAAATCCGGATATTATGATTATGGTATTAATTTTTGTACTTGCAGGTGCATTTTCTGAAACAGCAAAAGGAATGGGCGGAGTAGACTCAACTGTTAATTTAGCGTTAACTATTTTGCCACCAGGATTTATCGTAGCTGGAATTTTTGTTATAGGTGCATTTATTTCATTAGCGATGGGAACTTCAATGGGAACAATTGCAGCGTTAGCACCGATTGCTGTAGGTATTAGTGGACAAACAGATATCTCAATTGCACTTACGATGGCTACTGTTGTTGGTGGAGCGATGTTTGGTGATAATTTATCATTTATTTCAGATACAACAATCGCAGCTGTTCGTTCGCAAGGAACAGAAATGAAAGATAAGTTTAAAACGAACTTTTTAATTGTATTGCCAGCTGCTATTATTACAATTGTACTATTAGTAATAATTACTTCAGGAAGTGATACGCAGGTTAAAGCTCATAGTTTTGATTGGATAAAGATTTTACCGTATGCAGGAGTACTTATTACCGCGCTACTTGGCTGGAATGTACTTATTGTGTTAACTGGTGGAACTGTATTATCTGGCGCTATCGGTCTTATAGATGGAAGTTACACGTTGGAGAGTTTCTTTAAAAGTGTAACGACTGGAATGGGCGGTATGATGGAGTTAGTATTACTTGCTATTTTAATCGGAGGTATGGTTGAACTAATTCAATATAATGGTGGGATTCAATATTTAATGAATCTTTTAACGCGTAATATTCGTTCGAAAAAAGGCGCAGAGTTCGGTATTGCTGGTTTAGTGAGTATGACGAATATGTGTACAGCGAATAATACGATTTCAATTATCTTTACAGGCCCGCTTGCGAAAAACATTGCAGATCAATATGAAATTGATCCCCGTAAATCAGCAAGTGTATTAGACCTTTTCTCATGTTGTGTGCAAGGATTAATTCCGTATGGTGCTCAAATGTTAACTGCGGCAGGGTTTGCTGCTTTATCTCCGATTGAACTGTTACCGTATGCATTTTATCCAATTTTAGTTGGGGTATGTGGAATTGTTTCGATTTTGATTGGATTTCCGAAGTTTTCGAAAGTGGCGGAGAAAAAAGAGTATCATAAAACAGCATAATTTAATATGAATGATAACTTTAGTAATTGAAACCGTGCAGAGAATATTCTCTGCACGGTTTTTTTATGTGTGGTAAAAGAGTGAATCATCCTATTCTACCTTATGTTTTTTACAGAAGGCTGAATGTATCTCGGTCTTAAGTCTGAGTTGAAAACGGTTCTTAAGCTCGTTATGGAAAAATGAAAAAATAGTTAAGATAAGAGTATCAAATCGAAGGGAGGCAAGCACAAGATGAAACAATTTCTAGCGTTTATCGCGGCCGGTATTTTGGCTTTAATTGCTCTTGGTAGTCTTGCTGGTATTGTAGGATTCGCAATCGGAGCAGGAGTTGTGTACTGGAGCTATAAATCATTTGTGCGAGCTAAATCATTTTTTGGAAAGCTAGCTTGGGGCATTGTTGGTTTAATCGGTTTATCCATTGCACTTTCTCATTCACCAGCATTAATTGGTATCGCTGCATTGGTAGTTTTGTACTACGGATACCGTGAATGGAAAAAAGAAAAAGATGTAGTTGTTGATTCAGCTTCAGAAAGTTCTAAACCATATAGCAACTTTGAAGATGAGTGGAATAAATTAATGAAAAACTAAAACAATAAACCAATAAAACAATAAATTATAAATAAAGTAGAAGAGAGGAAGATTTATAATGAAACAATCTTTATTCGGACGTGTACGCGATGCAATTTTAGCTGATTTTCATAATGTGTTAGATGAGAAAGAAAGAAAAAATCCAATTGCAATGTTAAACCAATATTTACGCGATAGTGAGCGTGAAATAACAAAAATTGAGAAGTTAATTCAGCGTCATAAAACATTAAAATCTAACTTCGCTCGTGAGCTTGAGCAAGCACGCTATTTTGTTAACAAAAGATCAAAGCAAGCTATCATTGCTCAAGAAGCAGGCGAATTACAACTGCATGAACGTGCATTAGAAGAAGTGGCGTATTATGAAGGGCAAGTAACTCGCTTAGAAGAAATGTATGCTGGTGTTGTAGAGCAAATTGATGAGTTAGAGCGTCGTCTTTCAGAAATGAAAAATAAATTAAAAGAAATGAACGCAAAGCGTATGGAATTAATGGCTCGTGAAAATATGGCGCATGCAAACCGCCGTATGAATACTGCTATTCATAAAATGGATGAAAATAATCCGTTCTTACGATTCGAAGAAATTGAAGATCACATTCGTGACATAGAGCTTCGTATAAATGAAGAGCATGAGCGTGATACATTTGATATGAAAATTGCAAAGCTTGAGCGTGAAATGAAAGAGAAAAATGAAGTATCGTTAACGAAAGAAGTAACAAAATAATTGTAGTATATTATAAAACAGGCTTATGATATAGTGATAGGAGAAAAGGTGTTGGAAAGCAATGCCTTTTCTTCTATGTATATGTGACAAGGAGGGGGGAGCTGAAATGAAGAAGCGCTTTTCAAAAACACAATTAATGGGGATGCTCCTCATCATATTTGGATTCGGTCTATTTCTTGATATGATACTTGGACATTTTGAACCAGGTGGTCTAATTTTTGCATTTATTATGCTTATGTTTGGAAGACATTATCGAAAGAAGAATCGTTACGTAAGAGGGAATGTATTTTTATTTGTCGGTGGTATAGTATTCTTATTCTTCTTATTTTCATCAGCAGCGTTTGTACTTGTCGTATTTGCTTGTTTAGCTTTAATTGGTTATCAACTGATTCAACAAGGACATCAGCAAAAAGTAATGAAAGTTGAAATTAAAGAAAAGGGATATATAGATGAAGAAAAACAAATATATCGTACAGAACCGTATATAAAAAATATGTTCGTAGGTAATGTACGAATGATGGATCATATTTATGAACTTGAAGATATTAATGTCCAATATGGTGCTTGTGATGTCGAGATTGATTTAACAACTGCTATGATTCCGGAGGGGGAAACGGTAATTGTTATTCGAGGTGTCGTTGGTAACATTCGTTTATATGTACCGTATGATATTGAATTGTCTTTAAATCATTCTGTAATTGTTGGGCGAGTACTCCTGCCAGGGCATGAAGAAACAGGTTTTAATCGTAATGTTACATTTAGAACAGAACAGTATAAAGAAGCTCCTCGTCGTATAAAAATCATTTCTTCACTTGTAGTAGGTGATACGGAAGTGAGGAAAGTATAATGAAAAAACAAAAAAATATTTCGTGGATGTATATTCGTTATTCGATGTTATCCTCAGTGAGTATCGCACTTATTTGTACAATTGTGTACGTATGGAAAAGCGAGCAACAAGTTTATGATTTATTATGGGAAGAATCCATCGCTTCTGTTCCAATTGGCTTGTTTATTATGAGCACAAGTCTCCTTATCGGGGGGATTATAGGATATGCAATCGGCTATTATATTGAGCAGCGTATACAAGGATTAAATACGTTTCTATTTGAAGTAGAACGAGGGAATTTTCCGAACGATGTTTCATTTACTGCGGATGATGAATTCCATGAAGTGGAACGAAAAGTAATCGGCCTTGCTCGTCGATTAGAGGAGCAAGCGGGATTATTTCAAAAAGTAACGAATGAACGAGCCCATTGGAATGAAGAGATGAGGCAAGAGGCGATTTCTCAAGAAAGGCATAGATTAGCAAGGGAACTGCATGATTCAGTAAGTCAGCAGCTTTTTGCAATGTCGATGATGATGTCAGCCATTAATGAACAAGTAGCTGAAATTCCAGACACGACAAAAAAACAATTACAACTTGTTGAAAATATGGTCGTAAATGCACAATCAGAAATGAGAGCATTGCTCTTACATCTACGCCCAGTACAGTTAGAAGGTAAGAAGTTAACAGAGGGTATAGAAGAATTATTAACAGAACTGTCTAGAAAGCAACATATGAAAATTGAATGGTTAATTGAGCCAATTGAATTAAAAAAAGGTGTAGAAGATCATTTATTCCGTATTGTACAAGAAGCTCTATCAAACACGTTACGACATGCGAAGGCAAAGAAAACGGAAGTACGTCTTCGTAAAATAGATCAATATGCGATTTTAAAAATTATTGATGACGGTGTTGGCTTTGAAGTGGGAGTGAATAAAGCGGGTTCATACGGTTTACGATCAATGCAAGAGCGTGTTCATGAAATTGGTGGAACATTAAAAGTACTTAGCTTTCCGGCAAAAGGTACGCAAATTGAAGTGAAAGTGCCAATTATGATTGAGAAAGGGGGAGAATCATGATAAAAGTATTACTAGTTGATGATCATGAAATGGTTCGAATGGGAGTATCAGCATATTTATCAACGCAGCCAGATATTGAAGTAGTTGGTGAAGCTGAAAATGGAAGAAAAGGTTCAGAGCTAGCGTTGCAATTAAGACCAGATATTATTTTAATGGATCTTGTTATGGATGAAATGGACGGGGTTGAAGCGACACGTGCTATTATTCAAGAATGGCCAGAAGCGAAAATTGTAGTTGTAACGAGCTTTTTAGATGATGAAAAGCTATATCCTGTTATCGAGGCAGGAGCGACAAGTTATTTATTAAAAACATCCCGAGCAAGTGATATTGCAGACGCTGTAAGAGCTACTTATGATGGAGAAACGGTATTAGAGCCGAAAGTTACTGGCAAAATGATGTCTCGTATGCGCCAGAAAAAAGAACAACCTTTACATGAGGAGTTAACAGAAAGAGAGTCTGAAATTTTGTTATTAATTGCAGAGGGGAAAAGTAATCAAGAGATTGCAGATGAGTTATTTATTGCCCTCAAAACAGTAAAGACACATGTGAGTAACATATTAAATAAGCTAAATGTAAGTGATCGTACACAGGCGGTTATTTATGCATTTAGACATCAATTAACGAAATGATAAAGTGAAACTTTAATCAGTGGGGGTTATTCCTACTGATTATTGGCCTTCACCAATCGGGCTTTTACGGGCAGTTATCTCCCGCTTACCTTCCTCGTATTCGCTGAATTTTGAGGGGGGAGTCTTACTGCCCGTTAATGCGGGGGAAAGTGAAATTTTAATCAGCGGGGGAGATTCCTCGCTGATTATTAGCTTGCATCAATTTGGATTTGGCAGTAAAATCGTTGCATCTTTTTATTGACGATAAATAATGTAAGCGTTATCATAAAGTTGTTAACAGTACATACAGAGGGGAGAATGTATATGTTAGTTCAAACTATATTCGGAATGGATAAGTCTAAAAAATTAGGGGACTATGTGAACGCATTACAAGCGCTTTGTGAACAATATAATGTTGAAACAGATAAAATTGCAATTATTGAGGCGACAGAAGAGTATTATTTATTTTTAGTAAAGCAAGAAGATTGCTATGATGTTGTCAAAGTAGAAACAGTTGATACAAATATTGAATATTATACGAAAGCGTATAAAATAAGCAGTTTTAATCATACTGCTTATCAAATGTAAAAAAACTCCCTTTCGGGAGTTTTTTTAGGATGCTTTTGCTTCGCTGGATTCCGTTAGTAGGGGAACTTTTTTCGCACCGCTTAGCTTAGCGATAGTAAGGCCGATAAGAGCTCCGGCTAATGCTGGTACTAGCCAGCCTATTCCTTCATTATATAAAGGGATAAATTCAAAATAGGGTGTGATAAATGAAACTGGAATACCGCCTTGTTTTAATCCGTCAAATACGCTCACAACTGCTGCCCCGAATAAAGCACCTACATAAACAGATCGATAACCGCCGAAATATTTATGTAGTAACGATAGGAGAACGAGTACAATCGCAATTGGATATACAACAAGTAGAATTGGAATAGAGATGGCGATAATTTTTGTTAAACCTAAGTTAGCAACTAGTAACCCTAATGCGCAAATGATACTCGCGAATGCTTTATATGAGAATGTAGTCAATAATGTTGCGAAATATTGACTGCATGCAGATACGAGTCCAACGCATGTCGTTAAGCAAGCGAGTGTAACGATAAGAGACAATAGAAGAAGACCATATGGACCGAATAGTTGTTGTACGATAACAGTAAGTAGCTGTCCACCATTTTTTGCGTATCCGAGAGAGACGCTAGTCGCACCGAGCCAGCCAAGTGCACCATATACAAGTACGAGTCCGGTAGCGGCAATAAATCCTGCTTTTGCTGTTGCAATGGCAATGGTTTTACGATCATTCACACCTTTAGAGCGAATGGCATTTACAACGATAATTCCGAATGCAAGTGCTGAAATAGTGTCCATTGTTAAGTAGCCTTCCATAAAGCCTTTGAAGATTGGAGAAGTTTGATACTCTTGCATTGCTGGTCCTGATTGCCCAAGTGGTGTAAATACGCTTTTAACAAACAATAAGAAAATAGAGAGTAATAAAATAGGTGTTAATACATTTCCAATACGATCAACAAGTTTAGATGGATTCAAACTCAGCCAAAATACGATAGTAAAGAAGATGATTGTATATACAAATAGCACTAGGCTGCTAGAGCGGATTGTTTCTGGCAAGAAAGAACTAACCCCCATTTCATAAGCGACATTTGCAACACGTGGGATGCCCATGGATGGACCGATGGCAATGTATACAACTACTGTAAAGAAAATTCCGAATAATGGATGAACATGACTTGCAAGTTGCTGCATTCCATTTCCTGATAGAGAAATTGCGATAACAGTAAGTAGTGGTAAGCCAACTCCTGTTAGTAAAAATCCAATCATTGCAGGCCAAAAGTTTTCACCTGCATTTTGTCCAAGCATGGGAGGGAAAATTAAATTACCTGCCCCAAAAAATAAAGAAAATAGCATAAGACCTGTGAAAAAAATATGTTTTTTTGATACAGTGTTCATTGTTTTTTTTCCTCCTTTTTTAAAATTCATTTGTAAGAACACAAAAAACTCGCCCCTAAAGAAAGGGACGAGTTATATTTACCCGCGATACCACCCTAATTTATACATGTAGAAATAAATCTATATGTATACGGCTTTGCAACGTACAACATGATACGTGTTCCTTGTAACGGGGGACAGCCGGTAAGAACTTACTGTAACATTCGGTTCTACTTCTCGGAGATGATTTTCGGCTACGCACTGAACGTTGGCTTTCAGCAAATCGCCAACTCTCTGGGGAACAGTCCTATAACGTACTCGTTCTCGTCAATGAATTTTAGTTCAAGTATTCTGACAGTATTGTCACATGTTTTTTTTTGAAAGTCAATATGTTTTTTTGAAAGATATATGTATATGCGGAAATATCGAAGATGATATTTGTTATTGTGAAGGAAATGATGAAGTGTAAAACAGGCGTGAATAGTTGTAGAGAAATGTAAAATTTGTAGAGAAAGTTGATATTTATAGGAGTAAAGAAGGTATTAATAGAATTTACAGAGAATAATAAAACAATCCACTTGCTGGAAAGAACAAACCAAAAGAGGTGACTGAAATGCTTGCGATGGGAGTATTATTTGGCATTATTGCTATAATTGGTTTTATGTGGTTATATTATTCGCGTTCGTTTAAACAAGCAGAAGTTTTACTCTTTCAAAAAGGTAGTTTGTTGACAAATCAGTCTAGATATTTAGTATGTCCGAAGTGTGGGAGTGCACAGGCCAGAAGTGGAGGATATCAAGAGTGTTGCAAAATTAGATTATGAAAGAAGGAAGCCTCACATTCATTTGTGAGGCTTCCTTCCTTACAATTTCCTGCCGCTCCAAATTGTCCACCGATCTCTTTCAATAATAGGAGAGATGTTTTGTAATGCGATTTGGATATGATGTAGAAGTTGAGCAAGCTCATGATCTGTTAATTCGTATAGAATGGATCGTCCGGTTCGAGGAGATAAGTCTTGTAGTAATGCTTCTACAGAATCGTGTATTTTTCGTACTTCCCATTGTGTTTGCGAAGGGAACACGTGAAGAGAATGCTTTTGTAATTCTTGCTGTATAGTAGCAGTTTTTGGTCTTCTTTTTGATTCGATTTCAATGAGTTTTGGAAATACCGAGAAAAAATATCCGCGAATGTGTTCAGGGCTTCCTGGAATTGTACAATCTTCAATGGTTCGATCTTGTAAAATAAGTACACCGTTTTTCTTTAATATACGAGAAGCTTCACGTAAAAATGTAGGAATGTCTTGTAAATGATGAATAACTGCGCGCGAAATAACTATGTCGAATGTTTCATTAGGATATGGGATGCTATGTGCATCACCGTGAATGAATGAAATGTTTGGGAAGCCGCTACAATTTTCTTTTGCTGCTTGTAATATCTCTTTTGAAAAATCAAGTCCAACAACATTTTTGGCTCCCATAAAAGCAAGTTCTTTCGTGTAAATACCACCGCCGCAGCCTATGTCAATTATTTGTTTGTTTTGTATATCTGTAATGCTTTTTATCATTTCCTCCCAAGAAACATGGGCATTTCTAGTTGCATATGTGTACTTATTATTTGCATCATGAAAATTAATGGACATTGTAAAATCCTCCCTTCAGTGTATAGTATAGCTTATTTAATATGATCTCATGTTTTTGTTTCTTATATGAAGGTTATAAGGATTTCTTATTAGAAAAGAGGGATTGAGTTGAAAGTGAAGTATGTAATGGTTTTATGTTTGATTTTATTAGCATCGTGTGGTCAAGCAGAGCAAAAGAAAGAAACGAAACAAGTAGAGGAGACGGTGAATGAAGTGGAAGAAACAATAGGGATAACTGTTATACAAAAAAAACATAAAGAGAAAAAGTTACAGGAGTCAGAAGTTAAGGCCGTAATAGATATTATAAATAATGCGGAAAAACAAGAAATAACAGGTAGCTTTGGTGAACCTGAATATGAAATACAAATTAGTAGAGATGGGAAAAAAGAAACGTATTATGCATGGTTAAGAGGAGAAGAGCGACGAGGGTGGCTACAATATAAGAAGGCAATGTACATGTTGAACGAAAAAGATACGGAAAAACTTTTGTCTATATTTCCAAAGATTCTAGAACAAAAAGAAGATGAGATACAGGTTGATCCTTTAACAGAAGTAACGAAAAAAGATTTGCAGATTACAGCGTTTCATATTAAAGCAGGGGATCAAAAAATGAATTATAAGGTACGTTATACAATTTCGCAATCACTTTACAACAAGTTAGCAAAGGAACAAGAATATTATTTGCAATTGATTTTCCCGGAAAAGGTTCAAAAATTAATTGGAGCAAAAGAGAGTGAAATGATTTCAGGTGAAAAAGTAAAGGAAGGGTATAAACAGTATGAATTGAATGTTACTGTTCCGATGAAAGATGCTTCATTATCACAATTAAAAGCATTAGAAACATATTATGAAAATTATGATTTGAAAATATTAAATAATAAAAAAGAAAAAATAGGCGTTTTTCAAAATATCATTCAAATTGTTAAAGAGTATGGTGAAAAAATGGATTTACAAAGATAAAGTGAATAGGAAAGTCTATATGGACTTTCCTAGGAAATGATAATAGAGAGGGGAGAGAATCCCCTCTCTATTACTTTGCTTTTGCAGATGGCTCATTTATGGATTTTCGTGTAATAAGAAATGAAATCATAAGAGCGGATAGAATAATAAGAGCGATGAATAAGTGATTTGGCAACCAATCTAATAATAATAGGTAGCTAACGGTATAAAAAATAAGAGTTGAGGCTAAGAAAGAGAGAGCACCTATAATGAGAGATTGTAATTTCATTTGTATCTACCTCCTTTCATTTGTATTTTTGTCTAAAAATGGATGATATAAACATTATTTCTAAGAAAAGAAAAAAATGTGTCATAATAGAGAATAGAATAAACTGAAATGGGTGCATATAGCCCATTTCAATAAGATAAAGGAGAGGGACATGAGAAATAATAAAAAAGGATTATGGGGAATTATTGTTGCAATAGGGTTATTTTTACTATCTAAGCTAAAGTGGGTATTCGCAATCTTTAAATTAGCAAAGTTTTCAACTGTATTTAGTATGTTTCTATCACTTGGTGCATACGCAGTTATATATGGTTGGAAATTTGGAGTAGCACTTGTTTATTTGTTATTTGTTCATGAAATGGGTCATTTATGGGCGGCAAGAAGAAAAGGGATACCTACATCACCGGCAATCTTCATTCCATTTATGGGGGCTCTTATTGGAATGAAAGAGATGCCGAAAAACGCAAAAGATGAAGCGTATATTGCTTATATGGGGCCTCTTTTCGGATTACTTTCATTTTTACCAGCTATTCCACTTTATATGATCACAAAAGAGCCGTTTTGGGCACTTGTTATTTTGCTTGGAAGTATGATTAATTTCTTTAATTTAATTCCCGTTTCACCGCTAGATGGTGGCCGAATTATTTCAGTGGTAAGTACGAAAATTTGGGGGGCAGGGCTTGTTTTATTGCTAGGCTATTCAATTTACTTTAAAAGTATTTTGGGAGGATTTATTTTCATTATCGGCTGTATGGAACTATATAGAGTAATAAAGAGAGATGAGCCGATTAAAGAATTAGGTTATAGAATTGATGGAATGAAAGAATATGTTGCTAAGCTTGAAGAGGAACTAAAAGAAACTGGTGCTGTGCATCGGACTATATACATGATGCATCATGAGATGAATGTATTAAGACAAAGAGAGCATGAAAAAGAATTAAAAACAGGGGAACTTCAAAGAATGGAAGTGCTAGAGCATCTTTTTCCGAAGTTTGAGCCGCTAGATTATGTTCCATATGAGGATGAAAAAGACGAGTATACAATTCACATCAGAGAGGCATTTGAAGTAGCGGAAAGACAATTAAATGAATGGGAAAAAGAAAAAGTACAAAAAGAAAACTATTATAAAGTTGATGCGAAAACGAAATGGACAGTATTCGCTTGTTATATCGGATTAATAGCTATACTTGGTTATACAGCTTATGAAGGTTATATTGTTTTACAGGAGCATTTGCCAAGGCGAAATGTGTAGAAAAATAGTGTCGAAATGATAGGAAGAATTTAAACAGGAATTGTATTTCTACGAGCGAATGATACAAGTGAAACACTCTATTGTAATATTCATAGTAGAAAAGGAGTTCTGTATATGAGGAAATTGCTAAGTGTGTTCAGCATTATAATCGTGATGATCATTGCGAGTTATAGTCTTATGAAAGTGCTATTACATTATGCGAATAAGCCCGCTGGGGTAAATACAATAGCTCAAATAGAAGCGGTACAAGAAGAGACAAAAGTGCTTGATTTTATTCGTACGACACATGAAAGTTATAATAATTTCTTAAATCATGGTAAGGCAGAGAATTATACAGACGGGGACTGGAACCATTTAAAGAAATGGTTTCAAGAACAAGAATCATCTTTAAAAAACATACATACAGAAATAAAAAATGAAAAGATCAAACGTGATGTAAATAGAAGTTATGAAATTGTAAAAAAAGGTGTGGAGCTTCAAAATATTGAGTATGTAGTTTATGCCCATCGTGTATACCATGACTTAGATATTATCGTAAATAAATATAGAGGTGAAACGAATATCTGGGGGTATACAGAATTTGGAGATGGGAAATATATAAGGGGAATTGAACAAGCAATACAGTCCAAATAATAAGCTAGCTAGCATTCTAGTTGGCTTATTTTCTTTTTGTAAGTGCAATGTTCATATATTTTTCACAAAAACACCGTGTTAATAGTGATTAAAATCACAATGTGTATAATACAATTCAGTTAAACTAAAAACAGTTAAGGAAATAGAGGAGTGGGATACAATGTTAAGTGCAAAAACAATTGAAATCGTAAAATCAACAGTACCATTATTACAAGAAAAAGGCGTTGAAATTACAACGAGATTTTATCAAATTTTATTTGAGGAACATCCGGAGTTATTGAATATTTTCAACCACACGAATCAGAAAAAGGGAAGACAACAACAAGCGTTAGCAAATGCTGTTTATGCAGCTGCGATGTACATTGATAATTTAGAAGCAATTATTCCAGTTGTAAAACAAATTGGTCATAAGCATAGAAGTTTAGGTATTAAAGCGGAACATTATCCGATTGTGGGTACATGTTTACTACGAGCGATTAAAGAGGTCGCAGGTGCACCTGATGAAGTTTTAAATGCATGGGGAGAAGCGTATGGAGTCATTGCTGATGCATTCATTAGCATTGAAGCAGAGATGTATGAAGAGGCTGCACATAAAGAAGGTGGATGGAAAGATTTCCGAAACTTTGTAGTTGTTAAAAAAGTGAAAGAAAGTGACGTTATTACATCATTTTATTTAAAACCTGAAGATGGCGGGAAAGTTTCTTCATTCATCCCAGGACAATATGTAACAATTCAAATAAATATTGAAGGTGAAACATATACACATAATCGTCAATATAGCTTATCTGATGCTCCTGGAAAAGAATATTATCGGATTAGTGTAAAAAAAGAAGAAGGTGTAGATACACCAGGTGGTAAAGTATCTAATTACTTACATGATCATGTAGGGGAAGGAGATATTCTGCCAGTAAGTGCACCAGCGGGAGATTTCGTATTAAATATGGATTCAACAGTACCAGTTGTACTAATTAGTGGTGGAGTAGGTATTACACCGATGATGAGTATGCTAAATACGTTAATTGAACAAGACTCAAAACGTAATGTATATTTTGTTCATGCAGCGATAAATAGTACTACACATGCGATGAAAGAACACGTTAAGGCAGTAGACAATGAATACGAACAAGTTAAAGCATACACTTGCTATTCTGCGCCGACTGAAAAAGATTTGGAAATGAAAAACTTTGATAAAGAAGGATTCATTGAAGGTGAATGGTTACAAACCATTATTCCGACAACTGAAGCAGAATTTTATTTCTGTGGTCCAGTGCCATTTATGAAGCATATAAATACTGCACTAATTGATTTAGGTGTGAAACAAGAGCATATTCATTATGAATTTTTTGGTCCAGCAGTAAGCTTACAATAGGGTGAGCTTGAATAAGCAAAAAACGAGGTATTATTTTACCTCGTTTTTTATTTGTTCTCTTAACAGCCGATTTACTGTTTCACGGCGTATACCTATCAGTTGACCAATTTCAGTTTGCGTTAATATTTCATATATAGGAATGTCACCTAAATATAGTGTGAACCACTCTTGTAAACGATGAAGACGTTCTTTCGGAGAGACAGTAGACAATTGGTCAATCCGCTGTTGCATCATTCTTAGTTTCGATTGTAATTGCATAGCGATGTCGGCATATGATTTAGGGTTTGCTTGAAGTCTATCGTACCATTCGCTACTAGTAATCGGTTCAACTTCTGTTTTTATTAAAGCAATAGCGGTACCGTGATATTCCTTCGGTGAAATTAAAGAATGGTGAGGTATCGTTTCACCTGGAACGATAATGTTGAATAGAAATGGTGTTCCGTCTTCTTCTAGCCGAACCACTTTTAATAAACCTGTTTTTATAAAATATAAAGGACCATCCTCGCCTTGACGGAATAGTACATCTCCTTTGTGTAGAATCAATGTTAGCCCCCCATTTAAACATTTCTATTTCTTCTATTTTAGCGTATATGTATAAAGATAATATGCTATTTGAACAGCAATTTCATTGACGAAATGTATGCTATTACAGTAGTATACTATTTAGTGTGTAATAGTACTAGCAATGAATACGCTGTAGGGGGTTTAGTATATTGTTAGATGCGATGAAGATGACGGATGTGAGAATACCAGCGAATGCTATCATTCATGTAGAAGAGATGAAAGGTGGAGTCGTTCTATCCGTTGAAATAGACGGCCAAATTATTTATACGATGGCCTATGATGAAGAAACAGATAGTTATGCTGAATTATATGATCGAAACGATAAGAGGGCGTGCCAAGTACATGAAGACTTTATGGGATGGTCACTTCTTCACTAAAAAGATGTCAATATGACATCTTTTTTTATTGAATCGATAGATTATACAAGGAAATGAAATAAAAGGATAAAATTTGTAATAAATGATTTTGCATTGTTAGCACTTTGTAACTGCATGCGAACTGTTTTTTCGCTATCATAAAGATAACAGTCGCAGCTATAGGAGTGATCAACTTGAAGAAGGTACATATTTCAAATTTTATGCTATTAAGTGTTTGTTTAGTTTTATTTGTTCTCCTAGGAGCTTTTTTATATTCATGTGTATAAAAAAACGCATTCTAGAAAGAACGCGTTATAAAAGTGAAGTAATGATTAATCTAGTTCCAAGAATTATTAATGTGATACGTAATAAATTAATTACGGCATTACCGCTTAATTTTGTATTAATATAAGCCCCGATTTTTCCGCCAATCCATGCACCAGGAATAAGAATTAATGCATAAGTCCAGCTAACATTTCCAAGAGAGATGTGAGTTGCAGAACTTACAATTGCTGATAAAAATACGATAAACATCGAAGTTGCCACAGCAATGTGTGCTGGGAATGCAAAAAGAAGCATCATCGCTGGAACAAGTAAGGCACCGCCACCAATTCCAAATAATCCAGATATAAACCCAACTATAAAGGCGATAAAGATAGCAAGAAACGGTGGGAATTGATAGTGTACAGTATTTCCTTTGTTATCTGTAAAAGACCGCTTAATGACAGACATATTTGATAAGGAAAGAGGTTTTAATTTGTCTCGTAGCATAAGAAGAATGGATACGAAAATAAGGAAAATCCCAAAATATAAAGAAAATGTATCTTGGTTTAAAAATTTATTTGCCCATGATCCGATAATACCACCAGGGCCACTCCCGATAAATAAAATAAGTCCACTTTTATAATCCACCCGTTTATGCTTCATATACGTAAGGGTAGAAGCCAGTCCTGTAAAAACGACTGTTACCATAGAAGTTCCTACTGCGAGTTGTGGTGATAAACTGTGTAATCCAATTAATAACGGAACGATAATAATTCCGCCCCCAAGCCCTACTAGGCTCCCAACGGTCCCAGCGATTAATCCGATGAAAAGTAACATGATGTATTCCAAAATTGCCAACTCCTCTATATAACTTATCCATCAATCATTATACACGCTTTTTAATAAGAAATAGGCTTGTTCACAAAAAAGTCGTCTTCCTAGAAAAATAAGGAAGACGACTTTTGATTAAAAGATTAAGTGTAATAAGTAGTAAAATAACGCAGCTAATGAAGCTGAAATAGGAAGTGTAATAACCCAAGTAATTAACATGCGTTTTGCAGTTCCCCATTTTACACCTTTCACACGATGAGAAGCACCAACCCCTAAAATAGAAGAAGAGATAACGTGCGTTGTACTAACTGGCAAGTGAATGAATGTTGCACCGAAAATAACAAGTGATGATGATAAATCAGCAGCTACACCATTTACAGGACGAATTTTCATAATTTGTCCACCGACAGTTTTAATAATTTTCCATCCACCGACAGAAGTACCAAGACCCATTGCAATTGCACAAGATAATTGTACCCAGAACGGGATGTCGCTAGAAGTATGATAGTTATTGGCCATAAGAGCCATCGTAATGATTCCCATTGCTTTTTGTGCATCATTTGTACCATGTGTATAAGCTTGTAATGCTGCAGTGAAAATCTGGAATATACGGAAGTTTTTATTCGTTTTCGTTAAGTTAAAGTTTTTAAAGACCACTTTAAAAATACTGTATACGATATAACCAATAACAAAAGCGATAATCGGTGAAATGATTAAAGCTTCAAGAATTTTAATGAATCCTTTAAGGTTTAATGAACTAATACCAGCAGCAGCAATAGCTGCACCTGCGATTGAGCCAATAATTGCATGCGAAGAACTACTTGGGATACCGTAGTACCAAGTAATTAAGTTCCAAGCTATCGCCGCAAGTAAAGCAGCTAAAATTACAAGAGAACCATTTTGTAAAGCAAATGGGTCAACGATATCTTTTGTAATCGTTTTTGCTACACCTGTAAATGTCATTGCACCTAAAAAGTTCATAATAGCTGCCATAATAATTGCATGTCTAGGCTTTAGAGCTTTCGTTGAAACAGCCGTTGCAATAGCGTTTGCTGTATCGTGAAATCCATTGATAAAGTCAAAAGCTAAAGCGCAAATGACTACTAAAACGGTCAGTATCAAGAGTGTATCCATGATCAAACTCCTTACGCGTTCTTCATAATAATTGTTTCTAATACGTTTGCAACGCTTTGGCAGCTATCAGCTACTTCTTCAAGCTCTTCGTAAATCTCTTTGTATTGAATAATCTTAATCGGATCTTTTTCACGAGAGAATAAGTGTTTAATCGCATGACGACGAATATCATCGCATTGTGATTCGTAATCCTTAATCTTAATCGCGTTCGTACGAATGTCGACCAACTTCTTTTTAGACAGTAGTTCAACAGAGTTTGCAATTTCAATTGCACATTGATTAATTGCTTCTACGAATTTAATCATGTATTCATCAGCTTCTGTAATAGAATACATTTCGAACAGACCAGCACTGTGATCTAATCCGTCTAATACATCATCCATACTCATTGCAAGTTGTAGGATGTCCTCACGTTCAATAGGAGTAATAAACGCTTTGTTTAGCTCCATAATGATTTCGTGAATAAATGAGTCACCTTTTGACTCATATTCTTTCATGCGCATAGAAAACTCTTTTAAATCGCTAGCATTTTTAATTTTATACTCCACGAAAAATTGCGCGCCTTCTTTTAAATTTTCAGAAACATTCATTAACATTTCAGAAAATTTATCTTTTTTTGATTTAAAGACCATTATTAGTTACCCCCACAAAAGTAATATATGTAAAATATATTGGCTAGTCAATTCTAACAAAAAACTGTCGTTTTTTAAAACATTTTATCGAAAAGTTTACAAAAACTTAACATAACTCTCATTGTTGTATTAATAATATTAATAATCGATATTGAATATCTTACTTGTAGAATGTCCTTTTCTTGCAAAAAGTATGAATGTGAAAGAAAAGCTTTACACTATAGGAAGGACTACGTTATTATAATAAATTTAAAAGGAGGTATATTCTTCCTTTTGAAAAGAAGAGTGTAAACAAACGAAGGAAGTGAACGAATGAAATTGAAGAACACTCACTTAAAAAAAACGCTTGAGTGGTTCAATAAGAGGAAGAAACTACGCAATTCATTAATTGTATTGGGCAGTTTACTCGTTACTCTATTTATTGCTATAAATATAATAATTTCCATTCAAGACATATCTGAATTAAAACAAGCTGTTCCGCAACCGACTTTAATTTATGATGCAAACAATGAAGTTGCGACTAAATTGGCTTCTTCTAAAACAGAAGGCGTAAAAAGGAAAGATATTCCTAACATTATGGTTCAGGCAATTGTTGCAGTAGAAGATAAGGAGTTTTTTAACCATCACGGTATTTACTATAGTGGAATTATAAGTGCGGTTTTTAAAAATATTACAGCAGGAGAAGTTGTAGCAGGGGGAAGTACAATTACACAACAACTTGCGAAAAATGTATTTTTGACACAAGACCGCACGTTCTCACGTAAAATAAAAGAATATTTTCTAACTAAAAAAATAGAACGTACTTATACAAAAGATGAAATTATTGAAATGTATATGAATCAAATTTATTTTGGTGAAGGGGCTTGGGGTATAAAAAGAGCAGCTAAATCTTATTTTGATAAAGATGTAAAAGATTTATCAATTTCAGAAGCTGCAACGATTGCGGGCTTGATTAAAGCGCCGTCTGCGTATTCGCCTTATAAAAACTTTAATAAATCAATTGAACGACGTAATGTCGTATTAAGTTTAATGAAAGAGCAAGGGTATATTTCTGAAGAACAGTACAATAAAGAAAAAGAGTCCGGTCTTGTATTAAAACGTGGTGTTGATGATAAATACAAAGGTAAATATTCTCAATATGTAGACTATATTGTTAGAGAAGCAATGGACAAGTACGAATTAACACAAAATGAGATTTTAGCAGGTGGTTATCGTATTTATACAGAGCTTGATTCGAAAAAACAACAGGCTGTAGAAGATGTTGTGAATAATGATAACTATTTTAAAGATAGTGGTTCAGATCAGCTCATGCAAACAGGAGTGGTCCTTGTGAATCCAAAAACTGGTGGTGTTCCAGCTTTAGTTGGAGGCAGAGGGCCGTATCAGTTTTTACAATTTAACCATGCTACTCAATTAAAAAGGCAACCAGGTTCAACGTTAAAGCCTCTTGCTGTATATGTACCAGCGTTAGAACAAGGGTATGAAGTATACGATATATTAAAAGATGAACCATTTAGTATTAAAGAATACGAACCGAAAAATAGTGATCTTACCTTCCATGGTAATGTGACAATGTATGAAGCGGTGGCAAAGTCGTATAATGTTTCAGCAGTTTGGCTGTTAGAACAAATAGGATTAGATAAAGGATTGAAATCTTTAGAGAGATTTGGTATTCCAATAGTGCCAGAAGATCGTACGTATCCGATTGCTTTAGGCGGAATGCATGTAGGTACATCTCCATTTGTAATGGCCCAAGCATATAGTACATTTGCAAATGATGGTGTTCAAGTGGAGGCTCATGCAATTAGAGAAATTCAAAACGCTGAAGGTGAAACGATTGGGAAATGGTATAAGAAAGAGACGCGGGTGACGAGTGAAAAAATTGCTCAAAAGATGACATATTTATTAAAAGGTGTTGTCGAAAAGGGAACAGGTGAAAAAGCGAAAGTTAATAATGTTGATACGGCGGGTAAGACAGGTACTACTCAAATTGTAAATGGTCCAAGCAATGGTGCAAAGGATTCATGGTTTGTTGGATATACGCCAGATTTAGTAGGTGCGATTTGGGTAGGATATGATAAAACAGATAGCGAGCATTATGTTCCAGGAGGGAGTCAAATTACGACGACGATGTTCCGGGATATCATGAAAAAAGCAAATGCAAATCCAGCTCAAAAAGCATTCCAGTTATCGCTAATACCAGAGGCTGACTACAAAAAACAATTGCAAACAATCGAAGAGGAAAAACGAAGAAAAGAAGAAGAGAAGAGAAGGAAAGAACAGGAACAACAAAGAAAACAAGAGCAGCAAGAGTGGTTTGATAAAGTGAAAGAGTGGATTCCATCACTTTGGTAAAAGAAGAAAGAGGCGAATAACGAAATCCGCCTCTTTTTCGTATGAAAAATAAAGTGAAACTTCAATCATTAAGGGATGTTTATTCACCGCTAATGATTAGCCCATACCAATTGGGAAATGATATTACTCGTTTAGTATAATGTTCGTACTGCCAGAGGATTGAGAATCATATGTGATAATGATTTTGCCTTTACTAATAGGTTCGTAAGGTAATTCTTCTTCATAACTACCATTATTTTCATTATGGATAGAAAGCGTGATTTCATCAATTTCTTTATTTATATACTGATCTTTAATCGTTTCAGCAATTTGAAGTAGCGTTTCGTAACTAGAAGCTTTCGTAATAAGCATTCCTTTTATAACCTTTTTTTCATTATTTGCTGCATTGGAATAAGGGATGTTACTTTGTTTTGTATACAAAAGCTTGTATGGAACTGTTTTTCTCTCTGCTTTTGATATAGTGGAATATTTTAGAGTTAAAAAAAATCCTACACATAAAATAATGCATACCATAAGAGCAACCCAGATGCGTATCAGTGACATAACTCTCATTTTCATCCCTCTTTCATATCTTTGACTTCACTATTTATCATACAAAATGAGGATTAAGATAGAGTAAATTTGAGGTAAAGAAACGTAAAGAAGGAGCACTTATCCTCCCAAATAAGTGCTCCTTTCTATATAAAAAGAGAAATTTAATTTACAGTCAAATGATGCATATTATTATAAATACGCTTATTTAGTGAAAATTAGTAAATTCGGAAAACAGATAGTGTTGCTGTTGTATCACCTGTGTTAGGAATAGAAATAGTATTTGCTGTAGGTTGTACAGCGATTGTTGTACCAGCTTGTAAAGTAACGATTGTAGAGAAAGAAACAGCACTACCGATAACGTTAGTTGAAAAATTACGAGTAGGTGGTTGACCATTGAAGGAAATACCGAATCCAAACGGTGAAGAGCCTGGGAAAGTTGTAGACGCTGAGAAATTAATATCATATACGCCTGTTTCTAAAACTGTTAAAGTATCTGCAGTATCGTTGAAAGTGATATTATTTAATTCAAAAACTTGATTGAATTGGATGTTTGTTCCAGGAAATATAGTTTGTGCGTTGGAGTTTCCGATGGACGCGATAGGTACAGGAATTGGAGTACCCGCTGGACCTGTCGCACCAGTAGCACCTTGAGAGCCTGCTGGCCCTTGAGAGCCCGCCGGTCCTTGGGCACCAGTAAGCCCCTTGAGTCCTACTAGCACCTCCTCCAAGGCAATCTGATCCGTATTGAACTAGGAATAGTTTGGATCTCTGTTATGAGTTTAACTAATTTGTCGATAGTACAACAATCTACTTTAAATAACTTAGCAAGCTTTGTAGCTCAACGTACAATGCTCCGCATGAGAAAGGTGTTGTTCTTAAAATAGTTAATAGATTAGCGATAATAGAATTTCCAATTTGTTTTTGTGCTGGAGACAAATCTAAGCAATTGAGGAATTTTTGTAGGTTATTTAGGGCAGCAATCAAGTTATCGATATTATTTTGAGAAGGTTTTTGAAAGACAGCTTGAATAGCTTGACTAAGAGCTTGAAGAAGTCTAACGAATTCTGTAAGTTCGGACTTAGAGATGTTAATATGACTACAGGCTCTGACTTCGCAACAATCATTACCATAAAATACTTTTCCTTTATTTATATTGTTTATCCTTTCATTCCTTTCTTTCATAGAATCAATAGTCGTTACTATATATTAAGATGAGATTTATACTAAATTCGTGATGGACAAACTACTATTTCTAAAAAAATAAGAAGTTTGCCTACCGAGCAAGAACAATTAAGAAATAGAGAAAAATTCATATCATTTCAAGAAGATTAAGTGAAAATAAAAAACTACAAACCAATTGTTATATATTACGTAACAATTGGTTTGCAGTTTGTAGAACAGTCCATCATTTGTATTGTTTCATTCTTTCATGGTTTGTTTTAGATAAAGTTGGAATAGAAATAGTGAAAGTTGTACCGGCTTGATTACTAGTCATTTTTAATGTACCGTTATGATTTTGAATAATTTTCTTTGTTACTGATAGGCCCAGTCCTGTTCCTGAATCTTTTGTTGAGAAGAATGGATCAAAGATATATTCTTGAATAGCTGGAGGAATACCAGTTCCATTATCTGTGAAAGTAATCCGAACGAAGTTATCTAGGCGATAACTAGTGATTTGAATAGAAAGAGGTTTTTCACCTTGAGCATCAACGGCGTTTTGAAATAGGTTTAAAAACACTTGAACAAGTTCATGGCGATCAATATGGACTAAAATATCATCTAATTCATTAGAAAAATTATAATCAATTGAAATGTTATGCAAAAAGACCTCACTTGCTAGTAGCTGTTGAATATATTCACGTAAAAATGTATTAATGGGAAACGGTTCTCTTTTAAATTCGCGTGTTTTCGATATAGATAAAAATTGTGTAATAATACTATTTGCACGATCTAATTCAGGAATAAGTAAGTGTTTAAATAATTCTTTATTGGATGGAGATACACTCTCTTGTAAAAACTGTAAGTATCCCCGTACTGTTGTAAGTGGGTTGCGTACTTCATGTGCAATCCCGGCGGCAATTCGTCCTGCTAATGAAAATTTCTCTGCATCACGTTCTGTGTTTAAATAATGAAAAACGCTAATAACTCTAAAAATCTCTCCATTATAATCGCGAATAATTCGATTATTAATAATGCCATAGTTTTTGTCTAAAACCTCTTCATTATATATTTCGGTTCCTGTTTTTAAGGTTTCAATAGCTTTAATTTTTTCTTCAGGTAAGTTAAGTAATTGTTGAATTGGCTTTCCAATTATTTCGTTTCGTATTACACCAAAATCATCTGCAGCAGCTTGATTACATAATGTAATATTCCCTTTATTATCAATAAAGGTTACATGATGTGAAAAAGCATCAAAAATATGAACAAAGTGTTTTTCAAGTTGTTCAAATAAAAATAATGAATCGCAAGTAAGTTGAAAATCAGCTTCTTTATTCTCTTTTCGTATGTTTTGAATGGAATGATTTGTTCTTGTTTTCTTTATTTGCAAACCAATATGTGGATTTTTATATGTGAAATGATGCGGCAATTGATTCACAAGTTCTTCATAAAAACGTACTTTATTTTCTAGTTCTTCTATTCGTTTTTCATGAGATAAAATATCATCGGTTGGAAGCATAAATAAATAACCCCTCAATTTAAAAATTCTTCCATTTAGTATATCATATTTTTATACGGATACTCTTAAAGAAAGAGTTACTTAATGAATTTGATTGTCCAAGATGATTGGGAAATCAGTAGAATGAATATAAGATGAAAACTGAAAGGGAGGAATATGATTGTTTTTCATTGGAGTGACAGGGTGGGGAGATCATGATTCTTTATATATAGATCCCTATGAAAATAAAAATAAATTACGAACATACAGTGAACATTTTCCTATTGTCGAAGTGGATAGTTCATTTTATGCGATGCAACCGGCACGAAATTATACGAAATGGGCGATGGAAACACCGACAGACTTTTCTTTTGTCGTAAAAGCGTATCAAGGAATGACAGGGCATATGAAAGGAGAAACTCCTTTTTCTACGTTTGATGAGATGTTTGATGTGTATAAACAATCGATTCTTCCTTTAATAGAAGCGAATAAATTAAAAATAATTTTATTTCAATATCCACCATGGTTTGATTGCAAAAAGAAAAATGTAGATTTCCTTCGATATACGAAAGAGAAAATGGAAGGTTTACCGTGTGCGATAGAGTTTCGAAATCAAACATGGTTTTATCCAGAAATGAGAGATAAAACGCTACAATTTTTAGAGAAAGAAAAATGGATTCATACAATTTGTGATGAACCGCAAGCGGGAATTGGTTCGGTTCCACTCGTATTAGAGGCGACGGATTCGGATATAACATTAATCCGCTTTCATGGTCGAAACGTTCATGGCTGGCTGGATAAAGGGGAAAATTGGAGGGCGGTTCGCTGTTTATATCGCTACAACAATAAAGAATTGGAAGAATGGGTAGAACGACTAGAGCAACTAAAAAAGAAGACAAAGGACATATACGTATTATTTAATAATAATTCGGGCGGGGATGCAGCGGATAATGCGAAACAACTTATGAAAATGATGAACATTACATATGGTGAGCCAAAGCCTGAGCAATTAAATTTATTTGAACGATGATAAAACAAGAAAGGCACTGTACAAACAGGGGGAATGTACAGTGCCTTTCTATATGAAAAAGAGGGGTAACAATGTTACTGAGCGTTTGGTTGATTCATCAATTGTTGGCTTCATAATAAATGATAATGGTTATCATTATCATTGTCAATGGTTTTTCGGAAAATAAGTAAAATTTTTTTGTATTTTAAATAGCAATAAAAAAAGAACAGCATTAATGCTGTTCTTTTCCGTTAATAAATTGTTGTAAATCAAAAGGAGTTATCGCTTGGATAAATTCTTTTGAGATAAGTGTTTGAACGAGAGTGCTCTCAGAAATGCTAGCACCTGTTTTCTTTTCATAAGCTTGTTTTAATAAATCGAGTTTTTCAGCCGTTTCTTGCGGTAATTCAATTGTAAGTGTGTTCATAATTTCTCCCCCTTATTATTAGAGTACCATTACAATATAAGAGAGACAAGAAAAGAAAAGAGAATATGAAACATAAAAAAGGTTACCATTTTTTAAATGGTAACCTTTTTTATGTATAAGAGGTATTAAGCGATACCGATATACTTTAAAGTTTTTGATGGAGTACTATGATCAAAGAAGTGTTGTAAAAATGCAATGTCAACACCTGATTTGTATGCACAATAGCCCCAAGTTTTTCGAAGTGTATGTGAGCTAATCCCTTCTAATCCAACTTCTTTTGCAGCTTTGTTTAAAATGTACCATGCATGTTGTCTCGTAATAGATTTTGTTCCTTTTTGAGACTTTAATAATGGCTCATTGCGTTTCCAAGTTTTACGTTCTTTCATGTAGTCTTCGATTGCGTGCTGTAAGTCTTCATTTACAGCAAACCATTTATGTTTCTTTACTTTTTCATTGTAAAATAAAATGGAATGGCGAACATTTTCGTTTTCATCGATGACATCGCTAACTTTTAATTGTAAGATTTCGCTTACTTTTAAGCCAGAATTTACGGCTAATACGAATAATAAGCCATCACGTTTCGAAGATTGTAAAAGTATATTTTTGATAGTTTCTAATTGTTTTTCACTTTGAATAGGTTGTCCTGCTTGTTTCATTTCACGCACTCTCCTCTTTTATATGTGTAAAGGAAAGGATTAACTTGTTTCTTACTATAAAGGGAGAGTGTGAATTTCATGTGAACTCCTAGTGAAATTAAGACAAATTATTTGACTTCTTTTACATTTGGTAAATTAAAATAGAATACAACGCTATTATTCGTATTATATACACCGTACTTGGCATGATGGAGATCTAAAATGTTTTTTACAATAGATAACCCGAGACCGGTACCACCAGTATGACGACTACGTGATGCATCTAAACGATAGAAGCGATCCCAAATTTTTTCAAGACTTTCTTCTGGGATAGGATTTCCTGTATTCTCGATTTCGACTTTTACTGTATCTTTGGTTTCTATAACAGAGACTTTTATTCTTTCTCCATCGGGCGTATAGCGAATTGCATTGCTAAGTAAGTTCACAACTACTTGCTCAATACGACTACGATTCGCTTTAACAAATATAGAAGTGTCTGCATCGACGTCCACTTGTAACTGCTTTTCCTCCATACTAAATAATAACTTTGTATGGATTTGCTGAATTAATTCACCGATTGAGAATGTTGTCATTTCTAGTTTGTACGTACCCGATTCTAGTTTTGCTAATTCTAACATTTCAACAATAAGTCTGTTCATATTTTCTGTTTCTTCTAAAATAACATCTGTATAATACGTTGTATCTTTACTAACACCATCTTGAATCCCTTCTGCGAAACTTCTAATTACACTAAGTGGTGTTTTTAATTCGTGGGATACACCAGAAATGAATTCTTTCCTCGTCTTCTCTAATTGACGTTCACGTTCAATATCTTGTTGTAATTTTGTATTGGCAACATTTAATCGATCAATTCTGTCTTTTAAGTTTACAGATAATGTATTGATACTGCCGGAAAGTCCGCCAATTTCATCGTCTGCTGTAACAGGTAGTTTCTCGCTAAAATCAAAATTAGCCATTTTCTTTGTAACGCGATTAATCTTAATTAATGGTTTCACAATAATTTTTGAATAGTAGAAGGATAATAAAATAATCACGAGAAACACAATGATTAAGGCATAGACATAATAATCTTTTAAAACGAGCATCGCTTCATTAACAGGTTGCAAAGATACTATCGCAAAGGCGTACTCTGTAATTTTTCCGTTTTCAATAATAGGTTTTACAAAGATACGATTTTTTAAATTTTCGCCAGCATCTATGGGATATATGATTAGTTGATTTGAATTGAAAATCCCTTGTCTAATAGTGTTTGCAAAGGATTGAACAGCTTGTAATGTTTCAAAATCATTTGCAAGACGGACCTCGGCCTTGGAAGGAAGCTGTAATTTAGATATTACACCCTCAAAGTCCACCGTAGTAAATCCTTGTTGTTTATATCGGTTTGTAAGTCTGTTTTTAGATGGATTTTCACCAATTAATTGCATATCGGAAGTAATATTTCCATTGCTCCACTGATTATAATTTGTTTTTAATAATATTGGTGTAATTATATTACCGTGTAAGAATCCAAAGACGGATAGTATTCCATCTTTTTTTAAACCTAAATTTTCAAATTTATTATATTCTTCAGGTGTTAAAATATTGTTGAGTGGAATGGAATACGTTGTATCGTTAGGACCAATTACATCAATGTAGTAATTGGTGTCACTTTTAATAATGCCATTAGAATCTAAAAATTGCATTTCAGCATTTGTTTTATCATGAAATTCTTGTTTTAGTTTTCTAATTTCCTCATAACTTTTGCCGCTTTTTTCGTAATTATCTACGAATTTTTCAAAGGCAGTTTGAACGGTTTTTACTTTTTTATTAATATAAAATTTCTCTAAAAATAGAGACTGTCCTAGGAAAAAGAGGAGGAATATGATTGTAAATAATGTTGATGTTAATAAAAATAGTTTAAAGACGATACTTCTGTTTTTCACTGCTTCACCTCTTATGAGAAATACTGTAAATGATTTCACTTTATTATAACAAACGTGACAAGAAAGTAGAGGGAGAAATCTGTCTCTTTCTAAAGTAGTTTTTTATAAAAAGTCACATAAAAAGAACTCGACAGACGTATGACGAGTTCTTTAATGTATTATTGTTGAATTGCTGCATCTAAAGCGATTTCAATCATCTCGTTAAATGTAGTTTGACGTTCTTCAGATGTTGTTTCTTCACCAGTGAAGATGTGATCGCTTACTGTTAATACAGATAATGCATTTACACCATATTTCGCTGCTAATGTGTAAAGAGCAGTTGTTTCCATCTCTACTGCTAATACACCGTAATCTGCAAGTTTTTTAACCATGTCCATGCTTTCACGATAAAAAACATCTGCTGTTAAAACGTTACCAACACGAACGTGTAATCCTTTTTCAGTTCCTGCATCGTAAGCTTTCTTTAAAAGGTCAAAGTTTGCAGCTGGTGCAAAATCAAAACCTGGGAATGTTAAACGGTTCATATTCGAATCAGTACAAGCTGTCATTGCAATAATAACGTCACGTACTTTTACGTCCTTTTGAATTGCACCGCAAGTCCCAACACGAATTAAATTTTTAACTCCGTAGCTTTGGATTAGTTCGTTTACATAAATAGAAATAGAAGGAACACCCATACCTGTACCTTGAACAGATACACGTTTTCCTTTATAAGTTCCAGTGAAACCTAACATACCACGCACGTTATTATAGCAAGTAACGTCCTCTAGAAATGTTTCAGCGATATATTTTGCGCGTAATGGATCACCAGGTAATAGAATAGATTCAGCGATTTCGCCTTGTTTTGCTTCAATATGTACACTCATGAAAAGTCCTCCTTATAATGTATTGATAGAAATCAATATCATTTGCATTATACACTACGAATCCGTTCAATTAAAATCTTTTTAATTATTTGTAATATGTGCAAAAGAGGAGGATTTCATAAATCATAATCTAGAATATATATGAAAGAAGTTTTGTATAAACAGAGACAATAAAAATGGTAGGTGATTTTTTGAAAAATCTTGTCATTGGACTTGTAGCTTTGGTACTTATTGTGGCGGGAGGATTTTACATAAAAAAGTATCAGGAAACCGTAGAGACGGTAGGAGGTGTTCAAGAAGTAAAATGGGATGTATCAAATGGAAAAGGAAATGATAAAGTAGATATTTTGTTTCAATTACTAAATAAAAAGAATAATGAGGTTCGTGGTGTAAATGATCAAATTCGGGCAGTTATTGTAGATGAACAGTTAAAACATATACAACAGATTAAACCTACATTTGCAGGGAATGGATCATATAAGTTATCTTCCAAAATAGCGAAAGATGAAGCGTATACAATATTTTTATATGAAGACAAAAATAAGTCAGTAGAATCATTCGCGAAGACAGATTTTGGGAGAGAAAAAGAAGAAAAAAATAAGAAGAAGGTGAACCTGCCAGTCGATAGTGTACTTACAAAAAAAATTGGAGAGCATGAAGTTTCTCTTTTATTCGGTGCATTACATCCGAATGAGCCGGTGACGTTAACATTTCAGTTTCAAGCAAAAAAGGGTGAAAAATTGAAATTACATTCAGAGAGAGGAGAAGAGGAAACTCTTTATATCGTAGATGAAACGAGGGAAAACTTTTTATACGCTATGCCTGTTGATACGGATGAGCAATTACAGTATCGTATTACATTTCCTGCCCAAGGCACGTATAAACTGTGGGGAACTTTTTATATAAATGGTAAGAAATATGAGAAGGATTTTATCGTACAAGTTCAAAAAAGAAAAAACAGCTAAATTTTTAGCTGTTTTTTCTTTTTCCTATTAGTTTTGTTACAGAGAGCATCGTAATTGGTAAAGAATGATTCTTCCTAAATGCTAAATATTTACCGCTCCATGCTGGTTTGTATTTCTCTTTAAAATGTCGTAATCCGCTGAAACTATACGTATAACGAACGTTATTAAAGATTGCAGCAGCAACTCTTTCAGACCAAAATGATTGTGTTGATAACCCAACATTGGAAAGTGGCGCCATACCAATATTAAAGGAGTGATATTCATTTTCTTTTGCCCATTGGAATAAGTGGATGAAAATTGCGTCCATAATTCCACTAGGTGCATCTGGATAATAGCGCATTAAATCAACAGACAATGATCCGTTTTGATATACGGGCATAAAGGTTGTGAATGCGATAATCTTTCCATCCGCATCAGATAATGTAGCGATAGGAGCACGGCTAATATATTCACGATCGAAGTATCCGAGTGAAAAACCTTTCTCTTTTTTTCCACCGAGCCATGCATCAGAAACTTTCCGTAACTCTTCGAATAATTCGTCTGAGAATGGCGGCTGATGAATAGAGAATGTATAGCCTTCTCTTTCAAAACGATTGAAAGTCGCTCGCATACCAGCGCGTTTCTTTCCTGTTATTGTAAATGTATTTAAATCAACGACAGCTTCTTCACCAAGTTTAAAGAAGTTATAACCAAAATCATGATATAAACTCATCCATTTACTTTCGATTTGATAAAATACACAAATGTATCCAAATCGATCAGCTTCAGCTAAAAACTCTTGCAACACATTACGATAGGAGGAAGGGTCACCAATTGGATCACCTAATACAACAAGACGTTTTCCAGTTATGGAGAAGAGAAGGAGCGCTTTCCCATCACTGCTAAAGAAGAATTGTTTATCTCCTAAATAACCTAAATGACTAAGTACATTTCCACCGTGTTCATCTAAGAAGTTTTGTAACCTTTTATCATTTGCTGGTTGCCCGGGAAATTCATTTCGATAACGATTGGCAATGAGTGAGCCAATTAGTAAAAAAGTAGGAACGAAAAAGGCAGCTGCTAATGCACTTCGTTTCACTTGGGTAATATTACGAACGACGAAATCAGGTTTAAAAGCTTCTTTTGCACCTGCAAATAAAATACCTAAGTTTTTATATAAATATAACGTTACAAGTAAGAATATAAAAACTTTTACGATATCAGAAAGTGAGACTTCCATTTTCTCGCGTACGAATCTTTTACGAAGCATATATAATACAGCGAGTACGATTAACAAAATAAATGTTTCTTCAATATCAATTCCTTTTAGCGTATTAAAGATAGCGGCTCCAATTAAAGAAATAATTGTCATATAATAAGAACGTTTTGTTCCGTAATATATTCCCCTTGAAAGGATTAGAAGGAGAATACCGAATGTTAGCGATAAGCTAAAAGAAAACTGAATCAGATGCTTTGGAGCTAAAATATGTAAGGCGTGTGCCCGGTTTATACTTGTTGGTAAAATAGTCGATAAAATAACCATTAAGCCAGCAAATACTGTTAAAGCAGCAGATGCCCATGAACCTAATTTCCCTAGAAAGTCACGCTGCAAAGTCCATATAACGCCAGTGGTTTCTAATGCAGGCGCAATAAAAGGTTTATCTTCAAACTTTTTAATGGCCACTCCTGTCATTTCGAAAGCCGCAAAAATGAGACCAAGGCAGAATGGTAAAATGTAATAGACGAGGCGATATAATAACATAGCAGGCAGTAAAACACCTGTATCAATGCCGTATTGTCCTAGTCCAGTTAAGAAGACAAGGTCAAATGAACCAAGCCCACCAGGGACAAGACTAACGACGCCAGCTAAGGCAGCAATTACATATACACCTAAAAACTTTTGAAAGTCAACTTCAATTCCAAACAGTATTAAAATGACGTACATAACGATACCAGCAGATACCCATTCGACTAATGAAACTAATGAGTATAAAACAGTTGGATTTTTCTCTTCCTCTTCTTGTCCTTCGGTTTGCGTTGTTTTTCTATTTTTAAGTTTAGAAAAGCCGATGTATATAGGGACGAAAAGGGCAAAGAAGATAAGGACAGGCCATAACCACGGTTTTTCATGCAAAATAAATCTTGTGTCTAATATTCCGATAAGACCGAGGAATGAAAGTATGGCTAATCCGTTAATAAAGGCAGTCGTCATCCAGGCAATACTTTTAATAAGCTTGCTATTTTCTTTTATGTATGGACGATAAAGCATTGTTCGTACACCAGCTCCAACGAGGCCACCAAATCCAATAAAACCATTTAAAGTATTCGCAATCCATGAGATACGGAAAATCTTTTGGACAGGTATATCAGCTTTTAAGTAACGAAGCATAACATAATCATAAAAGAACATCGTTGATACAGCGAATGCACCAAGTGTAATTGCTAAAAAGACTCCTCCAGTTGGAATGTTTTTAATTGTATCAATCGCTTCTAAAAAAGAAATGCCCGCTAATTCTTTTTTTGCTTGAAAGAATACAATTGTTAATACAACAAATGGGAAGATAATTTTCCCGATTTGTAAGAAACGTTTCCATGAAAACGACATAAATACAACTCTCCTTGTATAAGAAAACTGAGACAATAATATTATTATGACAAACTTCAAGAAAAATAAAAAGGTAAATTCCTGTATAGGTAAGCTATTTTTTATATAGGTATATTTAAAAGAATATTTCGTTTATCAGAAAGTTAAGTTAAAATGGAGTGAAAGAAGGAAGAGAGGGGAAGTATATGATTATAATAGGTTATGCGGGGCATGAGTTAGAGAAAGCAAAACCTAATACATCAGAAGATTTTTTTAACAGATCTGAAGTGACATATATATTAAATGATAAAGAGAAAACTTTTTCAGTTTTATACGTTCGCTATTTTGAAGAAGTTATACAAGAAATTACTCCTTTTGAAGGAAATCCAGTGTGTAAAGTAGAAGAACAAGACATATATTTACGGGATATTGTAGCGATATGTTGTTTAGTGAAAGATAAGGAGCTCCGTGCGCAAAAACGTTTATATTTAAATAATATAGAAGAATTTCAACAATATTTTGATGAGAGAACAGTGTTGAAAGTACAAGAAATATTGGCTGAATTACATAAAAATAAAAGAATAGAAATAGCGTGAAATGGAAAGGGAGAGGGAAGAAATGTCTAATTTGATGGTTGAAAATCAAACAGAACAAGTTTCTATATTTTTAGAAGATGCGATTACTTTGATAACCAATTATGTAAATTATCATACGTTGCCTTTTTTATTAGAAGAGACACCAGCTGGGAACGAGCAATATTATAAAGGGTTATTAGCATCAATGAGACGTCTTCTCGTTTTTTGCGAAGAAGGACATGATGCATGTTTTGTTTTGCTGAATAGCCAGCCATTTCGAAAAACAGCAGCTGAAAAAATTTTATATAAGATATATCATCAAGTAATTGCAGAGTTTTTTTCCCCGAAGAGTGATCATTGGTATGAAAATAGTCGATCTGCATATACAGGAAAAAATTCTATCGTTTTTCAACAAACACCACCTTCATCTATAGAGCAAGTGATGAAGAATTTAGAAGGTAAATTTCAATTGATGCGTGAAGAACTAGAATATTATGAGACAGATTACCAAACGAAGATGTTACACAAATACTAATTAAGGAAAAGAAGCTAAGGAGACTTAGCTTCTTTTCCTTTTGTACAGTTATATAAGGGATTTTCATTGAATATATTTAAGTGGATAGCAATAAGGAGGTGTAACATGAGTCAGCAAGGTGTATTTACAGATTACTTTCATGAAGTAGAAAGTTGGTGTGAAAGTGTTCTTCACGTATTAGATAGCCGCGCAATGGAAGTGTATGATGTCCATATGCTTGCTTATAAAATTCAGACATTATTAGAGCGTATGAAAGAGCATGAGTACGAAACGGATGCGGAGTTTATGTATGAAATAAGCGATGATGTAGAACATATTCAACATCATCTGCAGGAAGTATTTATGCAAGAAGAGGAATATGAACTATATGAAAGAGGGGATAGTGAACGAGCTGTTCCAATTGGAGGGCATACACTCCCGCCATTACCTTATCCATATAACGCGTTAGAGCCGTATATTTCTAGAGAAATTATGATGTTACACCATGATAAACATCATCGTAGTTATGTAGAAGGGTTAAATAAAGCAGAGAAGATGATGGAGGAAGCGAGAAAAACCAATCAATTTGATTTAATTAAGCATTGGGAACGAGAAGCGGCTTTTCATGGATCAGGACATTATTTACACACGATATTTTGGAATAACATGAAAAAAGATGGTGGTGGAAGTCCAAGAGGGGTTTTTTCACAACAAATTGAACAAGATTTTGGGAGCTTTTTACGTTTTCAAAAACATTTTACGGAAGCAGCCTCTAAAGTAGAAGGTTCAGGCTGGGCGATTCTCGTTTGGGTCCCCCGATCTGGAAGGTTAGAAATTTTGCAGAGTACACTTCATCAATTGTTTACACAATGGGATACGATACCGCTCCTTGTACTAGATGTATGGGAACATGCGTATTATTTACAATACCAAAATCGAAAAGATGAATATATTAAAAACTGGTGGAATGTTGTGAATTGGCCTGATGTAGAAAAAAGATTTGAAACTGCGAAACAAATTGAATGGACACCATATTAGACGCAAATTTCTTGCGTCTTTTTTAATGGGAGCAGAAGGAAGATTTCGTTCATATTTTAAAAGGCCAAGCATACACTTGTACAAAAAGTGCCAAAAGGACGTGGGGGGAAATATGAGACGAATTTGTGTAATCATTACGCTTCTTATTATGTACGCAAGCGTTATGCTGATTCCTACATATGCAAAGATGAACAGTAATGTTAGCGCTCGAAATGCTGTATTAATGGAGCAAAGTTCTGGTCGTGTATTATACGGAAAAGCAGAACATGAGCCACAAAAAATTGCTAGTATAACAAAAATTATGACAGCCTTGTTAGCTGCTGAATCAGGAAAAATGAAAGAAATGGTATCAGTTAGTAATGAAGCAGTCAGGGTGGAAGGATCGGCGATTTATTTAAAACCTGGACAAAAAGTGAAGCTAGAGGATTTAGTATACGGACTTATGCTTAGATCAGGTAATGACGCAGCGCAAGTAATTGCTGAAAATGTAGGAGGGAGTATAGAGGGGTTCGTATATTTAATGAATGAAAAGGCGAAACAAATTGGAATGAAAGATACTCACTTCTCAAATCCTCATGGTTTGGATGGAGATGGCTCTCATTATTCTTCGGCTTATGATATGGCACTGTTAACGAAATATGCAATGGGGAACGAGACCTTTAAGAAAATTTTTGGCACAAAAACGTATAAATCAAATTCATGGGATTATCCGTGGAAAAATAAACATAAGCTTGTGACATCCTATTATGAATTTGCAACAGGTGGGAAAACAGGTTTTACGAAAAAAGCAGGACGAACGCTTGTTACAACGGCATCAAAAGATGGACTAGATTTAATTGTCGTGACTTTGAGTGCTTCTAGTGATTGGGATGATCATATGAATCTATTTGACAAAGGGTTTGAACGTTTTAAGCAAACAAAAGTTTTAGGACAAGGAGCGCTTGCTGAAATAAATGAAAAGAAATATGCCAATCATGTTTATACGAAAAATAGTTTTTCGGTACCGTTAACTGAAGAAGAAAAAAAGAACGTAGTATTAAAAGTTGAACTCGATAAAAGTGCAAAACTTACGGATGGAGTAAAGGTTGGGAAGACAGACATTTATGTTGGTAATGAAAAAGTCGGAGAACGGAATTTATTTTATAGTAAACGGAAGTTAGTAGCTGCAACGGGTATGTACTGGAACAATGTGAAGGAAATTTTTTCTTACATGATAGGTGTTGGGAACGATGGTTAATCTCGTCTGGGCAGCGATGGCGGTCATAGGGATTGTGTATGCCATGATAAACGGAACGATGGAAGAAGTAACGAAAGCTGTATTTGACGGGTCAAAAGATGCGGTAACGATTTGCATAGGGCTTATTAGCGTTTTAGTATTTTGGCTTGGCTTAATGAAAATTGCAGAGGAAGCAGGGTTGTTAAAAAAGTTAGTTACACTTTTTATGCCGATAGTAAAAAGGTTGTTTCCAGAAATACCGAAGGATCATCCGTCAATGGGATTTATTCTATCGAATATGATGGCGAACTTTTTTGGACTAGGTAATGCAGCAACCCCTCTTGGTATTAAAGCGATGGAACAACTGAAAGAATTAAATGGAGGGAAGGATTCGGCCAGTCGCTCTATGGTGACGTTTCTAGCATTAAATACATCAGCTATTACTTTAATTCCTACTACCGTCATTTCGATTCGAATGACTTATGAATCAGCAAATCCTACTGAAATTGTTGGGGTAACATTCATTGCACAAGTGCTCTCTATGATTGGGGCAATTTGGATTGACCGCTATTTTTACCGAAGAAGGAGTAGAAAGGGGCGGAAAAAATGAGTATTGTAAATACAATTTCATTATGGGTAATCCCTTGTGTAATTGGTTTTATCCTTTTATATGGCACGATAAAGAAAGTCCCAACGTATGAATCGTTCGTTGAGGGAGGAAAAGAAGGGATTCAAATTGCAGTTTCCATTTTACCGTTTATGGTTGGAATGCTTGTATCCATTTCTATTTTTCGGGCATCAGGTGCTTTAGATGCGATGATATCTGTAATGAAGCCGATGTTAGATTTAATTCATGTCCCAGCAGAAATCGTTCCACTTGCGCTTATACGTCCAATTTCGGGTTCTGCTGGTTTAAGTATTACGACTGATTTAATTGCAACATATGGACCAGATTCGTTTATTGGGAGATTAGCTTCTACGATGCAAGGGAGTACAGATACGACTTTTTATATTTTAACAGTATACTTCGGAGCTGTTGGGATTAGAAAAATGGGGGATGCATTAAAAGTAGGCCTTTTTGCAGATTTAATCGGGATTATTTGCTCAATTGTGTTTGTTTCTTTATTGTTTCAGTAATACTATTCATTTTTTAGGCTATTTCGCTTATAATACGTATACGACCACTATTAAGGTGTAGCTTAATAGTGGTTTTTTTATGCAGTATTTTTGACAAAATGATGAACTTTTATTGTGAGAAATATGAAAAATATGGACAATAATAAAGGATAAAAACATGATTTGCCCTTTATATGTTTAATATCATCGCTATGTTGTTTAAGTGAGACGAGGCGAACAGTCGTAAAACGTATGCGGTTGCCAAGTCTTTCTAATGTAAGGTAAGATAAATTCGAGGTGAAAAAAAGAAATGGAACGATTACAAAAAGTGATTGCACAAGCAGGTATTGCATCGAGAAGAAAGGCTGAGGAATTAATTCAGCAAGGAAAAGTGAAAGTTAATGGAAAAATAGTGAAGGAGTTAGGAACAAAAGTAACTCCTCAAGATAAAGTAGAAGTAAATAACATCCCTCTTGAAAAAGAAGAACCTGTTTATTTTTTACTATATAAACCAACTGGCGTAATTTCAAGTGTATCAGATGATAAAGGAAGAAATGTTGTAACAGACTTTTTCCCTGAAATTACACAACGTTTATTCCCAATCGGACGCTTAGATTATGATACGTCTGGCGTATTATTAATGACAAACGATGGGGACTTCGCTAATGTATTAATGCACCCGAGATATAAAGTTGAAAAAACATATGTTGCAAAAATAAAAGGGCCATTAACAGGTGAGAAAATTCGCATGTTAGAACGAGGTGTTACATTAGAAGACGGGAAGACAGCACCAGCAAATGTGAAAATTATTTCTTGGGACAAGCGTAAAGAGATGGCGATTGTACAATTAACAATTCACGAAGGCCGTAACCGTCAAGTACGTCGTATGTTTGAAGCGTTAGACTGTAAAGTAGTGAAATTAAAACGTGAACGTTATGCCTTTTTAGAAGTGGGTAGTTTGCGACCTGGTGATGCAAGAGAATTGACACCACATGAGGTAAAACAATTACGCGCGCTTGCATCTACAAAGCCAAGATAAGCTATAGAGTTAAAATTTCACCAGTGGAGTGCTCTGCTGGTGATTTATTCAATATAATATTTACAGAAAAGAATACATACCATTTACCGAGGAGAGGGGAGACAAGATGAAGAAAAATCGCTTATTATTTCGTGTTATCATTCTGCTCATTTTAAGCGGTGCTGTAGGATTTACCCTTTATCAAGGGTTTTTCACTGATAAAGAGAAAATGCAAATTGGGAAAGAAGCACCTAATTTTGTTGTGACGGATTTGGAAGGAAAGAAAATTGAATTAAAGGACTTAAAGGGTAAAGGTGTATTTTTAAACTTTTGGGGAACTTGGTGTAAACCTTGTGAAAAAGAAATGCCTTATATGAATGAATTATATCCAAAGTATAAAGAAAAAGGCGTTGAAATTATTGCGTTAGATGCAGATGAAACAGATATTGCTGTTAAGAACTTTGTGAAACAATATGATTTGAAATTCCCAGTTGCCATTGATAAAGGAACAAAAATCATAGGCACATATGGAGTAGGTCCATTACCGACAAGCTTTTTGATTGATAAAGATGGAAAAGTAGTGGAGCAAATTATAGGTGAACAAACGAAAGAACAGTTAGAAGGCTATTTAAAGAAAATTACTCCGTAATAAAGAAAGCCTTTACATAAGAGGTGCATGTCTATAGCGCCTCTGATTTAAAAATTCTGAGTATTGCGGTAACTTGAGGTTAGAATATACAATAGTACATATAGATACAGGGGCGGTGAGAGTGTTGAAAGAAATTAAATGTGAGTGTGGACATGTTAATCCGATAGGAACCATTTTTTGTGAAGCTTGTGGGAAACCATTTGAAAGCAATGAAAATGTAAAACTATTGGATATGCGCTATGAGGGGAGTGCGCGGAGATCTCTCACGCAAACAAAAACGATAGTCGATAAAATTTGGAGCTTTTTCTCTTCTGTAAAAGTAGGTGTATGGCTAATCGTAATAACTTTAGCTGCATCAGCGATAGGAACAATTTTTCCGCAAGAAATGTACATAACGCCAGGAATTGCACCAGCTGAATATTATAAACAGGAATACGGATTTTTAGGGCAATTATACTATCAATTAGGATTTAATAATTTATACGGTTCATGGTGGTACATGATTTTAATTGCTTCTATCGGTACTTCACTTGTGATATGTAGTTTAGACCGTGTTATTCCCCTTTATAAAGCTTTAAAAAAACAAGGGGTAAAAAGACATCCTAGCTTTTTAAAGAGACAAAGATTATACGGGACTGGTACTCCGCAAGATGGTGACTTGGAAAGAGTGCAAAAGAATTTAAAGAAAAGAAACTATAACGTGAAAGTGGAAGACGGAAACGTTTTAGCGGAAAAGGGACGTTTCTCACGTTGGGGTCCATATGTAAATCATATCGGCCTTATTATCTTTTTATTCGGTGCGATGCTTCGTTTTTTACCGAGTATGTACGTAGACGAAGCTCTTTGGTTACGTGATGGTGAAACGAAAGAAGTACCAGGGACGGATGGTCAATACTATTTAAAAAATGAGAAGTTTATAAAAGAAGTTTATGATAAAAGTAAGGATAAGGAAGTTTTTGATGAAGCGATAGACCGTGTTGGGGATAAAATGATTGCGAAAAACTTCCAAACGAATGCAGTATTATATAAAGCGGTAGGCGAAAATATAGCAGGGCAAAAACCGAAATTAGAAAAAGTAAAAGAAGCGGAAATTCGCGTGAATGAGCCATTGAAATTTGATCAATTTGCAGTGTATCAAGTGGATTATAAAGAAAGTGAATTTAAAAGTATGTCCTTCCACTTGCAAAACAAAGAAAATAATCAAAAGTGGGGACCAATTAAAGTAGATTTAGCGAATCCAACAGAAAAATACGATTTAGGAAATGGTTATTCTTTAGAACTATTAAGCTATTTTCCAGATTTTTATTTTGATGAGAATGGAAAACCGAATACAAAAACAAAATTACCAAACAACCCTGCATTCGTATTTAAAATGTTTACGCCTGAGACGCCAGATGGTGAAGTGAGTTTCGTTGGTATTCAGCAAAATATAGAAGCAGATGGAAACAACAAATATAAAATGTCATTTGCAGGTGTTGAAATGCAAAATGCGACAGCTCTAACGGTTAGGAAAGATTTAACGCTTTGGATTCTTGGTATTGGAGGATTTATATTTATGGTTGGTGTCATTCAAGGTATGTATTGGAATCATCGCCGTATTTGGATACAACGTGTTAATGATGAATGGTGGATTGCAGGACATACGAATAAAAATTGGTTCGGTTTAAAGAAAGATATTGAAAGAATACTAGAAGGTACAGCAATTCCACAGCCAAATGATAAAGTAATTGATAAAAAAATTAGTTAAGGTGGGGAAACGATATGGTGCAAATAAGTAGTAACTTTCTCTTTACCGCATTTATTTTATATTTAATAGCAACTCTATTTTTTGGGGGAGCAATTAAAGAAAAGGGTCATAAATGGGCAAATGTAGGAATAACGATTACAATTTTAGGATTTATAGCACAAACAGTATATTTTGTTACAAGGTGGATTGCATCAGGTCATGCGCCAGTTAGTAACTTTTTCGAATTCGGTACGTTTTTCGGTATGATGCTTGTCGGAGCATTTATTGTAATGTATTTTATGTACCGCGTAAGTATAATTGGACTATTTGCATTACCAGTTGCTCTTTTATTAATTGCCTATGCAAGTATGTTCCCGAGGGAAATATCCCCGCTTATCCCATCTTTAAAAAGTAACTGGTTACACATTCACGTGACGACTGCAGCAGCAGGACAAGCAATTTTAGCAATTAGTTTTATTACGGGCGTTATGTATTTATTGAAAAATGTAGATCAATCAACGAGAAGTAAACGTACATTTTGGTTAGAAACGGTAGTGTTCACACTTGTTTGTACAGTTGGATTTATTGCGGTAACGACAGTATTCTCCAGTATGAAATATGAAGCTAAGTTTCAATGGATTGATAAAAATGAACAACAAGTCGAGATGAAGTATAATCTCCCAGCTTTAGTTGGACCACATGAAGGGAAGTTACTGACAGAAAATAAATTAGAACCGACAGTCGAAGTTCCAGCGATTGTAAATGCGAAAAAATTAAATACTGTTATTTGGTCAGTAATAGTTGGAACACTACTTTATGTTGTATTAAGACTTGTTTTACGTAAACGAGTATCAGCGGCACTTCAGCCACTAGTAAAGAATACGAATAGTGATTTATTAGATGAAATTGGATATCGATCTATTGCAATTGGATTCCCAGTTTTCACATTAGGTGCGCTAATTTTTGCGATGATTTGGGCTCAAATAGCATGGACGCGTTTTTGGGGGTGGGATCCGAAAGAGGTTTGGGCACTTATAACGTGGCTCTTTTATGCGGCAGTATTACATTTACGATTATCTAAAGGATGGCATGGGGAAAAATCAGCGTGGCTTGCAGTAATTGGTTTTGCGATCATTATGTTTAACTTTATTGTAGTGAACTTAATCATTGCGGGTTTACATTCATATGCATAGAGAAATAAAATAGGAGAGTGTATGTCACTTTCCTATTTTATTTTTGTCAAATTTTCTTCTTTTTTGAGAAAAACATGACAAAGTAGCGGTTGATTTTGTAAAATGATGTCGAGGACATAATATACTGTTCAAATAAAATACATAGTTTTGGAAAAAAATTGAACAAACTTTATTATTCTTGTGAAGCATAATAGTGGGAAGTGAAACATTTAGAGGAGTGCTTAAATAACCGAGAATAGCGCAACATAATAGTGTAGAAGGGTAGGTGTGAACCGCTGATGTGAAAATATGCAGCGGGTAGAAATGGAAAATGAATTTAGAATTTTAATTGTAGACGATGAGGATCGCATTCGTCGTTTATTGAAAATGTACTTAGAAAGAGAGCAATACACAATTGAGGAAGCAGATAATGGTGATACAGCTTTAGAAATGGCGTTGCAAAATGATTATGATTTAATCTTATTGGATCTTATGATGCCTGGTAAAGATGGTATCGAAGTGTGCAAAGGGGTTCGTGAGAAAAAAGCGACACCAATTATTATGTTGACGGCAAAAGGTGAAGAAGTAAATCGGGTACAAGGATTTGAAGTTGGAACGGATGATTATATTGTAAAACCATTTAGCCCACGTGAAGTAGTGCTTCGTGTGAAAGCGGTGTTACGTCGTGCTGTACCAACAACATTCTTTACACAAGATACAACGACGAAAGATGTTACTGTGTTCCCGCACTTAACAATTGATAACGATGCACATCGTGTTACTGCAGATGGTAATGAAGTGAACTTAACGCCGAAAGAATATGAATTACTATTATTCTTAGCGAAAGCTCCTGATAAGGTATTCGATCGAGAGCAATTGTTGAAAGAAGTATGGCAATATGAATTCTTCGGAGATTTACGTACAGTGGATACGCATGTAAAGCGTTTACGTGAGAAATTAAGTAAAAAATCACCAGATGCTGCGAAGATGATTGTTACCGTTTGGGGCGTAGGTTACAAGTTTGAGGTTGTGAACGACTGATGCTTTGGAGAAGTGTAGTAGGGAAGTTATGGATGACCATATTACTTCTCGTTTCGTTTGTTCTTGGATTTGTTGCGATTTTACTTTCACAGTTTTTTAGAACGTATTATGTTGATATGAGTGAAGCTAGGCTTCAGAAAGTTGCAACAAGTGTTTCAGAGTTAATTGAAGAAGGTGCTGATGTAAAAACGATTGAGAATATCGCGTATAAATTCTCTGACCCACTTTCAAGAATCATTATTGTAGAAGATGGTAAGGAGATTTCATCTTCTCCGAAACAAGAAGGATTAGTTACGCTAACAATAGATGATTTAAAAGAAGATAAAGAATTAGCTGCTGTTTTTAAAGATAAAAAAGAAATTAAAAACAACATAAGAAAAGCTTCTAATAGTAGGAAGAATAAAAATACTGAAAATGATATTATGATTGTCGGAAAACCGGTGCAATCAAAAAATCAAAGTGCAGTGTTCGTATATGAATCTTTACAAGTACCAATACAAGGTATGGAGAGAACGACTGATTTTATTTTCTTATCGGCTGGGATTGCGATTATATTAACAACCTTCTTTGCGTTCTTCTTATCTACTCGAATTACCGCACCGCTTCGTAAAATGCGTGAGGTTGCTTTTGAGGTGGCACGTGGGAAGTTTGATGCAAAGGCCCCTATGGTATCTCAGGATGAAATTGGTGAGCTTGCAACGGCCTTAAATCAAATGGGTAAACAGTTGAAGTTTAATATGAATGCTTTGCAGCAAGAAAAAGAACAGTTAGCTAGTATTTTGAGTAGTATGGCAGATGGAGTTATTACGTTAAATCAAGAAGGTGAAGTCGTAGTTATTAATCCACCGGCTGAAAATTTCTTACAAGTTTGGCAAGAAGAAAAAGAGATAGAGCTAAGTAAAAAACTACCTTCTGAACTTGTGGAACTATTCCATCGCGTTGTAGAAAGTGAGCAACAACAAGTTGTTGAAATTAATTTGCAAAAAGGTAACTACGTAGTTCTTATGACGCCGCTTTACAATCAAACGAAAATTCGTGGGGCTGTAGCAGTGTTGCGTGATATGACGGAAGAACGCCGTCTTGAGAAGATGCGTCAAGACTTTATTGCCAATGTATCACATGAACTTCGTACACCAATGGTCATGCTTCAAGGGTATAGTGAAGCGATTTTAGATGATATTGTGCAAACGAAAGAGGAAATTAATGAGTTTGTTCAAATCATTTATGATGAATCCGTTCGTTTAGGTAAACTTGTAAATGAATTATTAGATTTAGCTCGTATGGAAAGTGGCCACGTAGAGTTACATATTGGTGAAGTAGATATTCATCCATTTGTCGAAAAGATTGGCCGTAAATTCCAAGGGATTGCAAAGGATAAAGAAGTTGAACTAACAGTAGATTTCCAAAGTCCAATTGAACAATATCCGTTTGATGCAGACCGCATGGAACAGGTGTTGACGAATTTAATTGATAATGCAATTCGTCATACGAATGCAGGTGGACATGTTGCACTTGTAATTCATACGGAAAATAATGGTCTTACTTTCGAAGTGCAAGATTCAGGTGCTGGTATTCCAGAAGAAGATATTCCATTCTTGTTTGATCGTTTTTACAAAGCTGATAAAGCAAGAACACGCGGGAAAAAGGGTGGAACAGGACTCGGGCTTGCGATTGCTAAAAATATTGTTCAAGGCCATGATGGGAAAATTTCTGTCTCAAGTGTTGTTGGAGAAGGAACTACATTCTCTGTATATTTGCCGAATCGTATAATTTAGATATATGTTTTTAAAGTTAATAATAAATAAAGTTCTACTGTTTTTTATTTTTTTGTAAAATCAATTAAATAAATTATAGTAGAACTTTTTTCTATCTTAGTCGAATTAAGAATAACGAGAGAGGTGCTGTGAAGAAATGAAATTATATACGAAAACAGGAGATAAAGGGAAAACAAGTGTAATAGGTGGCAGGGTGGATAAAGATAATATTCGTGTAGAAGCATATGGCACGATAGATGAGGCGAATTCTCATATTGGATATGCGATGACTAAGCTACAAGGCGGGGCATTTGGAGATATTTACAATGAACTTGAAAATATTCAACATGAACTATTTGATTGCGGGGGAGATTTGGCGATAGTGGAGGAGAAAATCCCTTATAAAGTAACGATCGAAATGGTCGAAAGCTTAGAAAGAAGGATTGATTTGTATATAGAAGAAGCGCCACCATTAGAACGCTTTATTTTACCAGGTGGTAGCGAGGCATCGGCTACTATTCATATTGCACGTACTGTTGTAAGAAGAGCAGAGCGCTCTATCGTGTCGTTGAAAAAAGAAGTGGAAATAAATGAAGTTGTTCTAAAGTATGTAAATAGATTATCTGATTATTTGTTTGCAGTAGCTAGAGTAATAAATACTCGATTACAAGTAAAAGATGTGGAGTATAACCGTAGCGCATTAGTTTTTCGTGATAAGAAAGAGAAGGAAGTGGAGTAATTCACTTTCTTTTTTTGTATACTTTTTTCTGTAATATACCAAAATAGAGAAGGTATGGTGGTAATTAGAAAACGGAGGATGTATATGAAAGTGTTAAAATGTAGCGTCATGTTATTGACTGTACTGTTTTTATCTCAATTACATGTTTACGCAGAAGAAAATCGATGGACATGGCCTGTGGAAGGACAGATAAGTGATTATTTTGGGACAAGGCATGGAAAACACTACGGTATTGATATAGCTGCACCGATCGGAGCACCTGTGGCAGCTATTCAAGATGGTAAGGTGACAAAGTCTTATTATTCAAATAGTTATGGGAACGTTGTATTTATTAAACATGGAGAATATGAGGCTGTGTATGCACATTTAAATAAGAGACACGTAGTTCAAGGGGATTATATTTCAAAAGGAGAAATAATTGGAGAAGTAGGAAACACAGGAGAATCACGAGGTGCACATTTACATTTAGAACTTCATCAAGGAAGATGGACGATGGCGAAAAAGAATGCAATGAATCCATTACTTGTTTTAAATGAACAAAGAAATGAAGTTGTTTCTTCCTCATTATATGTCGTACAAAAAGGGGATACTTTAGTTAATATTGCACGGAAATTTAGTATGACACTTAAGGAAATAAAAGCAAAAAATGGATTGCAGCAAGAGCGAATTTATCCAAATCAACAATTATACGTAAAGTAAAGAAGAGCTAGTTTAACTAGCTCTTCTTTTACCAAAAAATAAAGACACATATAAATCCAGAAATAGCTAAGTAGCTATATAAGTAAAAAACTTTTGTTCTTGTTTTTTCTTTTGTTCGAAACAGTACAATAGTCGGTTCAATTAAACCGATTGTCAAACAAAGTAAGCCAAGAAGCATACAACCAATCGAAAGAGAGTACAGGGCGATTTGTGGTGCTTGAAATGGAATCATCCATTTTAATAAAAATGCAATAAGTGCAGTGTAACAAATGCTGCCGATGTATTTATTCAACGGTGTATTAGAACGAAAACCAGGAAGTTTTTTTAAGAAAGAGCGAGAAACAACTTCTGTTTGTAAAGATGTATGCTCTTCGATAATTTTTTGAGCTTCTTTTCCTTTTTGGAAAAGGGATAATATCCAGTTACGCTCACCTTGAAAAATAAATTGAGAAGTTGTCAAATAGTGATCAACCTTCACTTTATTCCAACTCTTCCATGGATGACGCTCGCACAATTTTAATTTACTTTCTGTTTTTTTATCATACTGATAAATACTGATGCCATCTTCATCGAAAGCAGCATAGTATGTCTCGCTTGAGAATGTGCCTAAATCAATTGGACAGTAGAAAAGTAATTCTTTTTTTAAGTAAAAGTATTCTTTTCTTAAGTTTTTTTTCATTGCTTCTCGAATAGAGTGTCTTTTATCTTTCTTCATGACATTTCCTCCATAACTCAGAAAATGTTCTTATCTTAACAATTCAACATCTTATCACTTTTCATTATATATGACTAGGGAATTCAAAAGAGAAATGCCTAATAATAAAAAATATGGGGTGTATTGTAAAATATTTTGCAATTATTAATAGGTTATAAAAAATAAATAACTAATTTTAAATAAGTTACAATTTTTTAGTTCACAATGTTATTAGGTTGTTGTATAATGAAGGGGAAAATAGAATATCGGTCTATCTTCGGGGCAGGGTGAAAATCCCGACCGGCGGTGATGAACTATTTATGATTTCGTTCTAAGCCCGCGAGCCGTTAAGGCAGGATTTGGTGTGATTCCAAAGCCGACAGTATAGTCTGGATGGGAGAAGATGGAGGTTCAAGCGTTCAAAAAAGATAGGAATTTGAACGTCTGTTTGATGTGCCTTAAATTCTCCCTTTGTGTAAAACACAAAGGGTTTTTTCATTCTATGAAAAAATAGGCATAGCAGAACCTTTCCACTTTCCATGAGATGATCGATGGAAAAGGAGAGAGAACGATGAAACAAAAAAACAGTGTAGTACAGATGGTGAGTGTAGCAATGCTAAGTAGTATTGCATATTTACTAATGATGTTGGATTTCCCGTTCCCAGGGCTTCCGCCATTTTTAAAAATTGATTTTAGTGATGTGCCAGCTCTAATTGCTGCAATTATTTTTGGACCAATTGCGGGGATAATTGTAGAGGGAATAAAGAATATTTTACATTACGGGATTCAAGGAAGTTTAATAGGAGTACCAGTTGGAGAAATTGCAAACTTTATTGCAGGATGTTTATTTATTGGACCAGCAGCTTTCTTATTTAGAAAGTATCGTACTGTAAAGAGTTTAACGACAGGACTAATGTTAGGGACAATTACAATGGCGCTAATTATGAGTGTATTAAACTATATCATCATATTCCCAGCTTACACTTGGTTTTTAAATGCACCTGCTATGTCTAGTGAGGCTATAAGAACGACTGTTGTAACAGCGATCTTACCGTTTAATTTAATTAAAGGAATTGTAGTAACAATTGTATTTGTAGCATTATTCTCACGCCTGAAAGTATGGGTGTTTGCAAAAATGAAAAATGCATAACATATAAAATAAAACCATTAGTAGTGTGAAACTACTAATGGTTTTTTGTTAAGTAGAATGAAAATAGGGAACAAAAAATGCCCCTCATCAATATGAGGGGCATTTTTTGAAGTTAATAAAAGACTATTCGAATTTTAAAGCGTCGCCGTCAAATGATTCGTCAGCAACTTTAATTGAGTCAGTTGGACAACCTTCGAATGCGTCCATCATATCTTCAATTAATACATCTGGAATTTCAACGATACCTTGGTTATCATCTAATGTTACAAATGCAATACCTTCATCATCATAGTCATAAATGTCTGGTGCAGCAGCGCCGCAAGCACCACATGCGATACAAGTATCTTTATCAACGATTGTATATTTTGCCATCTTTTTTCCCTCCTGATAATATGTATGTGAAAAGCTCGCCATAAAAATTATAACCTTATTGTAAAACGGTTTGTAAAACTTTTCAACATAAAATTATAATGATAATGCTTATCAATTAGAGTGTCAACTTATTTTTGAATTATGTCATAAGATTTTCAAAATATGTAAATGTTATTTCGTTTGGTACAATAGAGTATGTACAAGCATATGGTACCGATATGATAAGGTTAATGAGTAACAGTAGACGTTGTAATCATATTGAAAAAGAATTAAGTTAAATTGGAAAGGGGAAGCGGTAATGCAACTACAATATACTTTATTGTATTGTTTAAAACAATTGAATGGCGAAAGGACCGTTTCTTCTATTTATTATTTATTAAAAGGAAAGAGGTCATCGCAAACATTACAAGATGGGAATATGTTTCAAATTTCTTTTTTGTTTGGGATTTATAAATCTTTGAATAGAGCTGATTATGATCAAGAAGTTGCAAAGTTGGTACAAACGGATTTAGTTCAATCTATACATGAAAATACATACGTAGTAACGACTGCTGGTAACATGCAATTAAACAAATGGAAAGATGACTTTGCTTTTCCGACGTGTTTACATGGTTTACACTATGGTGAGATAGGTGAAACGTTTTGGAAGAGATTATCATTAATCGTTCAAACCATTTCGAATTTACAACAGGTGAATACGAAATTTATTCCAATTCAGCAAGATACAGAAATAATGATGTGGGTGAAACGTTTTCTCACTGGAATACCATATATGAGAAGTGAATTGGCTAAAAGGTTGTGGAAGGAGATGTATACTCTTTTACAAAAAAATAAACCATTAGAGGCGACAATCGTAACATATCGCTTAACGGGCTATAAACGCATCGGTTGTACGTTGCAACAATTAGCAGAAATTACGAAACAAGATGTATTTCGAGTGTATTTTTTATTTTGGGGTACAATTCATTTCATTATTCAAGAAGTTCGTAATAAAGAAAGTGAGTTTCCGTTATTAGCTGAAATTATATCTTATCCAAATGAGAAGGCTGATTTATTTAGCATATCTACGAAAAAAACATATAATCTTTGGAGACAAGGACGCTTTCTGGAAGAAATAGCAACAATTCGGAATTTGAAGGTTGCAACGATAGAAGATCATTTTGTAGAAATCGCTTTACGAGAAAAAGAATTTTCAATTGAGATGTTTATGGAGAAAGACAAAATAGATAAAGTAAAAGAAGTAATTGAGACATTACAAACACGTAAGTTACGTGTCTTGAAACAAGCGGTTGGGGAAGAGATATCTTATTTTGAAGTCCGTCTTGTATTGGCACGGATGGAGGGTATAAATGAAACTTGAGGAATATTTATATAAGTGGTTTGGATATTCTGAATTTCGTCAAGGACAAAAAGAAGTTATTACAGACTTATTAGAAGGAAAAGATGTTATAGCGATGCTTCCGACTGGAAGAGGGAAATCTATGTGCTATCAACTCCCAGGGCTAATGCAAGAAGGAACAGTGCTTGTTGTATCACCACTATTATCTTTAATGGAAGATCAAGTTACACAATTAAAGTATGTTGTGAAAAATCGAGTGATTGCATTTAATAGTTTTCGGACATTAAGTGAAAAAAGAGAAGCGATGAAAAAATTGGCTTTTTATAAATTTATTTTTGTGTCTCCAGAAATGTTGCAATCGGATTTATTAATAAGAGAATTGAAGAAAATTCATATTTCAATGTTTGTTGTGGATGAGGCCCATTGTATTTCGCAGTGGGGGTATGATTTTAGACCGGATTATAAAAAATTAAACGTAGTAATCGAGAACATTGGATCTCCTACGGTACTAGCATTAACAGCGACAGCGACAAAGGATGTACTGCAAGATATAGCAGAGAGTTTAAGTTTAAAGAATGTCTCGCAGCATGCATACTCTATTGATCGTCCAAATATTGCAATGGAAGTGCAATTTGTAGAGACGATAGAAGAGAAGAAAGAAGCACTTTTGGAACATGTGATGTATTTACAGGGGCCAGGGATTGTATATTGTTCAAGTAGAGCATGGACAGAACGTTTAACGGAATATTTAAGAGGAAAAGGCTGTACTGGTGTGGCTTTTTATCATGGTGGTATGGAACATGAAGAGCGTATGTTAATTCAACAGCAATTTATGAATGACCAATTGCAAATTGTAATATGCACAAGTGCTTTTGGTATGGGAGTAAATAAGTCGAATACGAGATATATTATTCATTTCCATTATCCGACTAATATAGCTTCCTACTTACAAGAAATCGGAAGAGCTGGAAGAGATGGCGAACCGAGTATAGCCTTTTTATTATGTAGTCCGTTGGATCACGATTTGCCAATTTCAATTATTGAAGATGAATTGCCAAGTAAGTCGCAAATACAATTTTTATTTTCTTTACTACAAGAAAGAATGTTTCAAACGAAAGAATTACCAATAGAAGATGTAGAAGAAATTTGTTATAATGCAGCAAGATTTAATGAACAATATTGGCGTTTCATCCGCTATCATCTCGAACGGCTTGGGATCATACAACGGCGAAAACTAATATTAGAGAGCTTGTCAGATGAAATCATGAACAGATTAATAGCTGAAGTAGAAATAAGATTGCGTAATAAATATAGTGAGCTAGAAAACATGAAGTCATGGATACAAGTTAAAGGATGTAGGCGTGAATATGTACTTCAACAGTTCGGTTATAGAAAAGAGACAGAGTTGAAAAATTGCTGCGATTATTGTGGTATTACAAAAACGGAGTATAAAAAAAGACGAGCGCAACAATCCGATTTCGACTATAATTGGGAAACAGAGTTACAAAAGCTTTTCGGCCTAGAGAAGATGGAGGAATGATGAACATTCAAAGGCATAATGTTGAAGATATGAGTCCGAAAGAAATAAGGCTGAATCTGTATATAACACAGCTAATTATTATTGGTATTGGTTGTTTGCTAGCATATATATTATTTCGAGATACAAAAGAAGTTTTTAGTCTTTGGAAGTGGGAACCTGTACGAATACTTATAGTAGGTAGTTTATTAGCGATTGGTATTGTGTTATTAGATTATGTTGCAATGCGAGTATTTCCAGAGTCTTGGTTTGATGATGGTGGTATTAACGATAAGATGTTTCAAGGAATGTCAGTTATGCATTTACTCGTTATTACGTTCGTTATTGGCTTTGCAGAAGAATTTTTATTTAGAGGTGTAATGCAGACTCATTTCGGAATTATAATAGCAAGTTTAGTATTTGCAGTCTTACATATTCGGTATATAACAAAGCCATTTTTGTTTTGTTTCGTATGTTTTATTAGTTTTGTCTTTGGTTATGTATTTGAATGGACAGGGAATTTATTTATAACAATCTTTGCACACTTTCTTGTTGATTTTATAATGGGACTCCAACTAAGAAAATAAATGGAAGGTGGTGGTGAACAACATGAGGAAACGAATTCCTGATTTTGAAGAGGAATTAGAAGTTGAGCAAGTGGAAGAAGATGAAAGTTTACCGCCGCGAAGTGAACTTCATAGAAATAAAGAGAAAAAGCAAAAGTTTAAAATGAATCACATTTTTGTCCGAGTATTAACGTGTCTATTCATATTACTACCAATTAGTATTTTATGGTATACGGATAAATATATTCAGGTGAAAAGTGATAGTAGTAATGCTGGTAAAAGTGCGTTTGAAGTAATTTTTTTTGATTCAGCCAAATCTGAAACTCAGAAACAATCTGAGAAGGTGGTAACGCATACTGTGAAAAAGGGAGAAACTTTAGAAAGTATAGCGAAGCAATATTTTTCAGATGAAAGTGGGATTGAAGTTATTAAAAAGTATAATAACTTAGAAGAAGATGAAGTGAGTGCAGGTCAAGAATTAAAAATTCCGATAAAAGATAAGTCCGTAAAACAAGAGAGCTAGTAAACTAAGCAATTCGTAGCTTGTTATAAAAACTGAGGATTATCTTTATGAGTAGGGAAGTAAAAATATGATATGGATTACAATATTAAGTACTCTCATATGTATAGGTATAATATTTCTTCTTGTAATGTATAAAGAAGCGATGCGTAATACGGTATTGGAACATACTTTAGAATTTAAAGAATTTCCGCAAAGTTTTCAACAGATGAATATGTTTTTTATTTCTGATATTCATAGAAGAGTCGTTTCAGATTCGTTAATTGAGCGAATAAAGGGAAAAGTAGATCTCGTTATTATTGGTGGTGATTTAGCGGAAAAGGGCGTACCTTTATCAAAAATCTCTGCAAACATTCAAAAGTTAAGAGCGATAGCTCCTGTATATTTTGTATGGGGAAATAATGACTATGAGATTGAATACCATGAATTAGATGCGTTGCTATTAGAAAATAATGTGAAAGTTTTAGATAATACAAGAGTTGTATTTGAATCTGAGTTAGGAGAGAAAATTTGCTTACTCGGTGTAGATGATGTTGGATTGGAACGTGATCGTTTAGACTTAGCATTGGCTGATTGTAAAGAAGAGGGATTTCGTATTTTAATTAGTCACAACCCTGATATAATAAAAAAAATGTCTGGAAAAGAACAAATTTCACTTGTGTTAAGTGGACATACACATGGAGGACAGATTCGATTATTCCCATCTGAAAAATATTTAAAAGGTGGCGTATATAATCATTCAAATACGACTCTCTTTGTTAGTAATGGATACGGAACAACATTGATTCCACTTCGTTTTCGAGCACCTGCTCAAACACATATTATTACGTTATGTGGAGGGAAATGATGCCAACTCTAAATGGAAAATATAATATAAAAGCTGTTTCGAATATTATTGGAGTTCAACCGAGTACGCTTCGTGCATGGGAAAGGCGATATCAGATTATTGCCCCAAAGCGGAATCAAGCTGGGCATCGATTATATACAGAAGAGCATATTCGAATTTTGAAATGGTTAATGGAGAAGGTTTCTTCCGGTATGATGATTGGACAAGCAGTGCAGTTATTAGAAGGGAATCGTTTGCAGAGTAATGCCCAAAAAGAAATACATTACGATAAAGAAGTTGTTTTAGTGGACGATTTACTACAAGCTTTGTTAGAATTTGATGAAATTACAACTTCTGCATTAATAAATGAGGCTTTTAGTATTTATTCAACAGAAAAAGTTATCACCGGTATTATTCTTCAAGTGACAAACAAATTGTTGACACTAAAAAATAACAATGAGATTGCAATGACGCAATTCCAATATGCCGTATCATTTTTACAAACTCGTCTAGGAATGGTGTATCATAATGCTTCAACGTTTTCTTCCATACACAAAGTAATTGTGTTAGAAAATAATACATTGAAAGGATTTATTTTCTCAATGTATTTACGTTTAAAAGGATATGAGGCGATACATATTAGGACAAGTTTAGAGGGAGATGGCATGTTATTAGCGGTTGAGCAAATACAGCCAAAATATTTATTTGTCTCTTTTGAAAATGGCCTAGAACTGAAAAGGGCGATGAATGTTGGGGATTTATTGCAAGAAAAAAATGAGAACCTTTCTGTTGGGGTTATAGGGGAAATAAGCGCTCGAGATCAGTTGAACATTCAAACAATCCTAATCGGCGATACGAAAGAAGAATGGGATGAATGGTTAAAAATGTTAGAATAGTTGTTCGGAAAGAACCATCTATTTTCTATTTCATATAATAAAAATTAGATTCAATGGTTACGTAGGGAGGGTATGAGATGAGGCTGGAACGATTAAATTATAATAAGATAAAAATTTTCCTAACATTTGATGATTTATCTGAACGAGGATTAACGAAAGAGGATTTATGGAGAAATGCACCGAAAGTACAGCAACTATTTCGTGATATGATGCAAGAAGCAAATAAAGAATTAGGATTTGAAGCAGATGGTCCGATTGCAGTTGAAGTATTTTCTCTACAAGCACAAGGCATGGTTGTAATAGTAACGAAGGAAAATCAAGAAGTGGATACAGATGATGAGTTCCGTGACGAGTTTATTGAAATGCAAGTGACTCTAGATGAGAGCGAGCACATACTTTATGAGTTTGCTACACTAGACGACGTAATTAACCTGTCGAATCGCTTATATAACCTTGGTGTAACTGGCGGAAAGTTATATACGTGGGATGGGCGTTTCTATCTTTGGATGGAAGAAGAAGAGCAAATACAATTATTGAAGGCGGATTTTATAGCTATTTTAGCAGAATACGGTAATCCGTCTACGGCAACCATTTACCGTGTAATGGAGTATGGTAAAGAATTAATGGCTTCTCAAGCAATTGAACAAGTATACAATTACTTTGTGAAAAAGCAAAACCTCAGCTAATATAACATAGCTGGGGTTTTGTATTTTATTTGGATAAGAGGAGTAAGGCTAGGGTCAATTATAAATATTTAAACAAACGTTTTCTTAATTAAATATACCGTTTCGCGACGCTGTATTCGAGTGAGATAAAAAATATTTAAATATTTAAGTATTTTACTTTTCTAAAAGCAATAAAAGGACTATAATAATAGTGAAAACGCTTGCAATACGAAATAAGTTGTATATATTTGTTAGCGTTTTCTATTGCATTCCAAATTTAACGGTGTATACTAGGCAATGAAGGTTTACTAAACAAGTGAAATTACAGGGGGTTTACTTACTATGGTAGCCGAAAAGGGAACTCAAACAAAAACACAACAACAAAGGGAACAACATTTTGAACTATTGAATTCGACACAAATTGTTATTAGTGAAGCATTAGAAAAATTGGGTTATCCAAACGAAGTATATGAATTATTAAAAGAACCAATTCGTATGATGACAGTGAAAATACCAGTTCGTATGGATGACGGGACTGTTAAAATATTTACAGGATATCGTGCGCAACATAATGATGCTGTTGGTCCAACGAAAGGTGGAATTCGCTTCCATCCGAATGTAACAGAAAATGAAGTGAAAGCACTTTCGATCTGGATGAGTTTAAAATGTGGTATTGTTGATTTACCGTATGGTGGAGGTAAAGGTGGAATTATCTGTGACCCACGTGAAATGTCATTCCGTGAATTAGAAAGACTAAGCCGCGGTTATGTACGAGCAATTAGCCAAATCGTTGGTCCTACAAAAGATATTCCGGCTCCAGACGTATTTACAAACTCTCAAATTATGGCATGGATGATGGATGAGTATAGCCGTATTGATGAATTTAATTCACCAGGATTTATTACAGGTAAGCCACTTGTATTAGGTGGATCACACGGACGTGAAACAGCAACAGCGAAAGGTGTAACAATTTGTATTCGCGAAGCTGCAAAAAAACGCGACATTGATATTAAAGGTGCGCGTGTTGTTGTTCAAGGGTTCGGTAATGCGGGTAGCTTCTTAGCTAAATTTATGCATGATGCAGGTGCGAAAGTAATTGCAATTTCAGATGCTTACGGTGCATTACATGATCCAAATGGATTAGATATTGATTATTTATTAGACCGTCGTGATAGCTTTGGTACAGTAACAAAACTATTTAATAATACAATTTCAAACAAAGAATTGTTAGAACTTGATTGCGATATTTTAGTTCCAGCTGCAATTGAGAATCAAATTACAGAAGAAAATGCTAATAATATTAAAGCAAAAATTGTTGTTGAAGCTGCAAATGGTCCAACAACTTTAGAAGCAACTAAAATTTTAACAGATCGCGGAATTTTACTTGTTCCAGACGTATTAGCAAGTGCTGGTGGAGTTACAGTATCTTACTTTGAGTGGGTACAAAATAACCAAGGTTACTACTGGACAGAAGAAGAAGTAGAACAACGCTTAGAAAAAGTAATGGTAAGATCATTTGATTCTATTTATGAAACAGCACAAGTTCGTAAAGTGAACATGCGCTTAGCAGCTTATATGGTTGGTGTTCGTAAAATGGCTGAAGCAAGTCGCTTCAGAGGTTGGGTATAATATTATATCATGAAAAAACGTGATTCCTTTCGAGGGAATCACGTTTTTTTGTTGGAGTATTAGTGTGAGGTGTTGTATATGGAAAATGAAATGATGGAACGAGTAGAACAATTAGAAGAAAAGGTTAAGAGGTTAGAGGGAGAACTCTCAAGAACGATGAAAGCCCGAAAAACAAGTGTCGTTCGGATGTTCGGAGAAGGCTTATTGTTTTTAATATTTGGTGTGGTTGTAGTAGGGCCGATTATCGCTGTTATATTCACGATTATTACTTGGCTTGTTGAAAAATAAAATAAAAAAATAAAAGAACGCTTGTTCCGTACGAACAAACGTGCTATACTCTCCTTAGATAAACAAAACGGAAATGATTTTAAGGAGAGATAAATGATGAAAATGACAGTAGACCAAAGATTTATGATGCCAGCAGATGTTGTAGAACGAGTGGAAGTATTACGAAACAAACAAAGTAAGCGTGGCACATTATTACAATCAGTAAATGAATTTTTCGGCTTAGATACGAAAGAAGATTGTGTTTGGTTTTACGGTTTTTATGGAGTCGCTGTAAGTATTTTGTTATTTATGGTGTTCACATCAAATATTTTCGATTTTCTCTTCGTGTAAGAAATATGCGATAAGGACATTGCTACCGAATACATATATAAGGAAGGAAGGTAATTTTCTAAAGCGGGAGTTGGTAGTAATGGCGATGTTTCCTATAGAGCGTAACTATATTGGATATGGAAGTTCACGACCGGGAATTCCTCTTTCTAAAGTAAGGTTTATTGTAAGTCATGATACAGGGAATCCTGGTAGCAATGCAATAGGAAATCGGGATTACTTTAATGAAATACAACCGAAAGCTTCGGCCCATACATTTATAGATGACAAAACAATATTGGAAATTGTTCCTATAAATGAAGTTGCGTATCATGTTCGATATGGTGTGTCGACGGATAATGACTTATATGGTTATGATGCGAATAAGGCTGCCATTGGTGTGGAACTTTGTTATGGCGGTGATGTTAACTTTTGGGAAGCGTATACGCGTTTTACATGGTATCATGCTTATTTATGTCAAAACTTTGGCTTGAATCCGAAAAAAGATATCGTATCACATAAAACACTTGATCCAGCTAGAAAGATTGATCCTGAAAATGTATTAGGGAAACAAGGTATTAAATTTCAACAGTTTTTAGCAGATGTCTATCGGATGTACGTTTCGTTTAGATGACAAACGTATGAAAAATGAATACAATAAAGATAGGTGCCTACTGTTGTAAGTAGGTTTTTTCTTGTTTTTATAAATAGTGCAGAGGTAGAAGACTAGGAGTGAACCGAGTATGCAGAAAGAAACAGCTATCATAATTGGAGGCGGTCCGTGCGGATTAGCAGCAGCAATTTCGTTGCAAAAGGTAGGAATTAATCCGTTAGTAATTGAAAAAGGAAACATTGTAAATGCGATTTATAATTATCCAACTCATCAAACATTTTTCTCCTCTAGTGAAAAATTAGAAATTGGTGAAGTAGCTTTTATTACCGAAAACCGTAAGCCAGTTCGAAATCAAGCACTTGCGTATTATCGCGAAGTAGTAAAGCGTAAATCTGTACGCATAAATGCTTTCGAACGAGTAGAGAAAGTTCAAAAAGATGGAGAAGTTTTTAAGGTTGAGACGACGAAACGTGACGGACATAAAGAAATATATATAGCGAAATATATTGTTGTAGCCACTGGATATTATGACAATCCAAATTATATGAATGTTCCAGGTGAGGAACTGAAGAAAGTAGCTCACTATTTTAAAGAAGGACATCCTTATTTTGATCGAGATGTAGTAGTTATAGGTGGAAAAAACTCAAGTATAGACGCTGCGTTGGAACTTGTTAAAGCAGGAGCGCGTGTAACGGTACTGTATCGTGGAAGTGAGTACTCGCCGAGCATTAAGCCGTGGATTTTACCGGAATTTGAGGCGTTAGTACGAAACGGTACAATTCAAATGCATTTTGGGGCTCATGTGAAAGAAATTACTGAACATACATTAACGTATACCGTTGATGACGGGGCATTTACAATCCAAAATGATTTTGTATTTGCGATGACGGGTTACCATCCTGATCATAGTTTCTTAACGGAGATGGGCGTTCGAATTGATGAAGAAACTGGGCGTCCGATTTATACAGAGGATAGAATGGAAACAAACACTGAAAATATTTTCATTGCAGGTGTAATTGCCGCTGGGAATAATGCAAATGAAATATTTATCGAGAACGGTAGATTTCATGGAGATGCGATTGCGCAAACCATTGCGTCGAGAGAAAAATAAAAAGAAGCTGTCGAAAAATTCGACAGCTTTTTTTATTCGTGCATAAACATATTTTGGATTGTTTCATGTGATTTTGTATTCTCTAATGCGACTAGTAATTTAATACGTGCTTTTTGAGCGTTTAAGCCGTATGTGAATATAACGCCCATATCTTTTAATTGTTTGCCGCCACCTTCATATGAATATACGTCTTGAACGATACCATTGAAGCAACGTGAAACTAATACGACTGGAATTCCTTTGCTTATTAATCGTTCTAAACTAGGGAGTGTACGTGGAGGCAAATTACCTTGTCCAAGCGCTTCAATGACAATTCCGTCAACTGGAAGGTTTTCAATTGCTGCTAACAATGTATCATCCATACCAGCATATGCTTTTAGAACAACTACGTTTTTAGAGATGTTATTTACTGTATACGTTTCATGATGTACTAAAGCGTGATGGAAGACAACACCACGTTTTGTTACCATTCCAATTGGTCCATATTGTGGACTCTGGAATGTTGCAACATTACTTGTATGTGTTTTCGTTACATTTGTAGCGCAATGAATTTCGTCGTTTAATACGACTAGAACACCTTTTTCTGCAGCTTCATTACTGCTAGCTACTTTTACAGCTGATAAGAAGTTATATAGACCATCAGCACCTAATTCATTACTAGAACGCATTGCGCCTGTTACTACGATTGGAATAGTTGCTTTGACTGTTAAATCTAGGAAATATGCGGTTTCTTCTAATGTATCCGTACCATGCGTAATGACTACGCCATGAATGTTGTCTTGTTTTACTCTTTCATCAATGATGACTTGTAATTGTAACATCTCGCTTGGTGTCATATGAGGAGATGGTAGATGGAACACATCTTCAACGATTAAATCAACATCGCCTTCTAAATCAGGAATGAATTTTAAAAGAGGATTTTTTTCTCCTGGTTGTACGACCCCAGTTTCTTTATCTTCCTCCATTGCAATTGTTCCACCTGTGTGTAAAACTAGGATTCTTTTCAATGCTTATACCCCTTTCAAGTTGAAAAATACATTTAGAACATAACATGTTTTGAGTAAATTCGACAATGAAAATGTATAAAAGCATGCTTGGAATATGACAATAAATTTAATTGCGCTATGTACGTTGTATAAAATCATGAAATGTAATGTGTAAGTATATGGTGGGAAGGAGTGGATATCTTGAAGAAGGTGGAGAAAATTATCATTCGTATATTAATAATTCAATTTATTTGTCTTTGTATTGTGCAATTGTTATTTATACATAAGTCATCAATAAAATATCTATCTAAAATTGTTTATTATGAAGGTGTCGTCGCGAAAAATAAAGAAGAAATCTTACAGGTGAGTAGGTAGTTTTCGTTTTCTTCTAGGAAGGATTATGCTACAATAATTGAGGATTTAATGACGTGAAGCAAATGAGAAGAAGCAGGGATGAATACCTGCTTTTCGTTTTGTTTTATAAGTGAAAAAATGAGGTGTTACAATGGATAAACGAATTTCAATTGCTATAGATGGTCCAGCGGCTGCTGGAAAAAGTACAGTTGCAAAAGTTGTGGCAAAGAAGCTTTCTTACGTTTATATTGATACAGGCGCAATGTACCGTGCTATTACATATGCAGCCCTTGAACAAAAAGTGGATATTGAAAATGAAGAAAAGCTAATGGAAGTTGTAAAAAATGTGAATATTGAATTTCAACAAGGAGAAAATACACAACTTGTATTTTTAAATGGACAAGATGTTTCGGAAGTTATTCGTACGCCTGATGTGACGAATCGAGTATCTATTGTGGCAAAGCATCGTCTTGTTCGTGAAGAAATGGTTCGTCGTCAACAAGAATTAGCGGAAAAAGGCGGCGTTGTAATGGATGGCCGTGATATTGGTACACATGTGTTACCAGATGCTGAAGTGAAAATCTTTATGCTTGCTTCTGTAGAAGAAAGAGCGGAAAGAAGACATTTAGAAAATATAAATAAAGGTTTCGATTCTAATTTAGAGCAGTTACAAGAAGAAATTGCTCAGCGTGATAAATTGGATTCAGAACGCGAAGTTTCTCCTCTAAAAAAGGCTGATGATGCATTGGAATTAGATACAACTTCTTTATCAATTGAAGAAGTCGTCCAAAAAATTATGGGTATTGTTTCAGGAGTATTTGCGAAATAAAGAAAGGGGATTATCCTCTTTCTTTTTTTGTTTGTATAGAAATGTAAAGGATACGTGAATTGTGAGTCTCTTTCCTTGACAAATGAGCCGATTTATAAGAAGTTAGTTAAAGAGGAATAAAACTGTCAGAATATATTCGCTATTATATTTCAAAACATACTTTCTTCAAGATGATTTTGCTGTATACTATTTATATAGGATTAATATATTTTCTTATGAATGCTATTGAAAAAGAGTATGTGATGATAAATTCTTAAACATGCAAATGAAAACATTTGTTTTCATTTCGTATATACATAAAAATGCTTTGTCAATTCTGTAGGGAGGTATTTCCATGGTAGAGAAAATGAATGAAGAAGTTATGGATTCAAAAGAATTACAAGTTGGTGACGTTGTTACAGGTTCTGTAACGAAGGTTGAAGAAAAACAAGTGCTTGTAAATGTTGGATACAAAACAGATGGCGTAATTCCAATTAGTGAATTAGCTAACGTTCATATTGAAAAAGCAAGCGATGTTGTAGAATTAGATCAAACACTAGAATTGAAAATTATTAAATTAGAAGAAGATGATCTTGTTTTATCTAAACGTGCTGTTGATGCAGAAAAAGCATGGGTAGAATTACAAGAGAAATTTACTTCTGGTCATGTATTTGATGTTACTGTAAAAGATATCGTGAATGGTGGATTAGTTGTGGACCTAGGCGTTCGTGGTTTTATCCCAGCTTCACTTGTAGAAGTACATTATGTAGAAGACTTTTCTGACTATAAAGGAAAAACATTAGCGGTAAAAATTGTTGAATTAGACCGCGAAAAAAATCGTGTAATCCTTTCGCATAAAGCGGTAGTAGAATTAGAACTAGATTCTAAGAAAAAAGAAGCAATCTCTTCGTTAAAAGAAGGGGATATTGTTGAAGGAACAGTACAACGATTAACGGATTTTGGTGCTTTCGTTAACGTTGGTGGTGTGGACGGTTTAGTTCACATTTCGCAAATTTCACACGAACGTGTGGAGCAACCATCTGAAGTGCTAGAGCAAGGTCAAAAGGTAAAGGTAAAGGTGCTATCTGTTGATGCTGATACGCAACGTATCTCTTTATCAATTAAAGCAGCTCAGCCGGGACCTTGGGAAAATGTTGCTGGTGAAATAAAAGCTGGTGATATTCGTGAGGGAGTAGTAAAACGTCTAGTTACATTCGGTGCTTTCGTTGAAATTTTACCTGGCGTTGAAGGGCTTGTGCACGTATCTCAAATTGCAAATCGTCACGTGAAAAATCCAAATGAAGTATTGGAAATGGGACAAGAAGTAAAAGTGAAAGTACTTGAAGTACATGTAGCGGAAAAACGTATTTCTTTAAGTATAAAAGAAGCACTTGAAGAAAATAATGTAACAGAAGATTATAGCAAATATGAGCCAAATGCTGATTCTGCTACTTTCCAATTAAGTGATATTATTGGTGAACAACTGAAAAAATTAAAGAAATAAAGAGGGGTACGAGTGGTAAGGGCAAAACGTAAATTAGATCATATTGAATATGCTCTTTCTACTGGTCAGTCTCGTACGCATGGCTTTCATGATATTGATTTTGTGCATCAAAGCTTGCCAAATTCAAGTTATGATACTATAACATGTGAAACAAAAATCGGCGAACTTTCACTAAGTTCGCCGATTTTTATCAATGCGATGACTGGTGGTGGAGGAGAGCAAACGTTACATATTAATGAGCAACTAGCATATGTAGCGAAACATCATAATCTCGCTATGGCTGTAGGTTCGCAAATGGCAGCGTTAAAAGATGAGCGTGAGGCGGCTTCTTATAAGGTCGTTAGAAAGATAAATCCAAATGGGATTTTCTTTGCGAATTTAGGTAGTGAGGCAACTGTCGAACAGGCAGAGCGTGCCGTTGATATGATTGAAGCAAACGCACTACAAATTCATTTAAACGTTATACAAGAGTTAACGATGCCTGAAGGAGATCGTGATTTTACGGGGGTACTTCAGCGGATTGAACAAATTGTTTTAAAGAGTAAAATTCCTGTCATTGTAAAAGAAGTTGGATTTGGGATGAGTAAGGAAACAGTGCAACAGTTAGTGAGTATAGGTGTAACGGCAATTGATATTGGTGGACAAGGTGGTACAAATTTTGCTGCTGTTGAAAATGAAAGAAGACAGCGAATGCTTTCTTATTTTAATAACTGGGGCATACAAACAACTACCTCGATTATTGAAGCAACCTCTACAAATAACAACCTCTCTTTTATTGCATCTGGGGGCATACAAACAGCGCTTGACGTGGCGAAGGCAATCGCATTAGGGGCGAATACAACCGCATTTGCTGGATACTTTTTACGTATTTTAATGCAAGATGGTATCGAGAAGTTAGTGGATGAAATTGATCTTTTACATACAGATTTAAAATTTATTATGACAGCTCTTGGTGCGAAGACGATAGAAGAGTTGCAATCTGTACCTCTTGTTGTAAAGGGCGAAACGTATCATTGGTTAATGCAGCGTGGTATTGATACAACGCATTATAGTAGGAGATAAAAAACCAACCGAACGGTTGGTTTTTTGTTTTCTATTCTTTTTTGTAATATAAAGTAGGGAACGGAATTAGTATTCTATAAAAAACAGACGTTTAATAAGATTAATTGTATATAAAAATATTATTCGGCGGAATTTGCAATTGAAAAAGAGGTTGCAAAAATGAAAAAATATAGAAGAGGTGATGCTGAATTATTAGAGAGAGCTTAAATTTCCTATGGGAAATAGGTGAAGGTGAAATTATGTCATGAGAAGATTAGCATATAAAATATTATTTCAATATAAATAAAAATCATTAAAATAATTATGAAAAAAGACGGTTTCGGACAATGTCGAAACCGTCTTTTTGTATGTTTAGTGCTGATTTTGCTTGCGAGCTTGCTCCGGTGTATCAAGACTTGTTGCACCAGGATATTGAAGTGATTGGTCGCGATCCGATTCAACGCGGCGTGATTCTCTTAGTTTTCGTTCTTGGCGATCTTTACCCATTGTGAATAGCACCTCCTTATTAAAAGTGTTGCTGTTATATGAAAAAACTATGCGTAAAGAAAGGGGGATTAACTTTCATAAAAAGTTCCCATAATGGAAAACATAGGAGGTGAAATGATGGATGGGAGTACTTTTTATTTTGTAGCTTGGATAGGGTGGGTTATCGTAACTTTCTTTATGAAAAAGGAATCTATTCGATGGAAGTTAAGTGCTTGTATATTGATTTTTATAATTTGCTCTCCGTTACATATAACGATTGCTTCATTCACGGTATCAATAAATGCTCTTTTACTTTGTATTATTTCTTTTATAGGGATTACGCTATATTCTATTTGGAAAAAAATATATACCTTACTTTCGGCGCTTATTATTGCAATGTTATATACAAGTTTTCATTTGTTAGAAGTATATGACCCGATTTGGATTGTGGTGGATAGGTTGTTTCTGTTAAGTGGTGCCCTTGTGTATGCATCAGTTTTATTGCATGGAGATCGTTTCCTGCGATTATGTTCTTTATATATAGGGATGTTGCAAGGAGAGTTGTTAGTGACACTTATTTTTCGGAAACTAAACTTCCCTTATGATTACGGTAGTTTAGCGTTTTTTGATATCATCGCCGTTTCTACATTGTTTATGACAATTTTATTTTGGATTGCAAAAGTATCAGTATACATGGAACAGTTTAAGCGGAAAACACGTAAAAGAAGGGCGAGGGTAATACATGACTGAATATACACCAGCCATTTTATGTGGCGTAATAGCAGGGACGGTAACGAGAGTGTTAATGCTTCGCACGGATACGCGGCAATATCCAACGAGGCTTCATGGGAAAATTATTCATATTGCGATGGGGTTAATTGCCGCAGCCTTAGGAGCGATTGCAATCCCGTCTATTTTGAAAAAAGATTTTTCTGCCATTACATTTCTTACGTTAGCAGCGACGCAATTTCGTGATGTGCGTAATATGGAAAGAAATACGCTTCAACAATTAGATGGATATGAGCTCGTACCGCGTGGAAATACATACATTGAAGGAATTGCATTAGTTTTTGAAAGTCGCAACTATTTGGCGATGTTAACGTCGTTTGCAACGACGTTTGCGTATATAGGGTTCCATTCATGGATTGCTGGAGTAATTATGGCTATAATAGCATTTTTTATTGCGAAAAAATTAATGTCAGGCAAAAGGTTACATGATCTTGTTGATATCGAGCATGTACCGCTTCGCTTTGAAGGAGCGGGGCTTTATATTGATAATATTTATATTATGAATATTGGATTGCCGGCAAGGCAAGAAGAAATTATGAAATATGGAATGGGTTTTATTTTAAAACCGAAATCAATTGATGCGATGGTTACAATTGCAAATTTAGGACAACGGCAAGCTATTTTACATGATGTCTCTGTTGCTCTAGGGATATATAGGGATTCAGGTACACCAGCACTTGTACCGTTAGCGAAGCGTGATTTAGAAGATGGAAGAGTTGGCATCTTTGTCTTGCCGCAAGACCAAGATGCCGAGAAAGCGATAGGTGTCATAGGGAATGTGCCAACGCTAGAAAGTGCCGTTCATATGTCATCGGAAGCCCCGAAAGGAAGGGGAGATAAAAGATGATGTTAGAAAGTGTTATTCTCGCAGTAATTACAACGACACCGGAAAAGTTTGCAGGTGGAGCTCCGTTATTTACTTGTGAGACGAAAGAGGAACTAGAATTTGTTGCAAATAATTTAGAGGCGATATTAGATGGTATTGCGCATCGCTTACAAGAGAATGTATATATTATTGTGAAACATTAGCAACGTGTGTTATAATATGAGGTGTTTTGATACGTTGAGAAATATTCTGGAATGCAAATCCCTTCTTGCACAAAGAAGGGTTTTTTACATAATAAACAGAAGCAAGTTGAAAGGATGAAAGTATATGCCGAAACCAGTAATAGCAATAGTAGGCCGCCCGAACGTAGGAAAATCTACTATTTTCAATAGAATTGTTGGAGAAAGAGTTTCAATCGTAGAAGATATACCAGGTATAACGCGAGACCGTATTTATAGTGCGGGAGAATGGTTAAATCATGAGTTTAACATTATTGATACAGGTGGAATTGATATTGGAGACGAGCCGTTCTTGACACAAATTCGTCAACAGGCGGAAGTAGCGATTGATGAAGCAGATGTTATCATTTTTATGACGAATGGTCGCGATGGTGTAACTGCAGCAGATGAAGAAGTTGCTAAAATTTTATATCGTTCTAAAAAACCTATTGTACTTGCGGTAAATAAGGTTGATAATCCAGAAATGCGTAGTGACATTTATGATTTCTATGCATTAGGATTCGGTGAGCCATTCCCGATTTCAGGTACACACGGTTTAGGACTTGGTGATTTGTTAGATGAAGCTGCAAATCATTTTCCGAAGATTGAAGAAGAAGCGTATGACGATGAAACAATCCGTTTCTCTTTAATTGGACGTCCAAACGTAGGGAAATCATCACTTGTAAATGCACTTCTTGGTCAAGAACGTGTAATTGTAAGTAATATAGCAGGAACGACACGTGATGCTGTCGATACACCATATAGCAAAGATGGTCAAGATTATGTAATTATCGATACAGCTGGTATGCGTAAAAAAGGGAAAGTATACGAAAGCACAGAAAAATATAGTGTACTTCGTGCGCTTAGAGCGATTGAACGTTCTGACGTTGTTTTAGTCGTTTTAGACGGAGAAGAAGGAATTATTGAACAGGATAAAAAAATTGCTGGATATGCTCATGATTCAGGACGAGCTGTTATTATCGTTGTAAACAAATGGGATGCAGTGAAAAAAGATGAGAAAACAATGAAAGCATTTGAAGAAAATATTCGTGCTCATTTCCAATTCTTGGACTATGCACCGATTGTATTCTTATCTGCGAAAACGAAAAAACGTACACAAACATTGTTACCAGTTATTAATGAAGTAAATGAAAGTCATAGTATCCGTGTACAAACGAATGTATTAAATGATGTAATTATGGATGCTGTAGCGATGAATCCAACGCCGACTCATAATGGTAGCCGTCTGAAGATCTTCTATGCGACACAGGTTGCGGTAAAACCACCGACATTTGTTGTGTTTGTAAACGATACAGAATTAATGCACTTTTCATATGAGCGCTTCTTAAAGAATCGTTTACGTGAAGCGTTCGGTTTTGTAGGAACACCGATTCACATTATCGCTAGAGCAAGAGACTAATGGAGAGGATGTGATTTTATGACAAAAATCACAGTAATAGGAGCAGGTAGCTGGGGAACAGCGTTAGCGATGGTATTAGCTGACAATGGACATGATGTACGTATTTGGGGAAATCGTTCTGAACTTATGGATGAGATTAATGCGAAACATGAGAATAGTCGATATCTTCCAGGAATTACATTGCCAAGCACAATCGTAGCCTACTCTTCTTTAGAAGAAGCATTAGTAGATGTAAATACAGTACTGTTAGTAGTACCGACGAAAGCGTACAGAGATGTATTACAAGAGATGAAAGAAATTGTTACAGAACCAGTTACGTGGATTCATGCAAGTAAAGGGATCGAACCAGGTACGTCAAAACGTATTTCGGAAGTGATTGAGGAAGAAATTCCAGAGAACTTGATTAAAGATGTTGTTGTACTGTCTGGACCGAGTCATGCTGAAGAAGTCGGCTTACGTCAAGCGACAACTGTTACATCGGCAGCGAAGCGTATGGAAGCGGCTGAGGAAGTACAAGATTTGTTTATGAATAGCTACTTCCGTGTATACACAAATCCTGATATTGTTGGAGTTGAGCTTGGTGGTGCGTTAAAAAATATTATCGCATTAGCTGCAGGGATAACGGATGGTCTTGGATTAGGTGATAATGCGAAAGCGGCATTAATGACACGTGGTTTAACGGAAATTGCTCGTTTAGGAAGAAAAATGGGCGGAAATCCTTTAACGTTCGCTGGTCTAACTGGTATGGGAGACTTGATAGTAACTTGTACAAGTGTTCATAGCCGAAATTGGCGTGCTGGAAATATGCTCGGAAAAGGGCACTCTTTAGAAGAAGTGTTAGAAAGTATGGGGATGGTTGTAGAAGGCGTAAGAACAACGAAAGCTGCTCATGAATTGGCAGAGAAGATGGAAGTTGAAATGCCGATTACAGCTGCTTTATATGACGTGTTGTTCAATGGGAATGATGTAAAGGATGCAGTAGGCTCATTGATGGGACGCGTTCGAAAACATGAAGTGGAAGCTATACCTGATTTACTTTAAATAAAAGCGACAGAAGTACAATTTGTACTCCTGTCGCTTTTTTATTTTTTGATTGGGTCTTTTCACCATTTTTTTATTTTTGCATAGGATGAAGTGTAACTTGAGGAGAGGGTGAAAAGAATGGATAATAACATTTTTAATAATATTGAGAAGGAAGCGAAAGTGAACAAAGAGGATATTTTTAAATTAGCGTCATCTGTACAAAATGCGAATTTACGTGATGAAACTGTGCTTCGTCAATTGATTCATCAAGTAGCTCTTATGGCAGGACGTGAGGTGCCGAAAGAGCAAGAGGATCAAATTGTAAAAGCGATTATTAACAATAATATGCCAGCAGATTTTGGCTCGTTAAGCAAAATGTTTAAAAAATAAATTATGAGAAACAAAGAGATTGTAGATTGCATATGATAGCCATGAAAGAATGGGAATAGAGCTGGTAAGGGCATATTTGGTCAACCGAAGCGCAAAATAATGCGCTTCGGTTTTATTTTTGTACATAAATTTTGTTAATTTGCATTAAAATGATGAATTGTATTTGTTTAAAGATTTTAATTTGTTAAAATAGTATAAAAATAGATTGAAAGTAAAGGGGTGTATATATGTCAGAAGGGCTTATAAAAATGTGGTTTTCCTTAGGGGCAATGGGATTTATGTTTGTTGCAGTAGTTTTTATTTTATTAAGTAGGCATAAAATGAAAAATAAATTTCTGAAAGGGATTACAGCGTTAGTAGCGTACACCCTCATGATTGTGTCGGGTATTGTTATTTTTCTTGTTGTATTTAGTGGACCTGTGGAGCAGTAAGAGGAGTGTATCTCAAAATGTTACATAAGGAGTAAGTTATACTAGCGTGAAAAGGTGATTGTTAGTGAAAAAAATCCATATTATTTTAATATTTTGTTGCATCAGCGTTTTAACAGGGTGTATGTATCCGAAAGAAAATATGAAACAAAATGCTGTTCCTTATGAAGATCAGTTACAAGTTGTTCAAAAAGCTATTACGACATATAAGGAACAAAATGGTGGGATATTGCCAATTAAAACGCGTGATATGAGTACACCTATTTATCAAAAGTATCCAATCGATTTTCAAAAAATTGCTCCGCGCTACATACAAGAAGCACCAGGGAATGCGTATGAAAGTGGAGGGGTATACCAATACGTATTAATAGATGTTGAAACAAATCCGACCGTAAAGTTAATTGATATAAGGATGGTTGAACAAATTCAGGAATTATCATTAAAATTGAGGATGTACCGTGATGAACATAGATATCCACCGTTTAAAAAAGTAATTTCAGACGGGGTATATGAATTGGATTACAAAAAACTAGGATATAAAGATGTACCGCAAGTGACAAGTCCGTATTCTGGTAAAGGACTTCCTTTTGTAATCAATGAAAAAGGAGAAGTATTTGTTGACTACAGAATCGACTTATATGAAGTGTTAAAAAAAAATGAAGGGCAATTTAAGGAAGGAGAAGATATTCGAAATATACTATCGAAAGACTCCCCATTTGTTCCCGCATATTCTTTACCGTATACGGTGAAGGACGGAGAACCAATTTTTTTTAAATCATAAGTCATGAACCTTTCTTTTAGCGAATAAGTTCTAGAAGAAAGGTTTTTTATGTTATACAACTTGTGATGCAAACAAAAAGTATTTTTTAAATAGTCATATGAAATTGGACAAAATTATTTGATATATTGTCCGAACTTCTAGAATACCATTATATTATATCAGATATTATAGGCAACGTTAGAGAAGGTATTAGTTGACTATATACGCGGAATTATTCCCAAAAATTTTGAGGGAGGGAATCACTTGGAAAAGGTAGATATTTTTAAAGATATTGCGGAACGCACAGGCGGTGATATTTATTTTGGAGTTGTAGGAGCTGTTCGAACAGGGAAATCAACATTCATTAAAAAATTTATGGAACTTGTTGTTATTCCGAACATTGAGAATGAATCTGACCGCCAAAGAGCGCAGGATGAACTGCCTCAAAGTGCTGCTGGTCGTACAATCATGACGACGGAACCGAAGTTTGTTCCAAACCAAGCGGTTTCTATCGAAGTAGATGAAGGACTTGAAGTAAATATTCGATTAGTAGATTGTGTTGGATATACGGTTCCAGGAGCAAAAGGCTATGAAGATGAGAATGGCCCGCGTATGATTAATACTCCTTGGTATGAAGAGCCTATTCCATTCCATGAAGCTGCAGAAATTGGCACGCGCAAAGTAATTCAAGAACATTCAACAATTGGTGTTGTAATTACAACGGATGGAACGATTGGCGAAATACCAAGAAGAGATTATATAGAGGCAGAAGAACGCGTTGTAAATGAGTTAAAAGAAGTTGGAAAGCCTTTCATTATGATTATCAATACTGTACAGCCGTATCATCCGGATACAGAGCAATTACGCCAAAGTTTATCTGAAGAATATGATATACCAGTAATTGCGATGAGTGTAGAGAGTTTAAGAGAAACAGATGTATATAATGTACTTCGAGAAGCGTTATTTGAGTTCCCAGTATTAGAGGTGAATGTAAACCTTCCTAGTTGGGTAATGGTGCTAAATGAAGGGCATTGGTTACGCAAAAGTTATCAAGAAGCAGTTCAAGAGACTGTGAAGGATATAAAACGTCTTCGTGATGTGGACCGTGTCGTTTGGCAGTTTAGTCAATATGAATTTATTGATCGGGCAAGTCTAGCTGGCATTGATATGGGGCAAGGTGTGGCAGAGATTGATTTATATGCGCCAGATGAATTGTACGATCAAATTTTAAAAGAAGTAGTAGGGGTAGAAATTCGAGGGAAAGATCATTTACTGAAGCTTATGCTCGACTTATCTCATGCGAAAATAGAATATGATCAAGTGGCGGATGCCCTGCGTATGGTAAAGCAAACAGGATATGGTGTAGCAGCACCTGCACTAGCTGATATGAGCTTAGATGAGCCGGAAATCATACGTCACGGTTCAAGGTTTGGTGTGAAATTAAAAGCGGTAGCTCCATCTATTCATATGATTAAAGTAGATGTTGAATCGACGTTTGAGCCGATTATTGGTACTGAAAAGCAAAGTGAAGAATTAGTTCGTTATTTAATGCAAGATTTTGAAGATGATCCATTATCAATTTGGAATTCCGATATATTCGGACGTTCGCTTAGCTCTATTGTTCGAGAAGGAATTCAAGCAAAACTATCTTTAATGCCAGAAAATGCTAGATATAAATTAAAAGAAACACTAGAAAGAATTATTAATGAAGGATCTGGCGGATTAATTGCGATTATATTATAAGAAAAAATCCCTCTCATTGTAGAGGGATTTTTTTATTTTTTACGTATGGAATAGAAAAATAAACAGTCATTATCTAATACATTGTTGTAAATTGTCAAGTTTCATCAGATTTTCACATTTTAAGAGTAACAATTTCCTTAAAAATATTGAATTATAAAGGAGAATCGTATAATATAGGCGTTGATAATGATTTATCTACATCTTTGTAGTATAGAATTTGTAAAAATTGCCTACAAATGAAAGTAAGACTCATTTTATGATCATTATACAGTCTTATCTTTGGGAGGAGGTGAATGGCATGAACAAGACAGATTTAATCAATGCTGTTGCAGAAGCAAGTTCCCTTTCTAAAAAGGACGCAACAAAAGCAGTAGACGCTGTTTTTGATTCTATCTTAGAAGCTTTAAAACAAGGTGATAAAGTACAATTGATCGGATTCGGTAACTTCGAAGTTCGTGAGCGTGCGGCTCGTAAAGGTCGTAACCCACAAACAGGTGAGGAGATTGAAATCGCTGCAAGTAAAGTACCTGCATTCAAACCTGGTAAAGCGTTAAAAGATGCGGTTAAATAATCCTTACATATTAACAGGGAAGAAGAGTTTCCTTTTTGGGAACTCTTCTTTTTGCTTTTAAAAACATAAATATGCTAGAATGTGTTCGTATCACTTTTAGGTTTTCGGGAGGGCTAGCGGATGGCAAAAGTTAATTTAGAACAAATTGAACACGCAGTACGCCTTATTTTAGAGGCAATCGGAGATGACCCAAATCGTGAGGGAGTACTTGATACACCGAAGCGCGTTGCAAAAATGTACGCAGAAGTGTTCTCGGGGATGCATGAAGATCCAAAAGAGCATTTGCATAAAGTATTCGGAGAAGATCACGAAGAGCTTGTACTAGTAAAAGATATACCATTTTATTCGATGTGTGAGCATCATCTAGTTCCATTCTATGGAGTTGCTCACGTTGCATATATTCCGCAAGGCGGAAAGGTGACGGGGTTAAGTAAATTAGCTCGTACTGTAGATACAATTGCACGTCGTCCACAACTACAAGAACGTATTACATCAACAGTGGCTAATTCTATCATGGAAGTACTAGAGCCGCATGGTGTAATGGTAGTAGTAGAAGCAGAACATATGTGTATGACGATGCGTGGTGTGAAAAAACCAGGTGCGAAAACGATAACGACGGCAGTACGTGGTGTGCTTGAAAATGATGCTGCAGCGCGTAGTGAAATTTTATCTTTTATTAAAACGAAGTAAAGAAAAGCGGGAAACTGCTTTTCTTTTTTTTACAAGTAAATAAATGATATAGTGTTAGTTGGGCAGAGTGAGAATAGAAAGATTGCTTACATCAATGGAAGGTGTAGCCAAGTTTTGGTTATAGAAAATAGAATGTATGTGTTATAATAAGTTTTATGAATTAGAAAACAAGGGTGATTTTTTGTGTGTGACATCTACGGAGGGTATGCGGGTATAAAAGAGAAATTGATGGAGAAATTACGCCATCCTTATTTTATAAACTATATTGAAGAACCATGTATTGATGAAGAGAAAATAGCATTGTTATATGGAGCTTTAAAAAGTGAAAATTTACATATAGAACAAATTGAGCATTATGTAGTAACGATTATGCTTGTGCAAATTGCGCTTGATACACATGAAAGAGTATCAAACAAAGCGGGGGAAGAAGCGATTGAATCGCATAAACGCCGCCAGTTAACAGTACTTGCAGGTGATTACTATAGTGGGCTATATTATTACTTATTGTCTATGAATCGTGATATTGTTTTAATTCGCGCGCTTGCTGAAGGAATTAAAGAGATTAATGAACATAAAATTATGCTATACCAAAAAGCGCATGACAAGATGGATAACATAATGGAGAGTGTAGTAACGATTGAATCTGCGCTCCTTCAAAAAACATGTGATCATTTCCATTTATCACATTGGAAACCATTTATAACGTATGTATTAGGGAAAAATCGTCTCCAAAAAGAATGTCAACTGTATGCTGATAAACAACATTCACCTGTTTTTCAAGCAGTGCAAGAGGCTTTAGGGGATAAAGCTGATGCAGAAACAGTTATTAATGAATGGATGATGGAATTACGAAAGAAAGAAGATCAATTTTTAGAAGATCACACAGACATAAGTGAAATAAATTCTGTGTTAAGAGATAAATCGAAGACATAAGCAATTTTACATTGGAAGAAGGTACGAGCATGCAACAATCAAAAGAAGAAAGAGTACATGATGTATTTGAGAAAATTTCAGATAAATACGATGTGATGAATTCTGTAATTAGTTTTCAAAGACATAAAGCATGGCGTAAAGAGACGATGCGTATTATGGATGTAAAACCTGGCAGTAAAGCGCTTGATGTGTGCTGCGGGACAGCGGATTGGACAATTGCGCTAGCAGGAGCTGTAGGTGAGCAGGGGAAGGTTGTTGGCCTAGACTTCAGTGAAAACATGTTATCTGTCGGTAAACAAAAGGTAGAGGCGTTACAATTAAAACAAGTAGAACTTCTACATGGAAATGCAATGGAACTTCCATTTGAAGATCATACATTTGATTATGTAACGATTGGATTTGGTTTACGTAACGTACCAGATTATTTACACGTATTAAAAGAAATGACACGTGTAGTAAAACCAGGTGGTAAAGTAATCTGCCTAGAAACATCGCAACCAACAATGATTGGTTTTCGACAAGGGTATATTTTATACTTTAAATATATCATGCCGTTATTTGGAAAGATGTTTGCGAAAAGCTATAAAGAATATTCATGGCTTCAAGAATCCGCTAGTACATTCCCAGGGATGAAAGAATTGGCTCAAATGTTTGAGGAAGCTGGACTTGAACGTGTACAAGTGAAACCATTTACTTTTGGAGTAGCAGCGATGCATTTAGGTATGAAACCAGAATCAAAATAGAAAAAAGAAGTTTTAGGTTAAGGTGAACAATATGAAGTTACAACTTATGTACTCTTTTTTACGATCGGATATTAATGTAATAGAAAAAGAATTAAAAAAGACAGTTGCTTCTGAACAGCCATTAGTAGAAGAGGCGGCATTACAACTCATTGAAGCTGGTGGGAAGCGAATTCGTCCTGTATTCGTGTTGCTTGCAGGGAAATTCGGGGATTATAAGTTAGACGCAATTAAGCACGTCGCTGTTGCGTTGGAACTTATTCATATGGCTTCTCTCGTTCACGATGACGTTATTGATGCAGCGTTTTTACGACGCGGTAGTGCGACTGTGAATGCGAAATGGGGAGATCGTATTGCAATGTATACAGGAGATTATCTGTTTGCTAAGTCTCTTGAATGTGTAACAAATATCGAAATTCCAGAGGCGCATCAGGCACTGTCGCATACAATTTTAGAAGTATGTAAAGGTGAAATTGAACAAATTAAAGATAAATATAACTATGACCAAAATTTACGAACGTATTTAAGAAGGATAAAGCGAAAAACAGCATTATTAATTGCTGCGAGTTGTCAGCTAGGGGCGATTGCTGCTGGTGCTAATCGTGATATGGTAAATCGTTTGTTTTGGTATGGGTATTTCGTAGGAATGTCTTATCAAATTATTGATGACATTTTAGATTTCGTTTCAACAGAAGAGAAACTTGGAAAACCTGCTGGTGGTGACTTACTACAAGGAAATATTACGCTGCCTGCTTTATATGCGATGGAAGATCCAATACTCCGCAAGAAAATCACTTCTGTACATGAAAATACAACAGCAAGTGAAATGAAAGAAATTATTGATGCTGTAAAAAATAGTACAGCTATTGATCAAGCATTTGCGTTTAGCGAACGTTATTTACATAAAGCATTGGAAATAATAAAACCACTCCCACGTGGGCAAGCAAAGTATGCATTACAAAATGTTGCAAAGTATATTGGAAAACGAAAATTTTAGTGTTTATTCTAAAAAATAAAATAATCTCTCTATTTCAAAACTATTGCACAATTGTGATAAGGGTGTTAATATGTGTGTGGGGATATACAATTACATACATAATTCAGAAGTGGAGAGATTTTTTATGGAAAAAACATTTCTAATGGTAAAACCAGACGGTGTACAACGTGCCTTCATTGGGGAAATTGTAGCTCGTTTTGAGAAAAAGGGCTTTCAATTAGTTGGTGCAAAATTAATGCAAGTCACTCCGGAAATTGCTGGACAACACTACGGTGAGCATAAGGAAAAACCTTTCTTTGGTGAATTAGTAGACTTTATTACATCTGGACCTGTATTTGCAATGGTATGGCAAGGTGAAGGTGTAGTAGATACAGCTCGTAATATGATGGGTAAAACAAGACCACATGAAGCGGCTCCTGGAACAATTCGTGGAGATTTCGGTGTAACTGTTGCGAAAAACATTATCCACGGTTCTGATTCTTTAGAAAGCGCAGAGCGCGAGATTGCTATTTTCTTTAAAGAAGAAGAATTGGTAGACTACTCAAAATTAATGAATGAATGGATTTACTAATTATTTTGAAATAATTTGTAAACGCTTTAATCACTGTGATAATAGTAAAAAGTGCAAGAAGAATAGGGGTATTCTTCTTGCACTTTTTTTATTTGGATTAGTTACGAAGTTAGAGCGGTTATGATATATTGATATGTAAAGTAAAAGGCCTATCGGAGAATAAGCGAATGGCTGATCAATCATATAATTTCTTTCATATTTTTAGAGTAATGAAAGATAATATCATTGCTTAATATAGCGAGATAAATACATATACGAAAAGAGGAATAACGTATGCGATATATTACAGCTGGTGAATCTCATGGTCCACAACTTACAACGATTATAGAAGGTATTCCAGCAGGACTGCCTTTAGTAGCGGATGATATAAATGAAGAGTTAGCTAGAAGGCAAAAGGGATATGGGCGTGGTAGACGCATGCAAATTGAAACAGATCAAGTGCAAATTGCAAGTGGTGTTAGACATGGAGAGACATTAGGTTCTCCAATTGCACTTGTTGTTGAAAATCGTGATTTTGCACACTGGACAAAAATTATGGGTGCAGAGTCGTTAACGGAACAAGAAGAAAAAGAAATGAAGAGGAAAGTAACAAAACCAAGACCTGGACATGCTGATTTAAATGGTGCGATTAAATATGGTCATAGAGATATGAGAAATGTACTTGAACGTTCTTCAGCACGCGAAACGACAGTGCGTGTTGCTGCTGGTGCGGTTGCTAAAAAAGTGTTAGCGGAACTTGGTATTACAGTGGCAGGCCATGTAATTGAAATTGGCGGTGTACAAGCTAAGGAGATTACGTATCGTTCAATTGAAGAATTAAAAAGTATTACAGAAGCATCACCTGTACGTTGTTTAGATGAAGAAGCTGGCAACCAAATGATAAAAGCAATTGATGATGCGAAAGCAAATGGTGATTCAATCGGTGGCATCGTTGAAGTAATTGTGGAAGGAATGCCAATTGGAGTAGGAAGTTATGTGCATTATGATCGAAAACTGGATGCGAAATTAGCAGCCGCGATTATGAGCATTAATGCCTTTAAAGGTGTTGAGATTGGAATTGGTTTTGAAGCAGCGCATAGACCCGGAAGTGAAGTTCATGATGAAATTCTGTGGAATGAAGCACGTGGATATACACGAAGAACGAATCATGCAGGTGGATTAGAAGGCGGTATGACGACTGGAATGCCAATTGTTGTGCGCGGTGTGATGAAACCGATACCTACACTATATAAACCTCTTCAAAGTGTGGATATTGATACGAAAGAACCTTTTACAGCAAGCATTGAACGTTCAGATAGTTGTGCTGTACCAGCAGCTAGTGTCGTTGCAGAAGCTGTTGTGGCTTGGGAATTAGCGACTGCTTTAATAGAACAATTTGGATTAGATCGTATGGATCTTATTCGTGAAAATATGGAGAAACATAATGAATATGCGAGGGGATTTTAATGGAAAACATACATATTCAAACGAAATCAAAAGAATATGATGTACATGTTGGGAAAGAGGCATTATTACATTTGACAACATTTGTTCAAAATATGCAGCCAGTTGTATCTAACGTAATGATCATTTCAGATGAAGTTGTTGCATCTTTACATTTACAGACAGTTGTGAATGCATTGCAAGTAGAGCAAGAAGTATTTTCATTCGTTGTACCGAGTGGTGAAAAAGAGAAGTCTTTTGAAAATTTCTATGCGGCTCATACGTCAGCTCTTGAAAAAAAATTAGATAGAAATTCTTTAATTATCGCACTTGGAGGCGGAATGATTGGAGATTTGGCTGGTTTTGTTGCTGCGTCGTTTATGCGTGGCATTCGCTTTGTCCAAGTTCCAACGACTTTATTAGCTCACGATAGTGCAGTAGGCGGGAAAGTAGCCATTAACCATCCGTTAGGGAAGAATATGATTGGTGCATTCCATCAGCCAGAAGCGGTTGTATATCATACACCATTTTTATACTCTCTTCCTGAAAAAGAATGGCGTTCAGGTTTTGCAGAAGTGATAAAACATGCTTTGATTGGTGATGTTGAACTGTATCATTGGTTAAAAGAAGAAGTGCAAACATTGGCGGATCTTCGTGATGAGAAGTTAATTCACATATTAATGAAGGCGATTCCTATAAAAGCAAATATTGTATCGCAAGATGAAACAGAAAAAGGTGTACGTGCTCATTTGAACTTTGGACATACGCTAGGGCATGCTCTTGAAAAAGAGATTGGATATGGAAATATTACTCACGGTGACGGAGTAGCAGTTGGGATGTTATTTGCTTTATTTTTAAGTGAGCAAGTGTATAAAGTTGATCTTGCTTATGAAGAGATAAAGCAGTGGTTCTTGCAATACGGCTATCCAAAAATGCCAAGCGATTTGAATGTAGAGCGCCTCGTTCAACTGATGAAACAAGATAAGAAAGCAAATGCTGGAACAATTCATATGGTACTTATGCAGGAATATGGGGTGGTGAACGTCGTATCTATTCCTGATGAGACTGTTCATATTGCGTTAGAAGCATTTCAAAAGGATATGGCTTAAAAATATAGGGAACAGTTATGAAGTGCTTATTTAGAGATGTTTTCGTAATAGTGACGGTTATGATAAAAGATTACAGTAAGGGATTATAATCACTTACTGTAATCGAATTCAATAAAATGACTGGGGGAAGAAAAATGAGAGTGAAAGAGCAATTGTTAACTTTGAGAGCATATGTACCTGGGAAAAATATTGAAGAAGTAAAAAGAGAATATGGATTATCAAAAATTGTGAAATTAGCATCGAACGAAAATCCATTCGGTTGTTCTACAAATGTGACAGAAGCGTTAACATCATTAGTGAGTCAATACGCTCTTTATCCAGATGGATATGCTTTTGAACTTCGGACAAAAGTAGCTGATCATTTAGGTGTAAAAGCGGAACAACTGTTATTTGGTAGTGGGTTAGATGAAGTTATTCAAATGATTAGCCGTGCCTTACTACATGAAGGAACAAATGTTGTAATGGCGAATCCTACATTCTCGCAATACCATCACCATGCTGTTATTGAAGGGGCAGAAGTTCGTGAAGTATCACTTAAAGATGGCATTCACGATTTAGATGCAATGTTACAACAAGTAGATGATAAAACGAAGATTGTGTGGATTTGTAATCCGAATAACCCGACAGGTACATATGTAGAGAAACAAAAATTACTTTCATTTTTAGAATCAGTACCTAAGTCAGCGCTCGTTATTATGGATGAAGCATATTATGAATATGCGGAAGCAAAAGACTATCCGCAAACATTGCCACTTCTTGAAAAATATGAAAATCTTATGGTATTACGTACATTTTCAAAAGCATATGGCTTAGCTGCTTTTCGAATTGGATATGCGATTGGTGATGCGAAGTTAATCGGGCAGTTGGAAGTAGCAAGGTTACCGTTCAATACATCGACTGTAGCCCAAGCTGTAGCAATAGCTGCATTAGAAGATCAAACATTTTTACAAGACTGTGTGCAAAAAAATGCTGAAGGGTTAAATCAATACTATGCATTTTGTAAGGAATATAACGTATTCTATTATCCGTCTCAAACAAATTTCATTTTCTTAAAACTTGGTATTTCTGGTAATGAAGCTTTCGAACGATTAATGAAGAAAGGATATATTGTTCGTTCTGGTGCTGCATTTGGAATACATGATGGCATTCGTATTACCGTCGGATTGAAAGAAGAAAATGATGAAATTATAGAATTACTGAAAGAGCTTGTAAATGAGCAAGTTAAGAAAGAAGAAACCTATTCTTAAGAAATTGTGAAGGCTCCTTTTATAGGAGTCTTTTTTATCCCGCATGAACAGCTCCTAAAAGCTTGGTTGGTGTTGCTTCATAATTAATAAGGGAAGTTATTTGCACGGTCATGAAAGAAAACGGTACAATAGAAAGTAGTGAGGGATCGGTGTCACATCCGAACTTTTTGAACAAGTAGCTACGCTATAAGAAAAAGTACAAGAAGGAGCATGCTCATTCTAAAGGTTGCGTTATAAGAGTGCGTTGCTTATGATAAAGTGAAACTTTAATCAGTGGGGGATGTTTATCCCCCGCTAATTATTAGTTGAACCAATCGGGCTTTTACGGGCAGTTGATCCCAAAACTAACTTCTTTGCCTTAGCTGAATTTTGAGGTGGCGGTCTTACTGCCCGTTAATAGCGGGGTAAATGAACAGAAGAGAATATTTTTTAGAATTAAAGGAGACGTTTATGCAAAAGTTTGAACAAGCTGTGTCATATATTGAAAATGGTGAAGCGGAAAAAGGATTACAATTATTAAAAGAACAATTACAAGTTGCGAATGATGAAGAGAAGTATGATATCGCTCGCTACTATCATACACTTGGGTTTACGGATGAGGCGCTAGTAATAACAGAAGATTTACGCTTGCTATATCCAGAAGAGAGTGAATTTACGGTATTTTTAGCAGAATTATATATTGATTTAGATAAAGAAGATGAAGCGATTGAAGTACTTCATGATATTCCAGAAAATGATGATTTATATGTTCAATCGTTATTGCTTGTTGCAGATTTATTCCAAATGCAAGGTTTTGATGATGTAGCAGAGCAAAAACTATTAAAGGCGAAAGAATTGATGCCTGACGAACCTGTTATTACGTTTGGATTAGCAGAATTATATAGTAGTAAAGGTGAAGAACAAAAGGCAATTACTTATTACGAGTCGCTATTAGCGGAACATAAAGTAATGGGGGGTGTTGTCATTGCACTTCGTCTCGCAGAAACGTTAAGTGCAATTGGAAACTGGGAAGAAGCGATCTCTTACTATGAAGCAGGCTTAGAGGAGCAAAAAGATATTCACTCCTTATTTGGATATGCTTTCACATTATATCAAGGAGAAGAATATCAAAGAGCAATTGGTGCTTGGCAAGAACTAAAAGAATTAGATCCTGAGTACGCATCACTATACATGTATTTAGCGAAAAGCTATGAAAAAGAAGGAATGCTGCAAGAAAGCTATGAAACACTTCAAGAAGGAATTAAAATAGATGAGCTTGCTGTTCCGTTTTATGTAGAATTAGCGAGCATTGCAGCTAAATTAGGAAAAGTAGCAGAGGCAGAGGAAGTGCTTCAAAAAGCGCTTGAGTTAGATCCAGGACATTTAGGTGCAATATTAAAATATGCATATATTTTAAAAGGACAAGAAAAGTATGAAGAGTTAATCACAGTTGTAGAGCGTGCTATTGATAGCGGAGAGCCAGATACACAACTACTTTGGGATCTTGCGTTTGCAAAAAAACAATTAGAAATGTATTCGGATGCATTAAAGCACTATGAAAGTGCATATACTTCTTTTAAGAATCATCCAGACTTCTTGGAAGAGTACGGTTATTTCTTATTGGAAGAAGGAATGCGAAAAGAGGCCAAAGAAGTGTTTACTCAGTTATTACAACTAGACCCGACACAAATTCATATTGAAGAGTTGTTATATAATTTAGAGGATTTTTCATAAGTTGGAAGGAAACTGAATGCCGCTTCTTGAATCTAAAAAGAAAAGAGAAAGACAGAGGAGGGACTTAATTGCTATGAATACCCCTGTTTCTGTAAACGAGAAGAAGGATTTTGTAAAATGGTTTTTGAATAATTACCAACTGAAACAGCGTGAATGTGTATGGATTTTGAATTATTTAATGAGTCACGACCAATTAATGCATAAAGTCCACTTCGTAGAGCATGCAAAATATTGTCCGCGTGGCTTAGTGATGTCAGCAAATTGCGTGAAAGACACACCGTTTCACTTTTTTAAACAAAATGTTATGACCACAGATGCTGAAAAATCGTTTCATGATATTCGTTTAAATCGAGATGAGGATATTTATATTCAACTCAACTTTAAATCATCGTTCCAAAACGCAAACTATGTAGCTGTATTAGAAGACAATCCATATTTACCAAAGCATATTGAAGTAAATGAAAAAGATCGTTTACTTGCAGAGAGATTTTTAGAAGAGAGTGTATTTTCATTTAGAAGAGAACGTCTTTTGAAACAAATTGATGAAGCGTTGGATAAGCAAGATAAGGAAGCGTTTCATAGGTTAACAGCGGAGTTAAAGACTTTATAGGATTTATTTGAATTATTAAATTTTTACAAATTTCGGACTTTTTTAAGAAAAACTACCTATCTTGGGTAGTTTTTCTTTTTTTACCCCTTTTAGTATGGTTTAATATATATAAAGTGAAAGTTCTGTCATTTTAGCTGGAGGGAGGGAAGAAATGTGAAATGGATTGTAAAAGACGTGGAACAGTTTGAGCAAGCAAGGGAGTATGTAGATACAGGGGTAATACCTCTTTTGTCAATTTCAGCAGCAAAAGAAATGAAAACGGTAGTAGAACAAGGTGAATTTATTGAATTGTTGAGTATGGAGTTGGAAAGAGAATATAAAGGAAGAGTGCTGTTACTACCTGCATTTACGTATTTAGTAGAAAGTCAAAAGAATGAAAAAGCTCGTTTGCAAGAATGGACAGATCATTTACAAAGTCAAGGCTTTAAACATATTGCTTATGTTACAAGTGATTTTTCATGGAAAGAAGATATGCAAGAGTTACAGGGGGATTTATTTTGGTTACCCTCATTAGCGTTAGAACAATTTAGTGATCAAGCGAAGAGAGAAGTCATTCACGCTCATATAAAAAATATAATGGTAATGTTAGAAGAAAAATGGGGAAAATAGCAATAAACAGAAAGTTCTTATTATTATGAGTAGTATGATATTGACCTGTGCATGAGGGTATTATATCATGATAGTGTCCTAGTATTTATTTTTTATATTATTTTTCACGAGGGGACAATTTCTGATAGAGGGGGGAAATTTTCGTGAGCGAGAAAGAACATCGTGTGTCAAGAAGACAGTTTTTAAATTACACACTTACAGGAGTAGGAGGCTTTATGGCAGCGGGTATTTTAATGCCGATGACGCGATTTGCGCTTGATCCGGTGTTAAGAAAAGAAGCGGGAACAGATATGGTTGCTGTTGCGCAAGTAAAGGATATTACAACAGAGCCGAAGCGTTTCGACTTTAAGGTGAAACAGGTTGACGGATGGTACAAGTCTGAAGAGCCAAAATCTGCTTGGGTGCATAAAGATGAAAGCGGAGACATCGTTGCATTTTCTCCAGTGTGTAAACATTTAGGGTGTACAGTGAACTGGAATTCGGACAAAGCACATCCGAATCAATTCTTTTGCCCGTGTCACGGAGGACGTTATACAAAAGATGGTATGAACATTAAAGGCACACCGCCACTTGCTCCGCTTGATGTGTACGAGTCTAAAGTGAAAGATGGAACGCTGTATTTAGGAAAAGCGAAGCCAAAAGGGGGTGCAAAGTAGATGCTAAATAAAATTTATGATTGGGTAGATGAACGTTTAGATATTACACCGATATGGCGCGATATCGCTGATCATGAAGTACCTGAACATGTAAACCCGGCACATCACTTTTCTGCATTCGTTTATTGCTTTGGAGGACTTACCTTTTTCGTTACTGTAATTCAAATTTTATCTGGAATGTTTTTGACGATGTATTATGTGCCTGATATTAAAAATGCGTGGGAATCTGTTTACTATTTACAAAATGAAGTTGCGTACGGGCAAATTGTTCGTGGCATGCACCACTGGGGTGCTAGTCTCGTAATTGTAATGATGTTTTTACATACACTCAGAGTTTTCTTCCAAGGTGCGTATAAAAAACCTCGTGAGTTAAACTGGATTGTTGGTGTTCTTATTTTCTTTGTTATGTTAGGTCTTGGTTTTACCGGATATTTATTACCGTGGGATATGAAAGCGTTATTTGCTACGAAAGTAGGGATTCAAATCGCAGAGCAAACGCCGCTCATTGGTCCTTATATTAAAACATTACTCGCTGGTCATTCCGAAATTGTTGGCGCTCAAACATTAACTCGCTTCTTTGCTATTCATGTCTTCTTCTTACCAGCAGCACTTCTAGGTTTAATGGCCTTCCACTTCATCATGATTCGCAAACAAGGTATTTCCGGTCCACTATAAGAGATTGCTAAATTAAAGGGGAAAGAACTAAAGGAGGGAGATTATGCATCGCGGCAAAGGAATGAAATTTGTAGGAGATTCTCGAGTACCAGTAGCTCGGAAACCAAATATTCCAAAAGATTATTCTGAATACCCAGGAAAAACAGAAGCATTTTGGCCGAACTTCTTGTTAAAAGAATGGATGGTTGGTGCAGTTTTTTTAATCGGTTATTTATGTTTAACAGTGGCACATCCGTCACCGCTTGAGAGAATGGCGGATCCGACAGATGCCGGATATATACCACTTCCAGATTGGTATTTCTTATTTTTGTATCAGTTACTAAAGTATTCTTATGCTTCTGGTTCATTTACTGTAATTGGAGCGTTTATTATGCCAGGGATTGCGTTTGGAGCATTACTGTTAGCTCCATTTCTCGATCGAGGTCCAGAAAGACGCCCGTTGAAGCGTCCTGTAGCAACTGGATTTATGCTTTTAGCAATTGCATCGATTATCTTTTTAACTTGGGAATCTGTAGCACACCACGACTGGGAAGCCGCAAAGAAACAAGGCGCAATTGTAAAAACAGCACCAGTTGATAAAAATGATGACGGCTACAAGTTAATGCAAAAAAATACTTGTTTAACGTGTCATGGTGATAATTTACAAGGCGGGGCGGCAGCACCAGCTTTGCAGAACTTAACTTTAAAACCTGAAGAAATCGCTAAAATTGCGAAAGATGGAAAAGGTTCCATGCCTAAAGGTGTATTTAAAGGTACGGATGAAGAACTGAAAAAGCTTTCGGAATTCGTTGCAAAGTATAATAAAAAGTAATAGAAAAGCTGACTACAAATTTTGTGGTCAGCTTTTTATTTTGATGACAGAAAGTTTACTATATAATAGAGTAGAGTTTGAGGAGAGAATGAAAGGTGTTGGACATACAGCTTGGTTTACTTGTATGCAATGTTAAGACAACGCTCAGTATTATTATTTTTATTGATTGTTAACATACTAGGTACAATTTACGGATTTATATGGTATGGAAATCAATTAAAAGAAACGTCACCTATATTTTGGCCGTTTGTACCAGATAGTCCTATGGCGACTCTCTTTTTTGTCTTTGTTTTAATTGCTTTCTTGGTAAAGCGAAACTGGGGATTAATAGAGGCGCTGGCAATTGTAACTTTAATAAAATATGGTGTATGGGCTGTTGTTGTAAATGGGGTTATGATTTATGTAAAAGGTCCTATTGGCCTGATGGGGTATATGTTAATGCTATCGCATTTTGCAATGGCAGTGCAGGGAGTGTTATATGCTCCGTTTTACCGTATAAAAAAATGGCATTTTGTAGTAGCAGGTATATGGACATTACATAATGACGCAATTGATTATTTATTTTGGCAAATGCCGAGATACGGAATTATGCATTTGTTTGTAGAGAAAATTGGTTATTTTACATTTTGGTTAAGTATTGTCGTACTGTGCATCACATACTATTATTGCTTACGTGAGCGCCGAAAACAGTTTTCTTTATGATGGTGTGAACATTTAGGGGGAGAAAATGAAGAGAAGTAAGAGTGGAAAAATATTGGATCGATTGATTACGTTAGTTGTTTCATATAGCATAGCATTTTCTATTTTTGCACTTGCAACAATGGCAGTTGTATATGGAAAATGGCTGTATTATTTTGAAATTGATTTTTTAAACATTCCAGATTTAGCGGATATGACAAAAGATGAAATTAAGAGAAATTATGATGTGCTAATTACATATTTATCTCCGTTTTATGACGGAGCATTACATTTACCGACATTAGATATGTCTACAAATGGTCGTATTCATTTTGTAGATGTTAAAAATATTATAGTAAAGATTCAATATGTGATGTATGCGACAATTATGATTGTAGTGATAGGCGGCGTTTATTTATTAAAAAGAAAAAACGAAAAATTTTTACTGCATGGATCGATTGTAACAATTATATTTCCGATAGCACTGGTGTTGCCAATCGCTATTAATTTTGAAAAGAGTTTTGTATTATTCCATAAGCTGTTATTCAGTAACGATTATTGGATGTTTGATATTGAATCGGATCCGATTATTTTAATGCTACCAGAAGAATTTTTTATGCATGCGGCGTGTGCTATTTTATTATTCATTTTAGGTGGTAGTATACTTTGTTACAGCTTGTATAGATATTTCGTAAAAAAGAAAAGGATTTCAAAGGAAAAATTCTCTGCTTAAAGAGAATTTTTTTGTTTGTAAAACGATAATATATTTTTCGGGACAGTTCTGTTCTATTCTTGTCCAATTCCACATATTTTGTACTAGTAGTTATAGGGGGGACCGGGATGAAGAGAACATTAATTGGATTGATAGCATTTCTAATTATAATGTTTCCGTTACGTATATATGCTGAAGAGTGGAGTGAACTAACGGGGTTGCTAGACGACTCGTTACAGTTAGTGAAGCGTAATGAAGATGAAAAAGCAGTACAAGTATTACAATATTTCTCGGAGCAGTTTTTAGTGAAGGGGAATGAAAAGAAGCAAGAAGTAACACCAGATCAAATTAGAGTCATTTCTTTAGCTTACGACAAAGCGAAACAATCTCTCTCGGAAGAAGATTTAGGTAAGCAAGTTAAAATTGATAATGTGATAGCATTACAACTTGCTGTTGATGCGCAAGTATCGAAATATCAACCGCTTTGGATGGAAAGAGAAGGGAAAGTAATGGATGCTTTTTCTCAAATGGAAAAAGCGATGAAAAAAGAAGATACTGGACAGTTTCAGCAAACGTTAAATACATTCTTAAATGAATTTAATATTATTTACCCAAGCCTAATGATTGCTTTGCCAGAAAACGAGGTGCAACGTGTAAATGCTCATTTATCTTATTTGGATGAATTTCGTAACGTTATGTTAAAAACGAAAGGTGGCCAAATGCAATTAGGAATCATTAAAGGAGATTTGCAAAAGATATTTCACACAGTAAAAAAAGATGAAATTGCCCCCTCTCTCATTTGGTTTATGACAATTACTGGAGGACTTATTTTATTCACATTAACTTATGTTGGATGGAGAAAGTATAAAGGCGAGCGAGAGAAAAGAAAAAGTAATGTACATTCTAAAAATAGATAATGCGATAAAGTGAAACTTTACTCAGTGGGGAGGTTCATCCCTCATTGATTATTAGCCCTCATCAATCGGGCGTTTACGGGCAGTGGATATACCGCCTAACTTCTTTGCTCCAGCAGAATTTTGAGGTGGGAGTCTAACTGTCTACAAATAGCGGGATAAATAAAGATACGGATTGTAAGGTTTATTCATTGACAATGGTGGCAGAAAAAAATAGAATGAGAAGTACTATAATTAAAACTTCAATGGAGGTTCATGATGTTTTATTTAATTTACTTCGCGATCATTTTGATCATACCGTTGTATGCACAGTCAAAAGTACGTAGTGCCTATAGCAAGTATTCACAAGTTTATTCAACATCAGGTATGACAGGAGCAGAAGTGGCTCGGAAAATTTTAGATGAAAACGGATTATACAACGTAGCTGTAGAAGAAACGCCAGGTCATTTATCAGACCATTATGATCCAACTGCCAAAACAGTTCGATTATCAACAGATAACTATTATGGCCATTCAGTTGCTGGTACAGCAGTAGCAGCACACGAAGTAGGGCATGCGATTCAAGATGCAAAAGATTATAATTTCATGCGTGTTCGTCATTCATTAGTGCCAGTTGCTAATTTTGGCTCGAATATGTCTTGGGTTTTCGTCTTAATTGGTGTGTTTGCACAAATGTCTGGTTTATTGTTGCTAGGAATTATTTTGATGGCAGCAGGTGTTGTTTTTCAACTTGTTACATTACCAGTTGAGTTTGATGCATCAAAACGCGCAATGCAACAAATTGAAGCACTTGGTATCGTATCGACAGATGAGTACGGCCAAGCTCGTAAAGTATTAAATGCGGCAGCATTAACATATGTAGCAGCTGCAGCTGTAGCGGTATTTGAATTATTACGTCTTGTATTAATATATACTGGTATGCAGCGTAGCGACGACTAAAGACTATCAATTTTGATAGTCTTTTTTTATTATCTGTAATAAATGGACAGGATAAAATGAAAGAAATATTGTAGGGAAATCATAATTAAGTAGCATACGATGAGGGGGAAGATAATGGAATATCCAGACTATATAGTAAAGCAAGTGAAAGAGCGTAGTGCTTCGTATCAGCTAGAAGGTTTTCTAAGTGGACAAGGCCCTGGAAACCCCAAAATTATGCTCGTTGGTGAAGCACCTGGTGAAACAGAAATTCATAATGGGATTCCGTTTAGCGGTAGAGCTGGAAAACATTTAATGGAGTTTTTAGAACGTATTCATGTTACAAGGGAAGAAGTATATATTACGAGTGCGGTCCGGAGTAGGCCATATAAATGGCGAGAGAAAAAAGAACGAAATGGCGAAAAAATACAGAAAAAGTATAATAGAACACCAAATCAAGGAGAAATACTTGCTCATGCACCTTTATTAGATTATGAGTTGGAATATATAGACCCTCCTGTTATCGTTACGCTTGGTAATATTGCATTACAGCGTTTAGTCGGTAAAAATCATAAAATTACAGATGTTCATGGAGAATTGTTAAAACAACCCGTGCAACAATTGAAAGATAGTTGCTGTACAGAATTTGTATGGACAGAAAAAGAATATTCTATTTTTCCGACCTTTCATCCAGCTTCTATTTTTTATAATCGGAGTTTGTTGGAGCTTATTTATGAGGATTGGGAGAAGCTTAAAAGATATGTAATAAAAAACTAGAAAAGCTAAAGAGCTTTTCTAGTTGAATTTAATTATGTACCGGATTTTTATTTTCATCTAATGTAAAACCTTCACCAACTACATCATGTACGTCACTTACAGCAACAAAGGCATGAGGATCTACAGAAGTAATAATATTTTTTAATTTCACGATTTCATTTTTAGCGACAACGCAATACAATACGTTCCGTTCCACTTTCGTATACGATCCAACAGCTTTTAAAAAGGTTGCTCCGCGCTCCATGTCAGATAAAATTTGGGCAGCAATTTCATCGTTTTTATCTGAGATAATAGTTGCTCCTTTTGCCGCATAGGCTCCTTCTTGCATAAAGTCAATGACTTTCGCTCCGATAAAAACAGCAACTAACGTATACATGCCTTCGCGGTATGATAAATAGGTAAGAATAGAGACGATAATGACGATAGCATCAAACATAAACATTGTTTTCCCCATACTCCAGCCAACATATTTATGAGCGAGTCTTGCGATAATATCTACACCGCCAGTAGTCCCCCCATATTTAAATATTATGCCAAGACCGATACCGATAAATGCCCCGGCGAATAAAGCCGCGAGTGTCATATCATTTTGTAAGTTTAAATGTAAGTTAAGAACGTCGTAACGCTGAAAAATCCATAGAAATAAAGATACGCTGAATGTGCCGATTAGTGTATAGATAAATGTCGTTCTTCCGAGTAACTTCCAACCAATAAAAAATATAGGGATATTTAAAATTAAGTTTGAATAAGAAGGGTCAAACTTAAATAGAAAATACAATAATAGTGTAATACCGGTAAATCCACCTTCTGCAAGGTGATTTTCAATATTGATATTCACAATACCGAAAGAAAAAATAGCGGAACCGATTAAAATGAAAATGATATTTCGAATCTTCAAACTCGATGTCATATAGAAATCCCCCTAATTATGTAGATTGCATTGCTCCGCTGAAACGGTAAAACATAATGATAAGTAATTTCTAGTTGTTAATAAAAATAGCGAAGGCTATAAAAAAACAATTGATTTTAGCTGATTTTTTGCCAAAACCGCAAAAGAAAGTTTCACTTCATTATAGTCTATCCAAAAAAGGGTCGCAAATAGGTGTTTGGCGGGGAATAATATTTGTCAAATCGCGATGAATTGGCTAACATGAAAGAGGAAGGATTAGAGGTGATTAGTATGGAAGCAAAAACGATGAAAGATATGCAGAAAGAAGTAGATGCATATATTGGTCAGTTTAAAGAAGGTTATTTCAGTCCGCTTGCAATGATGGCTCGTTTAACGGAAGAAATGGGAGAGCTTGCGAGGGAAGTAAACCATTACTACGGTGAGAAACCGAAGAAAACAACTGAAACAGAACGTAGTATTGAAGAAGAGCTTGGAGATGTATTGTTTGTTATGATTTGTATGGCAAATAGTTTAAATATTGATTTAGAAACAGCGCATAACATTGTAATGGAAAAATTTAATACACGTGATAAAGATCGCTGGACACGCATTGATGAGGGAGAGAAAGAATAATGAAAGAAATTAAAGTAATTATCGCTGGACCAAGAGGGCGTATGGGACATGAAGCAGTCCTTCTTATGGAAAGAACAGAACATTTCAATTTAGTAGCAGCAGTAGACTATAAGCACGGTGGAGAAAAGATTTCAGACTTACCTGGTATGCCGATGTTAGATACACCGATTTACGCAGATTTACATACTTGTTTAGATGAAGTGGAAGCAGATGTATTATTAGATTTAACAACACCAGAAGTTGGAAAGAAACATGTGACACTTGCAGTTGAACGTGGACTTCGATCTGTTATTGGTACAACTGGATTTACGGAAGAAGAACTAAAGCAATTAACAGAAAATGCAAAAGATAATAAAGTAGGAACAATTATCGCTCCAAACTTTGCAATTGGTGCAGTTCTTATGATGAAATTTTCACAAATGGCAGCGAAGTACTTCCAAGATGTTGAAGTAATTGAATTACACCATGATCAAAAATTAGATGCACCATCTGGTACAGCTGTCAAAACAGTAGAATTAATTCGTCAAAATCGTGAATCAAAGCAGCAAGGTCATCCAAACGAAGTAGAGCAACTAGAAGGTGCTCGTGGTGCAAATGTAGACGGTATTCACATTCATAGTGTACGTTTACCGGGACTTATTGCACACCAAGAAGTAATGTTCGGCGGGGATGGACAAATGTTAACGGTTCGCCATGATTCATTCAATCGTGCATCATTTATGTCAGGTGTAAAATTATCAATTGAAACAGTAATGAACATTGATCATCTTGTGTACGGTTTAGAAAACATTATCGACTAAAGGGGAGACAACGGATGAAAATTGCCTTAATCGCACATGACAAAAAGAAAAATGACATGGTTTCGTTTGCGTACGCATATAAACCAATTTTTGAAAAACATGAATTGTTTGCAACAGGAACGACAGGACTTCGCATTATGGAGGCAACTGGCTTAGTTGTAACAAGATATCAGTCGGGTCCTCTTGGTGGCGATCAAGAAATCGGTGCCATGATTGCAAAAAACGATATGGATATGGTGATTTTTTTCCGAGATCCACTAACTGCTCAGCCGCATGAGCCAGATGTAAATGCATTACTTCGTTTATGTGATGTATATGCGATTCCACTTGCAACGAACATGGCAAGTGCTGAAATGTTAATGCACGCATTAGAACGAGGGGATTTAGATTATCGCAAGTTAAGAAAATGAGGGGAACAATTATGAGTGGATTACATATATTAGCGTTTGGTGCTCATGCTGATGATGTTGAAATCGGCATGGCGGGTACCATTGCAAAATATACGAAGCAAGGGTTTGAAGTAGGTATTTGTGATTTAACAGAAGCTGACCTTTCTTCAAATGGAACGATAGAGTTGAGAAAAGAAGAAGCAAAGATCGCAGCTCGTATAATGGGAGTAAAAACGAGACTGAATTTAGCGATGCCAGATCGTGGTTTGTATATGAAAGAAGAGTTTATACGTGAAATTGTAAAGGTGATCCGTACATATAAACCAAAACTCGTTTTTGCACCATACGATGAAGATCGTCATCCAGATCATGCAAATTGTGCAAAGCTTGTGGAAGAGGCTATTTTTTCAGCAGGAATCCGTAAATATATGCCAGAACTTCCACCACATCGTGTGGAGTCTTTTTATAATTATATGATTAATGGTTTTCATAAACCGAATTTTTGTATAGATATTAGTGAGTACCTATCGCAAAAAGTGGAAGCATTAGAAGCGTATGAAAGTCAGTTTTCAACAGGGAGTGATGGTGTTAAGACGCCGTTAACAGAAGGTTACGTTGAAACTGTGGTCGCTCGTGAGAAGATGTTTGGGAAAGAAGTTGGAGTCTTGTATGCCGAAGGATTTATGAGTAAGAAACCGGTTTTATTACATGCTGATTTAATAGGGGGATGTAAATGAAATTAAAAATAGGTATTACATGTTATCCTTCTGTAGGTGGTTCTGGAGTTGTTGGAACAGAATTAGGAAAGCAATTGGCGGAACGCGGGCATGAAATTCATTTTATTACATCGGGTTTACCATTTCGATTAAATAAAGTGTATCCAAACATTTATTTTCATGAAGTGACGGTGAATCAATACTCTGTATTTCAATATCCACCATATGATTTAGCGTTAGCGAGTAAAATGGCAGAGGTTGCACAAAGAGAAAGTCTTGATATTTTACATGTGCATTACGCAATACCGCATGCAATTTGTGCTTATTTAGCGAAACAAATGATTGGTGAGCGTATTAAAATTGTTACAACCTTGCATGGAACAGATATTACTGTGTTAGGTTCCGACCCTTCGTTAAATAATTTAATTCGTTTTGGTATTGAGCAGTCTGATGTTGTTACTGCTGTCTCGCATTCATTAATTGACGAAACGCATGAGCTTGTAAAACCAAATAAAGACATTCAAACGGTATATAACTTTATAGACGAACGTGTATATTTCAAGCGTAATATGTCTCAATTAAAGAAAGAATACGGTATAAGTGAGAGTGAAAAGGTACTTATTCACATTTCAAATTTCCGTAAAGTGAAACGTGTGCAGGATGTTGTTCAGGCATTTGCTAAAGTTGCTAAAGAAGTTGATGCGAAATTGCTTCTTGTTGGAGACGGACCAGAATTTTGTACAATTTTACAGATAGTGAAGAATTTACATATTGAAGATCGCGTTTTATTCCTAGGGAAGCAAGATAATGTTGCAGAACTGCTTGCGATGAGTGATTTAATGTTGCTTCTATCAGAGAAGGAAAGTTTTGGTCTTGTTTTATTAGAAGCGATGGCGTGTGGTGTACCTTGTATCGGAACAAGGGTTGGAGGTATTCCAGAAGTCATTCAACATGGTGAAACAGGATATTTATGTGAAGTTGGCGATACAACAGGTGTGGCCAATCAAGCCATTCAGCTATTAAAGAATGAAGAGCTTCACCGTAATATGGGAGAGCGAGCAAGAGAAAGTGTTTATGAGCAGTTCCGCTCAGAAAAAATCGTCTCACAATATGAAGCAATTTACTATGACATACTAAGGGATGACAAAAATGGAAATATTTAAAAAAGCTAGTTCTATTATTGAGATATTAAAACAACAAGGACATGAGGCTTATTTTGTTGGTGGGAGCGTACGAGATCTTATTATCGATAGGCCGATTGGAGATATTGATATTGCGACATCTGCTTTACCAGAAGAAGTAATGGATATATTTCCAAGACATGTTCCTGTTGGTCTTGAGCATGGAACTGTAATTGTTGTAGAAAATGGTGAACCTTATGAGGTAACCACTTTTCGAACAGAAAGCGAATATGAAGATTTTCGAAGACCTAGTAGTGTTCAATTTGTTCGTTCATTAGAAGAGGATTTAAAACGTCGTGATTTCACAATGAATGCGATTGCTATGACAGAAGAAGGCGAAATAGTGGATTTATTTGCTGGGCAGGAAGCGATTCAAAAGAGAGAAATTGTAACAGTTGGAAATGCAGCGAATCGTTTTCAAGAAGACGCACTAAGAATGATGCGTGGCATTCGGTTTGTAAGTACGTTAGGGTTTTCTTTAGAAACAAAAACGAAGCAAGCGATTGAAACGTATGGACACTTGCTAGAACATATAGCAATTGAGCGCATCACAGTAGAGTTTGAGAAACTGTTAACTGGTACCTATTGTGTGAAGGGCCTCAAAGAATTAGTAGAGACGAAGTTATTTTCTCATTTGCCCTATTTACAAATGTCAGAAGAGAGACTGTTAAAAGCTACGCAGTATAAATGGGATTCTTTTGAAACAGACATTGAGGCATGGGCATTTTTCTTATATTGTATCGGAGAAGAGCATCCATCTGTATTTTTACGTCAATGGAAGTTTTCGAATAAAAAAATAAAAGATATTGTCGCAGTTTTATTAACAATTCGTACGAGAAAGGAGAAGGATTGGGATACAGTCCTTCTTTATAAAACGGGAATTCATATCGCTGAAATGGCAGAGAGAGTATATGAAGCGATGATTGAAAACTATAACCCTACATCTGTTAAACGAGTACAATCAATGTTTCATGCATTGCCAATCAAGGGTCGTCAAGAAATGAATGTGAGTGGGAATGATCTATTAAACTGGGCGAATAAAAAGCCTGGTCCGTGGGTTGCTGAAATGCTTCAAAAAATCGAAGAAGCGATCGTACAAGGAAATGTAGTTAATGAGAAAGAGAGTATAAGGGAGTGGCTGCAAAGATGCAATCTACTATAAGAAAGCAGTTGTTGCAAGTTTTTTCTGAAGCGGATGGAGAGTTTGTATCTGGCCAAACGATTAGTGATAAACTTGGTTGTTCAAGAACCGCTGTGTGGAAACATATGGAGGACCTTCGGAATGAGGGATATGAACTTGAAGCTGTGCGTCGATTAGGTTACCGCATTGCGGGTAAGCCAGACAAAGTAACTGCTAATGAAATTCAGTTAGGATTACAAACAGAGCGTATCGGTAGAACGGTTTATTTTGAAGAATCAGTTGAATCTACTCAGCATATTGCAGCAAAACTTGCTTATGAAGGAGTAGAAGAGGGAACAATTGTCGTTGCGGAAGAGCAAACTGCAGGTAGAGGCCGTTTAAGTAGAAAGTGGCATTCGCCAAAAGGAACAGGAATTTGGATGAGTATTATTTTGCGTCCATCGATCCCGGTTCATCATGCCCCGCAGCTCACTCTGCTAGCGGCTGTTAGTGTTGCACAAGCAATTGAAAAATGCACAGGTGTAAATGTAGGAATTAAATGGCCGAATGATATTTTAATTCAAGGTAAAAAGGCTGTAGGTATATTAACAGAAATGCAAGCGGATCCTGATAAAATCAATGCTGTCATTATGGGAATTGGTATTAATGCGAATCAAAAACAAGAACATTTTGATGAGGAAATTCAGCAAATTGCCACTTCTTTAGCGATTGAATCAGGTAAGCCAATTGTTCGTGCGGAACTTATGCAACAAATCTTTTTACAACTAGAAAAATTATATGAAGAGTATTTACAAAATGGTTTCTCTGTAATTAAAATTCTTTGGGAAAGTTACGCTGTGAGCATCGGGAAAGAAATTACTGCCCGAACGATGAGACAGACGATTACGGGGCTAGCAAAAGGGATTACAGAAGAGGGTGTATTGCTTCTGGAGGACCATGAAGGGAAAATACATCATATTCATTCTGCGGATATCGAAATGAAGTAAAAGAAGTTCCTTTTTTGGAACTTCTTTTTTATTTCAACATTTTTGAGTAGGCTTTGTAATGTGACAATATACTTTTTACAACTTAAGTTGTATGTAGAGTAACGTTCGATTAGCGCTGCTTATTATTTGATTATTACTTTTCCTTCCATTCCTTTAAGGAGATGGTATCTACATATTAATTCATATGTACCAGTATTTTTAGGTTTTATGGTAATGTTTTTTTCTTTTCCTGACTCAACTACGACGTCAATTCCGAGTCTTTTCACTGTAAAGGTGTGCTCGTTCTTACCTTTATTTTTTAATAACAATGTTGTTGTTTCTTCAATCGGAATAGTGATGACATTCGGATTAAAGTAATCATCGTTCAGTTCGACTTCAATCACTTTCGTTGACTCAATAGGTTGTGTTACGACGTTAGCTGAGGCAACTACGTTGATGGAGTCTAAAGTTATCACACTCACAATCATTACAAACAAACCGAGTAATGGAAATAACCACTTGTTCATAGACATTCGCAATTCTCCTTTTCTAAGTGCTTTTCTTCAATTAATCTGCATCATTAGTTTTAGGCTTATACTATACAGTCAAATAAAATATCAGTATCTTTAAATCAATTTTTCGCATTTAAATGGATTACAAAAGAAATTAACTTGGAGTTGTAAGGTATGTATGAGAAACACACCCACTTATTTTTTAGGACTGAATTCTCTGTAAAAACTATATAGCATATACACTATCTAATTAAATTTCACATACCGTAATGGAAATAAAAAATTATTTTTTCAAAAAAATGTAGTAATTTCTTTTTGTAGTTTGCTATAATTAGTTCGAATGTGGGCAGTATCAGAGCGAACTGCACCATGATTCGAAGCAGTACAAAAAATAATAACTTGGATTCTGCCTTGATCCAATAACGGACTGGGACAGAGGGATGAATAATGCCGACTAACACACAACCCTTCTGCCCTTTTATGGCCAGAGGGGTTTTTTATATGATTTCGGCCATCGCCTCTCTCCTGTATAAAGGAGGAGTAGTTTTTGAAAACAAAAACAGATTTTTTGAAGATGAAAGAGCAAGGTGAGCCGATTACGATGCTAACGGCGTATGATTATCCTTCTGCTAAATTAGCAGAAGAAGCTGAAGTCGATATGATTTTAGTTGGAGATTCTCTTGGGATGGTTGTACTCGGATATGATTCAACAGTACCTGTAACAGTAGAGGATATGATTCATCATACGAAAGCTGTACGCCGCGGAGCGAAAGAAACATTTATTGTAACTGATATGCCGTTTATGTCTTATCACATATCGTTACAAGAAACGATGGTGAATGCACGCCGCATCGTTCAAGAGAGCGGAGCACATGCACTAAAAGTAGAAGGTGCTGGAGAAGTTATATCAACGATTCATTATTTAACGAATGCAGGAATTCCTGTCGTAGCGCATTTAGGTTTAACTCCTCAATCTGTGGGAGTATTGGGTGGATATAAAGTGCAAGGAAAAGATGCTGAAAGTGCAAAGAAATTAATAGACGATGCAAAGAAATGTGAGGAAGCTGGTGCGATAGCACTTGTGTTAGAATGTGTGCCAATGCAGTTAGCAGAATTAATTTCGAAGCAATTAACAATTCCAATAATAGGGATTGGAGCGGGACAAAAAGTAGATGGGCAAGTTCTTGTATATCATGATCTCATCTCATATGGGGTAAATCGTGTTCCGAAATTCGTAAAACAGTATACGTCTGTTCAAGAGGAAATTGTACGTGGGATTTCTCAATATGTTGCTGAAGTGAAGACAGGGCAATTTCCTGAAGAGAAACATTCGTTCACAATGAAAGAAGAAGAATGCTTAGCGTTATACGGGGGAAAACAGTAATGAAAATCATAACTACAGTGCAAGAGATGCAGCAAATTACGAGCGAACTTCGTACAAGTGGAAAGAATATTGGTTTTGTTCCAACGATGGGTTATTTACATGAAGGGCATGCTACTTTATTACGCAAGGCAAGAGAAGAAAATGAAATTGTAGTTTTAAGTGTGTTTGTAAACCCACTACAGTTTGGGCCGAACGAAGATTTAGAGCGATACCCTCGTGATATTGAGAGAGATGAAAGTGTAGCAAAAGAAAACGGTGTGGATTATTTATTTTATCCGAGTGTAGAAGAAATGTATCCGGCAGAACAAACAACAACAGTAGAAGTTGTAAAGCGTACTGACGTATTATGTGGAAAACAAAGACCTGGTCACTTTTCTGGAGTTGCGACTGTACTAATGAAATTATTTAATATTGTAATGCCAAATCGTGCTTATTTCGGTATGAAAGACGCACAACAAGTTGCTGTAATTGAAGGATTTGTAACTGATTTCAATATTCCAGTAACGATCGTACCAGTTGATATTGTAAGAGAAGAAGATGGATTAGCAAAAAGTTCTCGTAATGTGTATTTATCACAAGAAGAACGTGAAGAGGCTTCTCATTTATACCGCAGTCTATGTATAGCGAAAGAAAGAATTGAGGCAGGCGAACGTAATTCAGAAATCATTACAAATCTTGTGAAAGAACATATTGAGACGTATACGAAAGGTACTGTAGATTATGCGGATTTATATGCATATCCGTCATTGGCAATAGTAGGGGAAATGGAAGGAAGAATCATTTTAGCTATTGCAGTTAAGTTTGAAAATGTAAGATTAATTGACAATATAACATTAACGGTTAAATAAGGGGGAGCATCTATGTTTCGCACAATGATGAGAGCAAAGTTACATCGTGCAACTGTAACGGAGGCAAATTTAAACTATGTAGGTAGTATTACAATAGATGAAGATTTAATGGATGCAGTAAATATTGTAGAGAACGAAAAAGTTCAAATTGTAAATAATAATAACGGTGCGCGCTTAGAGACATATGTTATTAAAGGCGAACGCGGTAGCGGTGTTATTTGTTTAAACGGTGCTGCAGCAAGGCTTGTACAACCGGGAGATAAAGTAATTATAATTTGTTATGGCTTAGTTACGGAAGAAGAGGTTCATAAACAAGAACCAAAAATTGCAGTGTTAGACGATCAAAATCAAATTGTTGAAATGTTAGGTGCTGAAAAGGCTGGTACAATATTATAAAAGAGGAAAGCTATCTCTATATCAGGAGATAGCTTTTTTGTGCATCTTTTCATTAAGATGAGATAAAACGTGGTATAGTAACATTATATGAATTATTGTTGTTTGAAAGGTAAGAAATTGAGGTGTTACATATATGAGTAAACGTTATGTCGTTGTTGATTTAGAGACGACAGGAAACTCCTGGAAAGACGGGAAAGATAAAATTACCCAAATTGCAGCTGTTGTAGTAGAAGATGGAGAGATATTGGAGATTTTTTCATCTTTTGTTAACCCAAAGAGAGAGATTCCCGTATTTATTACAGAATTAACAGGGATTGATGAAAGTCTTGTAAAACAAGCCCCGTTATTTCAAGATGTAGCCCCGATGATTGTTGAGCTATTACAAGGTGCCGCTTTCGTTGCGCATAATGTTCACTTTGATTGGAATTTTTTAAACGAAGAATTAAGGCAGGCTGGATATACAGAAATACATTGTCCTAAAATCGATACGGTTGAATTGGCACAAATTCTTTTGCCAACAGCCGATAGTTATAAATTACGTGATTTAGCTAAGAAACATGAACTCGAACACGATCAACCACATCGTGCGGATAGTGATGCTCTTGCGACAGCAGAGTTGTTTTTACAATTTTTAAATGAAATTGAAAAATTACCACTTGTTACATTGCAATCACTTTATGAATTGAGTGATGTTTTCCAAAGTGATATAGCTGATGTGCTTTCTGAAAATATTTTAAAGAAAGTAATGCATGGTAAAGAAATAAAAGCGGAATATGAAGTGTATCGCAATATTGCACTGAGAAAACGGAACTATTCCTTAAGTCTTGGAGAAACATATTCATTAAAATTTGATGCTTTCTTGAATAAAACGATGGATAAACTGGAATTACATATGCCGAAGTTTGAAAGAAGAGAAAGTCAGCAAATGATGATGAAAGAGATATATACGGCGTTAAGAGATTCTCGTTTTTCTCTTATTGAAGCAGGTACAGGGACGGGAAAGACTCTTGCTTATTTACTTCCTAGTCTTTATTTTGCGAATAAAAAAGAAGAACCTGTCGTTATCAGTACACAAACGGTACAACTTCAACAACAAATACTTGAAAAAGAAATTCCGTTATTGCAAAAAATAATGCCATTTTCATTTGAGACAGCTCTTCTAAAAGGGAGAAAGCATTATCTTTGCTTACATAAATTTGAATATGCTTTGCAAGAGGAAGAAAAAAATTACGATATGGCACTTACGAAGGCGAAAATTTTAGTTTGGTTATTAAAAACTGAAACAGGTGACCGAGATGAATTAAATATTCCAGAGGGCGGAAAGTTACTTTGGAATCGTATTTGTAGTGATGCGTATAGTCCGGGCGGTATGCAAAGTAATTGGTTTAGTCGATGCTTTTATCAGCGAGCGAAAAATAAAGCTTTATTTGCAGATATCGTTATTACAAATCATGCATTATTATTTCAAGATTTTTCAAGTGAAGAACCACTGTTTTCTTCATGTGAACATATAATTTTTGATGAAGCTCATCATATTGAAGAAGCTGCGAGTAGAACACTAGGTGAGCAGTTCTCTTGTATGTATTTTCAATTGATTTTATCTCGACTTGGTACACTAGAAACGGATGATGTGCTTTCTAAAGTATATAAAATGATGAAAAAATCAGAGCAAGCATCTCGTTCTACTTTCCGTATGATAAGCCATAGTTTGAAGGAACTTAAATTTGATGCGGATGAACTATTCCAAATGTTACGTACTTTTATATTTAAACAAACAAAGCAAGAACAAGGAACAAACAATATGCCGCTCATTTATCGATATAACACGGAAGTAGAGCAAGGTAAGTTGTGGGATAGTATTGTTGAGTTAACAAATCGTTTTGTATATGAATTAAGAAGAATAGTGACCATATTTGAGAAACAAGTAGATATATTGCAAAGTAAGTTAGAGTGGGAAATGCATGTTGTTACGGGTGAATTTATGCATTTAAGTGGGTTACTGAGAAAGATGGCAGAATCATTACAGTTGCTCATATTGGAAAAAAATTCATATGTAACTTGGATGGAGACGGAGACGAAAGGAACGATTCATTCAACCATTTTATACGCGCAACCAGTTCATATTGGTGAAAGGTTTGCTGATGAATTTTTAACAGAAAAAAAGAGTGTTATCTTTACATCTGCAACATTAACAGTTAACGATACATTTGACTATATAAAAGAAGAGCTTGGCTTACATGATTTTGCTCCAAATACTTTACAGGTTCAATCGCCATTCCATTATGAGAAACAAATGAAATTAATGGTTTCAACGGATGTACCGTTTATTAAGCGAGTAAGTAATGAGGAATATATTGAATCTGTATCGGAACATATTGCCAAGATAGCAAAAGTTACAAAAGGGAGAATGCTCGTTTTATTCACTTCGTATGAAATGCTGAAAGAAGCGTATGCGAATTTGAAAAGCAATGATGAATTAGAAGGCTATCTATTATTAACGCAAAGTGTAAACAATAGGAGTCGAAGTCGCTTAATTCGAAAGTTTCAAGAGTTCGACAAGTCAATATTGTTAGGCACGAGCAGTTTTTGGGAAGGAATCGATATTCCAGGAGATGCCTTGAGTTGCCTTGTCATTGTCCGTCTTCCTTTTACACCTCCTCATCAGCCGATGATGGAAGCGAAAGGTGAATGGCTAAAAAATCAAGGTGAGGACGTATTCGCAAAATTAGCGCTCCCGCAAGCAATATTACGTTTCAAACAAGGATTTGGGCGTTTAATTCGAACGAATACTGATACGGGGACGGTAGTAGTGTTAGACCGTCGATTGACGAGTTCTTCCTATGGAAAAAGATTTTTACAATCAATTCCTAACGTACCTCTTTATGAAGGACCGTTAGAAGAGTTGTTGGTGCAATTAGAAGAACCGTCAAATGAATAAAAATTGGAAGAAAAATACGCCTGAAGTACTTATAAACTTCAGGCGTAAAAAATGTGGGTAGGAGGAATTTTATTTTTCTTACTTCTTGTATACAAAATGTATTGGTTTTCGACTTGAAACCTTTTTTTGCTGTACATGTCCTGCTATAATAGATGGGTGATGAAGCAGGGGTTGTAAAGAATGTACTCTTATTGTAACCGCATTGCGTTCTTCTATAATTAGAAATTTTTGTGTAACGGAGGAGTTTTTTCATGGAGAAGAAAATCGAAGTACTATCAACGACGCGTATTAAATATTCGTCAGATTTGTATAAAATTGTTGATAGTTTGAATCGTACGTTAAAAGAGCAGGACCTCATGTTCGGATTAGCATTAGACGAAAAAGACAAAGAAACAGCTGTATTTACGATTTACAGAACGTAGTGATACAATGAAAAAGTGGATCTTTGCAATCATTATCGTTATCGTTGCTAGCGGAATATATGGGGCGTATGTTTATAATAAAGCGATGGATAAGAAAATTCCCAAAGAGTCGAAATCTGTAGAAATTGCTAAAGAAAAAGCAAAGCTTACAAAAGTGACATCTGTTGATTATTACAACGGAAAAGCTGCATGTACAGTCGTACAGGGTACAGATGAAAAGGGAGAACATCTTATCGTTTGGGTGCCTGAGAAAAAAGGGGATACCGTAGTAAGGAAAAAGAGTGAAGGTATTTCCGAAAAAGAGGCTATACAAAGAACAATAGAACAAGTCGGCGATAAAGAATCAAAAAGAAAGCCGAAAGAAATTCTGAAAGTGAAATTAGGCTTTGAAAAAGGTATTAGAGATGGTGTACCAGTAGAAGTACCATTATGGGAAGTTACATATATTGATTATGACAATCGTTATAATTACTACTATCTTGAATTTAAAGATGGGTCGTTTTTAAGACGATATAGCGCTCAAAAATAGATGTAGGGGGAACTACAAATGAAATTAGCAAAGCGAGTAGCTGCTTTAACACCGTCTTCAACTTTAGAAATTACAGCAAAGGCACAAGCGTTAAAGGCAGAAGGTCATGATGTAATTGCATTAGGGGCAGGAGAACCTGACTTTAATACACCAGAGCATATTATGGAAGCTGCGCATAAAGCGATGTTAGAAGGACATACGAAATATACGCCAACAGGTGGATTACAATCGTTAAAACAAGAAATTGTGAAGAAATTTACGCGCGATCAAGGAGTTCAGTATGATCCATCTGAAATTATTGTATGTAATGGTGCAAAACATGCATTATATACATTATTCCAAGTGTTGCTTGATGAAGGAGATGAAGTTATCATCCCAACTCCTTACTGGGTAAGCTATCCAGAACAAGTAAAGCTTGCTGGCGGTAATCCGGTTTATGTAGAAGGTTTAGAAGACAATGAGTACAAAATTACAGCAAAGCAGTTGCGTGAGGCAATTACAGAGAAAACGAAAGCAGTTATTATTAATTCACCGAGCAATCCAACAGGAATGATTTATAGCAAAGAAGAATTACAACAGCTTGGAGAAGTATGTTTAGAACATAACATTTTAATCGTTTCAGATGAAATTTATGAGAAGTTAATTTATGGTGATGCGGAATATACTTCAATTGCCCAGCTTTCTAATGCATTAAAAGAACAAACCCTAATTATTAATGGTGTATCTAAATCTCATTCTATGACAGGATGGCGTATTGGATATGCAGCTGGAAATAAGCAGCTGATTAAAGCGATGACGAACTTAGCGAGTCATAGTACGTCAAACCCTACTTCAATTGCTCAATACGGCGCAATCGCGGCATATGCAGGCTCACAACAACCTGTAGAAACAATGCGCCAAGCATTTGAAGAGAGATTAAACATTATTTATGATAAATTAATTCAAATCCCTGGGTTTACTTGTATTAAACCGCAAGGCGCCTTTTACTTATTTCCTAATGTAAAAGAGGCTGTAGCTTTATCAGGATATGATACAGTTGATGAGTGGGCGAAAGCTTTATTAGAAGAGGAAAAAGTTGCTCTTGTGCCGGGTACAGGATTTGGGGCTCCAAATAACGTTCGTTTATCATATGCGACATCTCTTGAACAAGTAGAGAAAGCATTAGAACGCATTCATACGTTTATGAAAAGTAAAGTGAAAGCTTAATTGTATATTTCGTTAATAAAATAAAAAACCTCTCTATATAATAGGGAGGTTTTTTTGACGAATTGTGGCAAAAAGAAATAGCGAAAGGTGTGTTATACTAGAGAACGAGGTGTTTGGTGATGAAAAAGAAAATGATGTTACAGTGGTTTGAACAGGGAAGCATTGCGATTCCAAAATTACTTATGATGCATTATAAAAAATTAGGGTTAAATGAAACGGAATTTATGGTTTTACTTCATGTGCATACATTTTTAGAATCGGGAAATTCGTTTCCGACTCCGTCGGAGATTTCCGAACGAATGACAATAGCGGAAATGAAATGTATGGAAGTAATTCAAACATTGATTCAAAAAGGTTTTTTATCACTAGAAGGTGGACAAAGATCAGAAGCGATGATGTGTGAAAGTTATTCTTTACAACCGCTATGGGAAAAAATATTGCATTTCTTAATGAATGAATCAATAGAGGAAGAACAAAAAGAAAAAAAACAACTGCAAGTAAATTTATATACAGTATTTGAAAAAGAATTCGGAAGACCACTTTCTCCATTTGAATGTGAAACATTAGGAATGTGGGAGGATCAAGATCAACATCATCCGAATTTAATTCAAGCGGCTCTACGAGAAGCTGTGATGAGCGGTAAGCTGAACTTCCGATATATTGATCGTATTTTATTTGAGTGGAAAAAGAATGGAATTAAAACAGTAGATCAAGCTCAAAATCAAGGACGGAAATTTAGAGCAAATCAGCAACGAGCGCAACAAGTAACAACACAAGAGACGAAATTTACTGGGAAAGTGCCTTTTTATAATTGGTTGGAGCAGTAATGTAGGAGGAAGTATATGTTAAATAAAACGCAAATTCGTTATTGTTTAGACACAATGGCGGATATGTATCCAGAAGCACATTGTGAATTGATTCATGATAATCCATTCGAACTTGTAATTGCAGTGGCATTATCTGCACAATGTACAGATGCACTTGTAAATAAAGTGACGAAAAATTTATTTCAAAAATATAAAACACCAGAAGATTATTTAAGTGTTTCTCTAGAAGAGTTACAACAAGATATACGTTCTATTGGATTGTATAGAAATAAAGCAAAAAATATTCAAAAATTGTGCCGAATGTTATTAGATGATTACAATGGAGAAGTGCCGAAAGATCGAGATGAGCTTACGAAGTTACCTGGTGTAGGACGGAAGACAGCAAATGTTGTAGTATCGGTAGCATTTGGGATACCGGCAATTGCTGTCGATACGCATGTAGAGCGGGTGAGCAAACGATTAGCGATTTGTAGATGGAAAGACTCTGTATTAGAAGTCGAAAAAACATTAATGAAGAAAATTTCGATGGATGAATGGGGCGTTACACATCACCGTTTGATTTTCTTTGGACGTTATCACTGTAAAGCGCAGCGACCACAATGTGAAGAGTGCCGATTGCTAGAAGTGTGTCGCGAAGGAAAGAAGCGAATGAAGGGGAAATAAAGGATGGAGCGAGTTATAGGAGTACCGAAAGAATTTCGGTACTTACCATTTTTTCAAAAAAACGCAAATTCGATTAAGTATCATACAGACCAATCTTTTGAAGAAATCATACAAAATACTTACTTTATATTTGATATAGAAAGACAATATGAGCCGTGGAATGAAATTGAAAACAGTATTCCGGTAATGTTGAATGTATGGAAAACTAAGCATGAAGACATTGCCACATTATTTCGAAACAGAAAGAAACAAGAAGCTGAAGGCCCGATGATTCTTTTTGCAGCACATTTGTTATCAATTGTATATTGGCTAAATGAGCAACCTGTTCATAGTTTGAATGAAATGGAAGATTACACGAGTGAATTGGAAGTACAACCAGTTAATTTTATGGAGCGATATTCGTTCATTATAAAGAAACCAAATAATTATCATTCTTATATTCAGTTAGCACAGTTGTATATTGAAATAGAAAAGTTATATGTAAAGAAAATGATAACAAAAAAGAAGTCCTTTCCTCGTTAAGAGAAAGGACTTCTTTTTTTGTATTAAGACTCTGTTGTAACAACATTTCCGTCTGCGTGAGGTGTATCTTCACCTGTATTTTGTTGTTTCTTAGCCTCTTCTTCAGCTTTCTTTTGAGCCTCTTCTTCAGCTTTTTTCTTAGCTTCTTCTTCGGCTTTCTTTTTGGCTGCCTCTTCCTCAGCTTTTTTCTTAGCTTCTTCTTCAGCTTTCTTTTGAGTCTCTTCTTGTTGTTTACGTTGTTGTTCTTGTTGCTCTTGTTGTTTACGCTGTTCTTCAGCAGCCTTTTTCTGAGCTTCTTCTTGTTTTAGTTTATCTTCATTAGCTTTTTTCTGAGTTTCCTCATCAGCTTTTTTCTTAGCTTCTTCTTCGGCTTTCTTTTTGGCTGCCTCTTCCTCAGCTTTCTTAGCGTCTGGAGTTCCACCAGGGGCAGTGAAGGATGCACCAACTGCAGGACTTGTTCCAGTACCTTTTTTCGCTACTACAGAGAAGCTGTAAGTAACACCAGGCTTAATACCACCAAGAGTAGCTGTTGTACCGCTAACTGATAAGCTACCGCTAGAACCGTCTGTAGCTTTATAAGTTGCCGCATAAGCATCAACTGCTGTTGGGCCAGACCAGTTTAGTGTAACTGTACTAGCGCCATCGAAAGCGACATTAAGGCCACTAGGTGGATCTACTTTAATTTCTTTAATTGCATCTTTTTTCGCACCTTTTACGTATAACTCGCCGTTTATTTCTTGTACAGAAGAAGGGCGTTCGAAACGAGATTTATCTGTAGCGAATTTGCTCATCATTACTTGGAACATTTGTTGCGCAATTTTAGTATAACGATCGCTAATGTAATTTTCTGGACCATTCTTTTCGTAACCAGTCCACACAGCCATCGTATATTGTGGTGTATATCCAGCGAACCAGCTATCTCTGTTAGCATCAGCTGGGATGCCATATTTTTTTACATCTCTTGCATCAAAGTTTTGTGTTCCTGTTTTACCAGCAACGTCAAAGCCAGAAACATATGCTGTTGGCCCTGTACCGCCGGAACCAGGTTTTACTACGTCACGAAGAACGTCAGTAACCATGTAAGCTGTATGGTCGTGCATTGCACGTTGTTCTTTCGGTTTAAAGCTTTTCTTTTTTCCGTCTGGGAAAATAACTTCTTTAACGAAATGAGGTTTATTGTATACACCGTCATTTCCAAATGCTGCATAAGCCCCAGCGACATCTAACGGAGAGCTTTCATTACTACCGATTGCAGTAGATTCATGTGCTATCCCGTCTTTAAACGTCATGCCTAAACCTTCAGCAAACTCTTTTGCCTTAGGAATACCGACTGCTTGAGCTGTTTTTAAAGCCGGGATGTTTAATGACTTCTTCAATGCTTCACGAAGTGAAACGTCACCTTTAAAATTACCTGTAGCATTTTTAATCTTTGTGCCATCAGAGTAAGTATATTCAGAGTCATTTAATTGATGATAAGTAGACCATTGAAGGTTTTCAATTGCAGGACCATAGTCGAAAATTGGTTTCATTGTTGAACCAACTTGGCGTTTTAAATCAACAGCCATATTATGACCTTTGAAAGTAGACTTACTTTCTTTACGCCCAGCACCAATTGCTCGAACTTCTCCAGACTGTGTATCCATAAATACAAATGATCCTTGGAACTGATCGTTTGGATACTTAATGATATTGCCATCCATAATTTGTTCAGCGTACTCTTGAGCACCTCGATCAAGGGTTGTATGAATCGTTAAACCATCTGAACCGATATTTACATCAGGGTATTCTTTTTCAACTTCTTTTACGACAGCATCTAAAAATGCTTGAAACTTCATTTCAGTTAGTTCTGATTTTTTTAGACCCTCAGTTACAGGGATCTTTATTGCGTTATTCATTTCTTCTTTTGTTATATAGCCGTGTCGATTCATTAATGTTAATACAATATTACGACGATTTGTTGCTCGTTCAACATTTTCTGGTTTTGTTGGATCATAAATGTTAGGACCTTGAGGTAAGCCAGCGAGCATCGCAGCTTCATGTAATTGTAAGTCCTTTAAATCTTTTTGATAATATTTTTGAGCCGCTGTTGCAATACCGTAAGAGCGATTACCTAGATTAATCTTATTTAAGTACATTTCTAAAATCTCATGTTTAGAGTATTGTTGCTCTAATTTGTAAGATAAGTACCATTCTTGCACTTTTCGTTTTGCGGTTTTTTCCATCGTTAGAAAATAGTTTTTAACTACTTGTTGTGTAATCGTACTACCACCTTGGGAACCGAAACCACCAGTGACATTTTCCATAACTGCTTTTGTAGTTCGTTTAAAATCAATTCCATTATGGTCATAGAAACGTGAATCCTCAGTTGCAAGGAATGCATTTTCAACTACTTTTGGAATTTGATCATAAGTAACATGGGTTCGTTTTTCCGCACCGTATTCATAGAAGAAATCTCCGTTCTTATCAAGAAACTTTGTTGATAAAGGATTGACAAGTTTTGATTTGTCTAATTTTGGAGCGTCCTTTACCATAACAAAGAAAGCGGAAACGCCAGCTACGAGACCAACGATACCAAGAAGTAGACAGCCTATAAGGAACTTCTTAAAAAAGGAGCCTTTTTTCTTTGGTTTTTTTTCTTTATTTGTTTCTTCCGTTTGATTTTTCGCGTGATTTCGTTCTGTACGAGAACGATAATTATCTGACATTATACTTTCTCCTACCTTTCATTCTCTCCCTCAAAAGTCGAAAAAAGAGCCTTAGTGATGACTCTATCACGAAAAATAAACCGTGTCTAGTACACGGATATAATCAATCCGAGGGTGATAACCGCATGATAACAATGATCCATGCGCTTCTATTTCTTCTTTAGTAATTGACTTACGCCCACCATTATTTTGACGGTTCCAAAATGCAATAATATGTTTCGCATCGAGTAAATAAAATTCATCAAAAAGTGTAAATTTAATAATAACAAATGCAACTCCATTATGAGCAATTACTTGCTTCATATGTTCAATTTGATGAAGGTGGAAGTTTTGAAGTGGGAAACTAGTTTTGTTTTTTGTTTCCTTCGCTTCAAAATCGATGTATTTCCCTTTGTATACACCGTTGTAATCCGTTGTAGAAGGTTGTTTAAAATACGCTTCTTTTACCACTGCAGCACTTCGAGCGGGGTAATCTACTTTTACAATTTGAAGAGGTGTAGGTTTTTTATGTACACATGCAATATTATGGGTTAAGTAATATTGATTTGTTTCATTCAATTCCTCTTCAAGGGACATACCTCTATTACTATAAGTATGTTTTTTTATTGGTGTTTTAGGAGGTAGTGAAGCTTGATTGTACCTTTTTCCATTTGGGTAACGAATGGTCATAGTGTGTCCACTCCCAACTTGTTAAGAATTACTTACAAAGGTGATTATATCAAAAAATGAAAAAAGATGTGACCTTTTTGAAGAAAGGCATGATGACTTATTTATGTTTACATGGAATGATTACGAAAAAATAAAACAATATCGTAAAAATATGGTTTGTACAAAAGAAGAAAAAGCAATCATTCACACTATTAAAAAGAAAATAGAAATAGCTAATATGGACAACATTTCTCGGACACAATCGTATCAAAAATTTTATGTAAGAAATAGTGAAATCAGGTGGTCTTTTTTAGCGAGTATGGTTTCGAGAAATGCAGGCTGGAATATGACTGATTTAGAAGGAAGATATTATGCTACTGTTTTGCCTCGATTAGTAAAAAAACATTTGTTTCTCATATATGAACAGGCTAATTGGATTATTTTCTTAGATGCATTTCCTCAGTTACTACTATATGAAGAAAGCAAGAGGAGACGTATACCTCTCTTTCATTTGTTGCAATTTTTCAACGTATCACTTTTCATGGAAAAAGAATGGACATTTTTCTGGGAGAAAAAAGATATGAATAGGCTTATGACAGCGCTTATTATAAATGAGCAAAATAAAATTCAAAAACCAGTTATTGAGAATAGCTACTTTAAAAAACATGTATTTCATACGGCGCTTTTTAAAGTTCAAGACATGTTGCATATTAGTGCAGTTATTTTTCCAACCATTGAAGGAGGGATGTATGGGTTTTCAGTTTATCAATTTGAAACGTTGCAAAAGCGTATAGAGCTTGGGAAAAAATTAGCGTGGTTATTGTTTCATCCGACTTATAAACGTTTATTTTATAAGTTTGCACTACAAACTACACATACTGGCTCTAGAGAAGATTATGAATATTACTTAAGGGGAACTAGAAAATCCTATACACCAGCACTAAGAGATGTGTATTCTCTTGTTGCACATGAGGAAATAACAATGAGGGATTGGTTTTGTGAAGATTCGAAAATGAATGCATTGTTTTTATTTGAAGAACCGAAGGATGAAGTTAATATAAAGGAATGGTATAGAAGAAAGAGGGAGCAGATCTATGCTGTTTCTATCGTGAATCGTTTTGTTAAAAGAATAGACGAGTTCATGATATAATAAAAAAGAAGTCCCATCTTTATAAATGAAGATGGGACTTCTTAATGTGAAGAAATCCTGCTAAGTGTGTTAAGATTCTAATCTCAAAACTGAATGAAAGTAGAAGATTAAGGGGGATTTAGAAATTAGTAGTTTGGAAAAGCCCCATTAATTAAACTTTCACTTTATGTAGCAGGGAAGTTTGGACCATCAAGCTTTGGATTACCAGTCTCGGGTTTATTTTGTTGTTTGTTTTGTTTTTTCTTTTTTTCGTTTTTGTTCTTTGCCATCTTCATACACCTCCTTTTTGTATTGTTACCATTTCTATAAATGACATTCAAAATGATTTCTTTGACGAATAACAACTAGTTTTGTCATGTGTGCAGGAGTGAAGAATTATCCGGCGAAATTACATGACAAAGGAAAAGCAAAGAAGGGGGCGTTTTGTATATGGCGATGGTTCAGAAAGTAGATGTAATGAAAAAAATGGATCAAATGTTAAGTTCTCTCGATTTGCTGGAAATGAATATAGGAATTAGAATAAATCATGCATTGAAGGATAAGAGCGAAAAAATATGTAATAAGATAGAAATAACAGAAATGCATATTGAGCATATGGAAAATAAATTAGTGCATCACGAAGAAAAAGGGAATTGGGTGAAGACGTTTCAAAACATCGTAGTGAGTGCATAATAAGGTGGGAATGAAATGGAGTATGAAGCATTAATACAGTCTTCAGAAAAACTCATGCAGTATAATAATGAAGCGAATGTAAAAAAAAGAGAAATAATTGAATATGACTTTTATAAGGATATGAAGCCGTTTGTAGACATAGTAGATGAGGAATTAAAGGTGTGGAAAGAATTAGCTTATACGTGGATTAAGGAAGAAAAACCGAAGTATATACATGTACAGCAAATTGATCAAGTGTACGATAATTTACAAACGAATGTGTTACAATGTTTTGTAAATAAAGGAAAAGGTAAACGTTTTTTTGAAACACATCAAGCCATTTCGTATACTTTGCAAAATATAGTTGAGCAATGTAAATAACAAGAGGGGAAACCCTCTTGTTTTTTTAAGCTTCTGTCATTGTTGTAGGTTTTGTTGCACCGTTTATTTCTAATTCTTTTATTAATGTTCGGTAATCCGATATACATATTTTTCCTTCGAGATAACAATGTCTCGCAAAGTCTAATAATTCATTTACATTCTCTGTGTAATACCCCTTCTTTTGAGAAAACGCTTGTTTTAAATCCCCTAATACCATGTTGATTCCTCCCCCATGAGAATCTTCTTCTTAATTATCATAGCATGGAAGGGTTTTCTTTTTTAATTTTTTAAAAATTTAAACTTCCGACAAAAATAGACAGATACTCCGTCACACAAATTATTTTACAAGTACATATTATATATGTAGAAACTTATGTGAAGGAGGAGAGAATGCATGTTTCAACAATCTAACGTATATCAGCAACCAAATCCATATGCACAGCAAAATATGTACGAATATAATACGGATACATATTTACGGTATAATATGTATCCTTTCGAGCCTCATTATGGAAATCAAAATTATTACCAGCCATTTGAAGTATCGTTTATGAATCAACAGCAACCCTATATGAATCAATCGCAACAAGAGCAACAATCATATATGAATCAGCAGCAACCTTATATGAACTCACAATATTATATGCCACCACCATCTCCCTATGGAAATCAACAAGCGATGTTTTATCCGCCAAAACAACCGTATCCGACGATGAATAAACAAAAGCAACAACAGCAACCAAGTCAGTTTTCGAGCTTTGTTTCCCAATTTAAAAATTCAGATGGTAACTATGATGTGAATAAAATGATGAATACAGCTGGACAAATGATGAATGCGATGAATCAAGTGACGGGGATTGTTAAGCAGGTTGGAGGGTTCTTTGGTAAGTGATAATGGATTGTTGTCCATAATGAAATAGTATGAATGAAGTGTAGCACTAGACAAATTTCCATGAAACAAATGGGTATATATAACAAACGGCTTCACCTCTTTTCTCATATTGTAAAGTGTAATCAGATTTTCTTAACGAGAGAGGAGAGAAAAAACTATGCATCATTGTCATCCTTGTTTTGGAGGGCATAAGCCTGTAGGACCTATTTGTACGACTGCTCCTGTCATTCATCCGACGAAACAGTGTGTAACACATTCTTTTTCAACAACGGTGGTGCCACACATTTTCCCAACGCATACGACACATGTACACCATCAACAAATTAAAAACCAAAACTTCTTCCCGCAAACAAACTCAAATGTAAATGTTGTAGATCCAATCGATCCAGGATTTGGCGGTGGATGTGGACCATGTGGTCATGGTCACCATCACCACGGTCATCAAATATCTCCATTTGGACCAGGGCCGAATGTATCTCCATTTGGACCAGGACCAAATGTATCCCCATTTGGACCAGGACCGAATGTATCCCCGTTTGGACCAGGACCGAATGTAGGACCAAATGTTGGACCAAACGTTGGTGGAATATTTAAAAAGTAAATGATATGTTAGAACTAGCAAAATGCTAGTTCTTTTTTTGTAATTGGAGTGTTGATATGAAAGTTGTTGCTGTAACAGGATATAAGCCATTTGAACTTGGAATATTTAAAAAGGATCATCCAGGAGTAGACTGCATAAAAAAAGCGCTGCATCGTAAATTAACTGCTTTTGTAGAAGATGGTTTGGAGTGGGTTATTATAAGCGGCCAGCTAGGTGTAGAATTGTGGGCTGCTGAAGTTGTTTTTGAAATTCAAGTAGAATATCCAGATTTAAAATTAGCGGTATTTACTCCTTTTTTAGAACAAGAAGAAAATTGGAAAGAAGATAACCGTGAATATTACGAATTTATTCTTTCACAAGCAGATCACATTGATAGTATTACGAAACGGAAGTACGAAAGCCCAGAGCAATTTAAATTAAAGAATCAATTTTTTATTGAAAAAAGTGATGCTCTTTTAGCTGTATATGATGAAGAAAAGCCTGGGAGTCCTAAATATATTGTAGAAGTAGCTAAGAAAAAAGGAGAAATAGAAAATTATCACAGTTATTTCATTCTTTTTTCTGATTTACAAGATATAATAGAAGAGGAACAGTGGAATAATGCAGAGTAATATGTAATATTGTACTCGTATATATGATTGACAAAAGGCATTGTTTCTGAAAAAATTTAGTTAATGAAAGTTTTGGCAAAAATTTGAGGTGAAGAAAATGATTTCGGATAAAATTAAATTAACGGCGAAAGATATTTTGGAAAAAGAATTTAAAACAGGTATGAGAGGTTATCAACAAGAAGAAGTAGACAAGTTTCTTGATATGATTATTAAAGACTATGAAGCTTTCCACAAAGAATTTGATCAATTGAAGCAACAAAATGTTCGTTTAAAACGAGAATTAGAAGAACAAAAACTAGCTGCAACACAAGCTCCACAACAACCTGTACAAACACCAGTTGCACAACCGGTATATAACAACACGAATACGGATATTTTAAAACGTTTATCCAACTTAGAAAAAGCTGTATTTGGAAGTAAGTTATACGAATAAAATAAGGTGGAAACAAGGTTGAGGCATTGTACATAGAAAAAAACATTGCAAAATCTTTTTGTTTCCACTATACTAATGGATGTCATAACGTTTGGGCAATCGCTGCAACGCCAACGTTGTAGAGGAAAGTCCATGCTCGCACGGCCTGAGATGGCTGTAGTGTTCGTGCCTAGCCAATTCATAAGCTAGGGTATTCTGGCTGTAAGGCTGGTTTAACGGCAGGGAAAAAACCTAAGTCCTTTCGGATATGGTTTGACTACCTTTAAAGTGCCACAGTGACGAAGTCCTTGAAGAAATGATAGGAGTGGAACGAGGTAAACCCCACGAGCGAGAAACCCAAATAATGGTAGGGGAATCTTTTCCAAGGAAATGAACGACGGAAAAGGACAGGTTTTCATAACCTGTAGATAGATGATTGCTACCGGAGTACGAGGCGTGGGCCGTTTGCAGTACAAAGGAACAGAACATGGCTTACAGAACGTTATGAACCAACTATGAAATAACTCAGCTCTCCTTTGTTAGAGGAGGGCTTTTTATTTGTATGAAGTTATAAATTATGAGTTACAATGGTTAATGAGAAAAATTTTCGTAAAATGTAATGATTAATAGGACAAATTGCTATTAATTATTGTTTGAATATACATAAGAGGTGAATGCAAATGGGAAAAGTTACTTTAATTGCAACAGCGGCAATGGGTATTGAAGCGTTAGTTGCCCGAGAAGTTCGCGATCTTGGTTATGAATGTCAAGTAGAAAACAGCAAAGTAACATTTGAAGCAGATGAAAAGGCGATTTGTCGCACGAATTTATGGTTACGTACTGCGGACCGTGTGAAAATTAAAGTTGGCGAATTTAAAGCAACAACATTTGATGAGCTATTTGAAAAAACGAAAGCATTAAACTGGGGAGATTATATTCCAGAGAACGGAGAATTCCCTGTTATCGGTAAATCTCTAAAATCTGAGTTATTCAGTGTTTCGGATTGCCAACGTATCGTTAAAAAAGCTGTCGTTGAAAAATTAAAAACAACATATAAACGTACAACTTGGTTTGAAGAAGATGGTCCGTTATTCCGTATTGAGATTGCAATGTTGAAAGACATTGCAACATTAACAATCGATGCGAGTGGTGTTGGACTTCATAAACGTGGGTACCGCATGGATCAAGGGGAAGCTCCTTTAAAAGAAACATTAGCTGCGTCTCTAATTAAGTTAACGAACTGGAAGCCAGATCGTCCTTTCGTGGATCCTTTCTGTGGATCTGGAACAATTCCGATTGAAGCTGCATTAATTGGACAAAATATCGCACCAGGATTTAACCGAGGCTTTGCATCGGATGAATGGGGCTGGGTTGGTAAACAAAATTGGCGCGAAGCTCGTCAAGAAGCTGAAGATTTAGCAAATTATAATCAACCATTACAAATCATTGGATCTGATATTGACCATCGTATGATTCGAGTTGCACAAGAAAACGCAGAAGAAGTAGGTTTAGGTGATTTAATCACATTTAAGCAAATGCAAGTAAAAGATTTCACAACAAAAGAGGATTATGGCTACGTCGTAACGAATCCTCCATACGGAGAACGTTTAAGTGAAAAAGCACTCGTTGAACAACTGTATAAAGAAATGGGACAAGTATTTCGCCCATTAGATACGTGGTCAGCGTATGTATTAACAAGTTACGAAGCATTTGAGAAGTGTTATGGAAAAGATGCATCGAAGAAACGTAAACTATTTAACGGATTTATCCGTACAGATTACTACCAATACTTTGGAAAACGTCCACCGCGTAATTCATAGTATAAAACTCCTCCAGCACGCATATACTGGCTATTATGTAATGCGTAAAGGAGGCAGTGATATGGATAGTTTTCAATTATCGATGATTCAAAAAGCTATTCACCGTACGTATGATGAGCTCGGAAAAGAAGTGGATAGTCAAGGCATAATTGTAGATGAAATACAAAAAGCGCAAGAAGAATATTTATCAGCTCTTTCACATGAAACAGCGATTGATAAACGGTATTTAAAGTCATTAATATAGAAGAAAATTTTCCTTTTTCGAAAGGAAAATTTTTTTTCGTGTATTTCTAAGTATTGCAACAGGGGAAAGTGGCTGCACACATATGAGTAGCAGTTACTATATCGTTTTATAGAAAAACTTTTTGGTTGGAGGCTAAGGATGTTTACTGAGAAGAGATTACCATTTGAAGTAGGAAAACAAGATAATTTTTATGATAAGTTGAATGAGTGGATTGGAGATGTATTTTACGACATCCTTCCGGAAAAAGGCTTTGAAGAGCGTGATGAACAAATCTTTATGGCGTTTCAATTAGAGCGTGCTTTCCAAGAGAAAAAAGTTATGTTCGCAGAAGCGGGTGTAGGAACAGGGAAAACGATTGTATACCTTTTATATGCAATTTGTTATGCGCGTTATACAGGAAAACCTGCTATTATCGCTTGTGCAGATGAAACATTAATTGAGCAGCTTGTGAAAGAAGAAGGGGACATTGCTAAGTTATCAGAAGCATTAGGACTATCTGTTGACGTAAGACTTGCGAAATCGATGGATAACTATTTATGTTTACGTAAACTTGAAGATGTTATGAGTGGACGAGCTCCAGAAGTAATTGAAGACGTATATTATGAATTACCACAGTTTGTATTTGATCATGGTACGATGCAAAACTTTACTCACTATGGTGACAGAAAAGAATTTCCACTTTTAAATGATGAGGAATGGTCAAAAGTAAACTGGGATTACTTCCAAGATTGCTTCACTTGTGATTCACGTCATCGTTGTGGACAAACTCTTTCTCGTGAACATTATCGTAAAGCGGCAGATTTAATCATTTGTTCTCAAGATTTTTATATGGATCATATTTGGACGTACGATGCTCGTAAACGTGAAGGACAAATTCCGTTATTACCTGAAAGTAGCTGCGTTGTATTCGATGAAGGACATCTTGTAGAATATGCAGCTCAAAAAGCTTTAACGTACCGTTTAAAGCAAACGATGATGGAGCAGCTTTTAACGAGATTGTTACAGAACGATATTCGTGAAGAGTTTGCACATTTAGTAGAAGAAACAATTTGGCAAACAGAGCGATTCTTTGATGTGTTACAAGAGAATAAAAAGGAAATTGAAGGTTCTGATCGTTTAGAAATTACTGTGACAGAAAAAGTAACCGCAGAAGCGAAAAGACTTTATGCAAAAATCGGTGAAGTCGGTGATGCACTAGTATTTGAGAGTGAAATGCATACAGTAAACACATACGATTTAAATATCGTTGATGAACATTTAGATGTGTTAGAACATTCACTTCGTCTTTTCATGCATGAGAAAAATGTAATTACGTGGGGTGAAGAAGGTGATGGTGCCTTCACGTTAGTTATTATGCCGCGTGCAGTTGAAGAAGTGTTACAAGAAAAAGTATTCTCGAAGAAAATTCCATACATTTTCTCTTCTGCGACATTATCGGACAACGATTCGTTCGCATTTACTGCAAATAGCTTAGGGGTAAAAGATTACTTATCATTCTCAGTTGCCTCACCGTTTAATTATGAAGAGCAAATGGCAGTAAACTTACTATCGCATACGAAAGAAAATGAATGGGAAAGAAAGTGTCAATATACACTTGAAAATATACAGAAAACGAATGGACGTACGCTTGTATTATTCCGTACAACGCAAGAACTTGCAGCGTTCAAAGAATATGTAAGTAAAGAGCAAATGTCAGTTCCGTTCTTATATGAAGGGGATCAAGAAATTAGTCAGCTCGTTTCTCGTTTCCAAAATGAAGAAGAGACTGTACTTTGTGCCGTTCATTTATGGGAAGGTTTAGATATTCCGGGTTCATCATTATCACATGTAATAATTTGGTCATTACCATTCCCTCCAAACGATCCTGTGTTTGAAGCGAAACGTAAGCACGTAAATAATCCATTCTGGGATGTAGATGTGCCATATATGATTTTACGCCTTCGTCAAGGGATTGGACGTTTAATTCGTACGAGCGACGATAAAGGTGCTATATCAATCTTCCTATCAGATACGGAAGATGAAAAAGTGATAGAAGCAGTGAAAAAAGTACTTCCGGTAGAAGGTAAAGAATTATAAGGAAAAGCTTGGCGCTTGCCAAGCTTTTTTTCTATTATAAAAGGAATTTATGTTTTCGTGTCGAAATAAGTTTGAGGTAGAAAAAGGAGGTCTTTTATACGATGACAGTTGCTACATATGAAGTAGAAAAACAATTTTTAACATATGTGAAGAAGATAGAAAATTACGGAGAAGCATTAAGCTTAATGTTTTGGGATTTAAGAACGGGTGCACCAAAAAAAGGTGTGGATCAGCGTTCAGAAGTCATAGGGATGCTTTCGTCAGAAGTGTTTGCTATGTCGACTTCAGATGAGATGGGGAACTACTTAACTGAGCTTGAAGCTTTAATATCTAAAGATAAACTTTCTGAAACGACGAAGAAAATGGTTGAAGAGTGTCGTAAAGAATATGATAGAAATAAGAAAATTCCACAAGCTGAATACGAAGCGTATGTGAAATTAGAAGCGAAAGCGGAAAGTGTGTGGGAAGAAGCACGCGAAAAATCTGATTTCGAAATGTTCCGTCCGTATTTAGAAAAAATTGTTGAATTCAAAAAGAAATTTATTGCATATTGGGGTTACGAAACATATAAATATAATACATTATTAGACATGTATGAGCCTGGTATTACAGTAGAAGTGTTAGATCACGTATTTGGTCAACTTCGTGAGCGTATCGTGCCGCTTGTAAAAGAAATCTCAGAGTCTAAAAAGGGATTAAAAACAAGTGCTTTATCGGAACACTTTTCGAAAGAAAAACAAAAGAACTTTACATTAGAGTTATTAAAGCAATTGAATTATGACTTTGAAGCAGGGCGTCTTGATGAAACGGTACATCCTTTCGAAATTACATTAAATAGAGGGGATGTTCGTATTACAACACGCTATGATGAGAAAGATTTCCGTATGGCTGTGTTTGGAACAATTCATGAATGTGGTCATGCTGTATATGAACAAAATATTGCAGAAAAGTTTGAGGGTACACCGCTATGTAGTGGAACATCTATGGGTATTCATGAATCGCAATCATTATTCTTTGAAAACTTTATCGGTCGTAATAAATCATTCTGGAAGAAAAATTATGATTTATTAAAAGAGTATAGTGACGGTCAATTTAACGATATATCAGTCGATGAGTTTTATGATGCGATTAACGAATCGAAGCCTTCATTCATTCGTATAGAAGCAGATGAGCTTACATATCCGCTTCATGTTATGGTTCGTTATGAGCTTGAGAAAGAATTATTTGATGGTACACTACAAGTGAAGGACTTACCAGCGGCTTGGAATGATAAGATGGAAGCATATTTAGGAATTCGTCCAGAAAATGATGCACAAGGTGTATTACAAGATGTTCACTGGGCTGGTGGCTCATTTGGATACTTCCCATCTTATGCGCTTGGTTACATGTATGCAGCGCAATTTCAGCAAAGAATGCTAAAAGATATTCCAAACTTTGATGCATTATTAGAAGAAGGTAACGTGACGCCAATTCGTGAGTGGTTAACAGAAAACATTCATCAATATGGCAAAACGAAAAAGCCACTTGAAATTTTAGAAGATGTAACAGGTGAAGGGCTAAATGCAAACTACTTAGCTGATTATTTAGAAGCGAAGTATAGAGAGATTTACGAGTTATAAAAAAGAGCTGCTTAATTGCAGCTCTTTTTTTAAAGGGGATGGGAGAATGGATTATACATTTACAGTAATGAACCAAAAGGAAGCAGAGGAAATTGCATACAACTGGCATTATGAAGGGAAATATTCCTTTTATGATATAGAGGCAGATCAAGAAGATTTAGCAGAGTTTTTAAGTACTGAAATGAGAGGAGACGATACGTTTGCTGTGAAGGAAAATGGTACTCTCATTGGTTACTTGAGTTTTTCTAAAATGAATAATCAAACGGTTGATATAGGACTTGGAATGAGACCTGATATAGCTGGCAATGGATTAGGGTTAAAGTTCGTGAAGGCTGGACTAGATTTTAGTGAAGAAAAATACGGCTGCAACTATATAACACTATCAGTAGCGACATTTAATGAGAGAGCGATTAAAGTATATAAAAGGGCAGGATTTGAAGCGGTTGGAACGTTTATCCAGGAGACGAACGGTAGTTGTTTTGAGTTTTTGAAAATGAATTATATATGTAAAAATGACTAAAAAACAGAGGGGATCTTCTGTTTTTTTATTTTGATGCAGATATATATGATACATGTTTTGCACTTGTTGTAATTGGAATTTTTGCTAGAGGGTGTGTATGATTGAACTTTAGTAGCAAATAGCAAGCTTAGCAAGGAGAGGTAGAATGATTACAATTAAAACGAAAAGTGAAATAGATTTGATGCATGAATCTGGGAAATTACTTGCTTCATGTCATAGAGAAATTGGAAAAATGATAAAACCAGGAATAACAACACAAGAAATTGAGACGTTTGTTGAAGTGTATTTAGAAAAGCATGGCGCAACATCTGAGCAGAAAGGTTATAACGGGTATCCATATGCGATATGTGCGTCTGTAAACGATGAAATGTGTCATGGGTTTCCAGCCGATGTTCCTTTAAATGAGGGAGATGTTGTCACAATTGATATGGTAGTAAACTTAAATGGTGCGCTATCAGATTCTGCATGGACATATATAGTAGGGGATGTTTCTGACGAAACAAAAAGGTTATTGCTAGTGGCTGAGAGTGCTTTATATAAAGGAATTGATCAGGCGATAATCGGTAATCATGTAGGGGATATTGGTTTTGCAATTGAAAGTTATGCAAATGCTGAAGGTTTTTCTGTTGCAAGAGATTTTACGGGGCATGGGATTGGTAAAGAGATTCATGAAGAACCAGCAATTTTTCATTTTGGTAAACCGGGACAAGGACCTAAGCTGCAAGAAGGCATGGTAATTACAATTGAGCCGATTGTAAATGTAGGTATGCGCTATTCTAAAGTTGATTTAAATGGATGGACTGCAAGAACGATGGATGGGGAATTATCTGCTCAATACGAGCATACAATTGCGATTACAAAAGATGGGCCAGTCATTTTAACGAAGTTGTAATAGAGAATGTAAGAGTTTGCAAAAATCGAACGAAAATAGTGTTTTTATAAAATTTGTACGTGTTTTATTAATAAATACTTTTCAAAGTATAAAAATTGCGTTATAATCCTTCTATAAAATAAATAGTTAGCTACACTCATATAATCGCGGGGATATGGCCTGCAAGTTTCTACCGAAGTACCGTAAATACTTTGACTATGAGTGAGGACGAATATATTTGCTTGTTAAGCATTCTTTTTTGCGAAACTCCAAAAGCACGTCTCTCACTTGTAACGAGTGGTGGCGGCTTTTGGAGTTTTTTTATTGCATAAGAGGAGGAACAAACATGAAAGTATTACAAGAAAAGATTTTGAACGAAGGAAAGGTTTTATCTGGTGACGTATTAAAGGTAGATGCATTTTTAAATCACCAAATTGATCCGGTACTTATGCAAGAGATTGGAAAAGAATTTGCTAAACGTTTTAAAGAAGAGAACATTACAAAAATCGTGACGATTGAATCTTCTGGCATTGCACCAGCGGTTATGGCTGCATTGGAGCTGGGTGTAAAAGTAATTTTTGCAAGAAAACGTAAATCGTTAACGTTACAAGATAATATGTATGTTGCAAACGTATATTCATTTACAAAACAAGAAACAAATGAAATTTCACTATCTCGCACTCATATTGATGAAAATGATCGTGTATTAATCATTGATGACTTTTTAGCAAACGGTCAGGCTGCTTTGGGTTTAATGAGTTTAGTAGAGCAAGCTGGAGCAAGCATTGCGGGAATTGGAATTGTTATTGAAAAAGCATTTCAAGATGGAGGAAAGAAGCTTCGTGAACAAGGCGTTCGTGTTGAGTCACTAGCAGAAATTGCATCACTTGATAACGGCACAGTTACATTTGTACAGCAAGAAACTGCGGAGGTGAAATAAGCGATGAAGCAACATCCATTTAAAATCGCATCGCTAGGTATGCAGCATATGCTTGCTATGTATGCCGGTGCAATTATCGTTCCACTTATTGTGGGAGGCGGACTTGGCTTAAATCAAAAAGAGTTAACATATTTAGTCTCAATTGATTTATTAATGTGCGGCGTTGCAACAATTTTACAAGCATTATCAAATCGCTTTTTCGGTATTGGACTTCCAGTTGTACTAGGTTGTACATTTACAGCGGTTGGGCCGATGATTGCAATTGGGAAACAATACGGCGTGTCTTCTATTTATGGAGCAATTATTGCTGCCGGTTTGTTTGTTGTTATTTTTGCGAAATTATTTGGAAAGCTTGTAAAATTATTTCCCCCTGTCGTAACAGGGTCTGTTGTTACTGTAATTGGAGTTACACTTGTTCCAGCAGCGATTAATGATATGGCTGGCGGAGTAGGAAGCAAAGATTTCGGAAGTCTTGAAAACTTAGCGTTAGCATTTGGCGTATTATTATTTATCATCATTATGTATCGTTTCTTTGATGGATTTATCCGTTCTATTTCTATTTTATTAGGTCTTTTGTTCGGTACAATCGTTGCAGCGTTTATGGGGAAAGTAAGCTTGCAAGCTGTTGGAGAAGCAGATTGGTTCCACGGTATTCAGCCGTTTTACTTCGGTACACCGACATTTGAATTAACGCCAATTATTACGATGATTCTCGTTGCTTGTGTAGGGATTGTAGAAGCAACAGGTGTATACTTTGCGTTATCTGATATTTGTAATAAAAAGATCGGTGAAAAAGAATTAACAAAAGGCTATCGCGCAGAAGGGTTAGCGATGGTGTTAGGTGGTATTTTTAACGCATTTCCATATACAACTTACTCTCAAAACGTAGGACTTGTTCAATTAACAGGAGTAAGAAATCGCGTTATTATTTATACTTGTGGTGGTATGTTAATCGTTCTTGGGTTCATTCCAAAAATCGCAGCTATTACAACAATCATTCCGAAATCAGTACTTGGTGGTGCGATGTTAGCGATGTTCGGTATGGTTATGGCATATGGTATTAAAATGTTAAGTAGCGTTGATTTTGGAAAGCAAGAAAACTTATTAATTGTTGCATGCTCTGTCGGAATTGGGCTTGGGGTTACAGTCGTTCCTACATTATTCTCACAACTTCCAGAAAATATTCGTATTTTAACAGATAACGGAATTGTGCTAGGAAGTGCATCAGCAGTACTTTTAAATATTGTATTTAATATGGTGCCGCAGCGAAAAGGGAAAGTAAAAGAAGAGCCAGTTTCGATGCAAAATGCAGTAAGAGAAGCATAGAAAAGCAAGGTCTCATTATGAGACCTTGCTTTTCTTTTTAAGTGGCATCATTTTCCCATACGTACCAAGCCGCCAAATGTACTCAAGTGGCCCGTATTGATAATGTGAAAGCCACCAGCGGCTAATAAAGATTTGTAACGTATAAAAACTGATGCAAAATAGAGGTCCTACCCATAATGGAGCAAGATAATCGTTTTTGAACAATAGTCCGAATACAAGTAATGTAACAATTGTATGTGAGATGTAATTTGTTAACGCCATTCGTCCAACGTATTGGAATGGGCGTAATAATGTTTGCCATTTTTCTTTTTGTAATAAACGCATTAGCGTGAAAATGTAGAAGATGAATAATGTTTTTCCACTGAACATTGTAAAGGCCTGCATATAAATTGGTTCATAAAATGGTTTTGATAAGAAGTAACGAACCATGAAGAACCACATTGGTAATGTTAAAATGAACGTAATAATTTGCCATTTTTTAAGTTTTGTATCTAACTCTTTCGTGCGGCGGAAAATATCCTTTTTACCGGCGTATAAACCAAGTAAAAATAGCCCAACTGTTTCTGGGAGCATTGTAATATTTAATACTATTCCATCAGCATAAAATGCATGGAAACGATTTTGTATTTGTGACACCCAGTCTTCAAGTGGCATGACTGGTAAGGAGAATCCAAGTTCAGCCTTTGACATTAAGGCAACACTAATACTAGCAATTAGTATAAGAAATTGAAAAATACTTAATAAAGCAATTGCCCATATTAAAATGGTACGAGGTTCTCTCTTATAAAATAAAAATAAGAAAAATCCAGCGATTGCATAAGTATGTAAAATGTCTCCGTCCCATAAAAGCACATAATGTAAGAAACCAAATAATAATAAAATAAGTAAGCGACGAACAAATAAAGTTTTTGGTCGATCTGTTTTCGCTTCAGCACGAGTCATAAAAATATAAAAGCCTAGTCCGAATAAAAACGAAAAGATAGTATAAAACTTTGTTTGAATAAACATATCGTAAATTAGACGGATATAACTATCTAGTCCCTCATAAACTCCTGAAAGATCACGTGAGTCAATTCCAGCAATAATAGGCCAGTTAACAAGAAAAATACCTAGTACAGCTATTCCCCTAATGATATCAATTGAGTGTATCCTCTCGCCTTGCGTGAGATTTTGTGTCATTATTTTCCTCCTTAATAAGTAATTCCCTTTTATTATACAAAATGTAAGGGGGAGGGGATAGAGGGGATTTCCAATTTTTAAAACTGTTAAGATGTGTATTATGAGATATAATAAGAGTGCACAGCAAGTTTTAAACTTCTTTAAAACAGGCAGTAAAGCTCCTTTTCCCGAAGGAGCTTTCTTTTTTAGAAATTTGTTGATAATGATTCTCTTTAATGATAAAATGTATTCAAAAGTGATAATCATTATCAAAAAAAGGTTGGTGCGCGAGTATGGTATATGCATTAGTAGCAGGTACAGTCGCTGTATATGCAGTTATTGCGAAATATGTTTTAAATGGAGTAGGAACAGCAAAATGAATAAAATGACATAAAATCCCTTTCATTTGTAAAAAGAATGAAAGGGATTTTTTATTTTTAATGAGAATATGCTGAAAATTTAGTATGATAGTAAAGTGAAACTGTAATCAATGGGGAGATGCATCTCTCACTGATTAAGAGCTCGCAAATAGCGGGAAAAAGTATATACATCTTGGATAAAGGGGAACAAGGGGATGACAAACATAGTACAGACAAACGGTATGAAAAAACTTGTTTGTTTTTATGAAGAGTGGCAAAAACACGGCGATGCAGAGAATAGCTTAAAGTTGTTTGAAGTGATTCAAAAATATAAACAAGAGCAGCTTATGATAGCATTCTGCGGCCACTTTTCGGCAGGGAAATCAACCATGATGAATCATCTATATAAAGCGCAGTTGTTACCAACAAGTCCGATTCCGACAAGCGCTAACGTCGTCAAAATTGAAAAGGGATTAGATCGTGTTGTTGTAACGGTCAAATCTGGAGAACAGTACGAATATGACGGTGCATATTCAGCAGAAGAATTAAAACAGATTTGTAAAGATGGCGATGAGGTAATTGGTGTTCATATTTATCGAAATGATGCGCCAATTCCTGAGGGAGTTATGTTAGTTGATACACCAGGAATTGATTCGACAGATGATGCCCATCAACTAGCGACAGAATCGACACTTCATCTAGCAGACGTAATTTTTTATATGATGGATTATAATCACGTCCAATCGGAAGTGAATTTGCAATTTGTTAAAGAATTGAAACAACGTAATAAAACGGTTTATCTCGTTGTAAATCAAATAGATAAACATAAAGAAAATGAATTATCATTTGAGGATTATAAAGATAGTGTGAAACAATCGTTCTCTAACTGGGATATTGAAGTAGATGGAGTTTATTATACGTCATTACGAATGATGAACCATCAACATAATGAAATTGGAAGTTTAGAAACATTAATTACTTCTATTATGAAAGAAAAAGAGCAGTATGTAAGAGAGGGAATGGAGCGAGAAACAGAATATTTAATGGGAGAACATTTCTCGTTTATTGTTTCTGAAAATGAAAAAGCTCTTTTGACATATGAGGAAGAGTTAGCATCACCGCTTTCGATTTCAGAAATAGTTGAAAAGAAAGAAGAGCTAACGGAAACTAAACATCGCGAGGCTAGTAAAGAATCTCATGTGAGAAACGAATTTATAAAAGGTTTACAAGCTATATTAGATAACGCGTATTTAATGCCATTTGAAATGAGAGAATTGGCAAATGCATATTTAGAAACGAAATTAACAAAGTTTAAAGTTGGTTTGCTATTTGCGAAAGGAAAGACGGAGCAAGAAAAACAAAGACGTGTAGAGGCGTTTTATTCTGCCCTTCAAAAGACTGTTGAAACGCAACTTGATTTTCATGTGAAAGAATTTATTGTAGCCTTCTTAAAAGAAGAAGGATTGTTCACGGAGGAAATTGGGAAAGACATATATGCTTTAGAAATTGCTTTTGGACCAGAAATGTTAGCTGAAGTCATTAAACAAGGTGCAGGTTTCACAGGTGATTACTTACTTCTTTATACAGCGGATGTAGCGAATGAACTGAAGAAACGTTATTTTACAAAAGCACAGCAAATTTTTGATAAAAGTGCAGTCGTTTTAAAGCAAAAAGTGAAGGAAGCAGTTGCTCGTATGGAAGAAGAGATTGAAAAATATACGATGTTGCAAACGGCAAAAGAGACGGAATTACAATACAGTAACAATTTAGAGACATATGAAAGTTATTTACAAAATGTTTGGCACGAGCGTGTTGCTACACCAGATGGATTGCAAATAGAGGAGATATTGCAACGTGAAAAACAAATTGTTAGTGAGAAATTCACACTACAAGAGCAGGAAATTGTAAATGATAATGTAGCGGCTCATGAAGAAGAGATAAAAGGAACGGCAGCTTTAAATATTCAGCGTATATTAGAGAAAGTGAAGAAAGCTGAAATGATATTAGAGCCATTGCCAGCGCTGAAACATGTACAGCAAGAGGTGATAGAAAAAAGGCGTCGTGTGGAAACGAAACAATTTACAGTAGCGTTATTCGGAGCTTTTAGTGCTGGGAAATCATCATTTGCCAATGCCTTACTTGGTGAGAAGGTACTTCCTGTATCACCAAATCCGACGACGGCAACGATTAATCAAATTTTGCCGGTTACAGAGGAAAAACCACACGGAACAGTAATGGTTCAATTCAAATCAAAGCAAGCTCTATTAGAAGATATGAAAGCTGTTTATAAGCTGTTTCATTATGAGATTACTACGTTAGATGAGGCGTTAGCACAAATTGATAAAGTTATGAAATATCCTTCACCGAATGGGAAGCAAAAAACAACATTTAGCTTTTTACGAGCGGTACAAAAAGGGTATGATGCAGTTTCTACTTATTTAGGAGAACAAGTACAAGTCACATTAGAAGAGTTCTCTGATTATGTAGCGAATGAAGAAAAATCATGCTTCGTTGAGTATATGGAGCTTTATTATGATTGTGCTTTAACAAGGCAGGGAGTAGCGCTTGTAGACACACCTGGAGCGGATTCTATTAATGCTCGCCATACTGATGTTGCATTCCAGTATATTAAAAACGCAGATGCTATTTTATTTGTAACATATTATAACCATGTATTCTCTCGTGCTGATCGTGAATTTTTAATTCAGCTTGGTCGTGTAAAGGATACTTTTGCTCTTGATAAAATGTTCTTCTTAATTAATGCGGCGGATTTAGCAGAGTCTGAAGAAGAACTTGAAATGGTAAAAGGTTATATCGCAGATCAGCTACTGCAATACGGTATTAGAAATCCGCGTTTATTTGCAATTTCAAGTTTATGTGCGCTTGAAGAGAAACAAGGAAAGAATGTTAAAAAAGAGAAGTATGGTATTTTACAAAACTCTGGAATTACTAAGTTTGAGGAATCATTTACGTCCTTTATGATGAGAGATTTAATGCTTGTTTCTGTGCATGCTCTATATGGTGCGTTGAAAGGGGCAGATCAGCTTTTAGTAAACATGATAAATGGTGCAAAGCAGGGGAATGAAGAGAAAGAGAAGCAAACGAAAAAATATGAAGCAGAGCGTGATCAACTACTTCATATCATTTCATCATATAGTGTACTTGCTGAAGAACAGGCGATGCAAAATGAAGTGAAAGAGTTGCTTTATTACGTGCAACAGCGTCTATTCCTACGTTATAACGATGTGTTTACTGAATTTATTAATCCGGCGTCACTTCGAACGGATGGAAATGTGAAAACACAATTGCAACAGTGTGTTATGGAATTAGTAGCATTTATTCAGCATGATTTATTACAAGAAATGCGTGCGACATCATTACGTCTTGAAAAATGGATAGACGAAGCGATGAAGCGTGCAAAGGACGAAATTGTAGTGAACTGTAAAGTAGAAAATCAATCAATTTCTATGAATGGAACAGTGGAGTATGAATATAAAGATATTACACATAAAGAACCGTTCCCTTCAGTTGAAATAAAAGATTTCAAAAAAGCACTGGCACATTTTAAAAATGAGAAAAGCTTTTTTGAAAAGAATGACAAAGCTTTTATGCAAGAAGACGCTAAATCTGTATTAGAACCGCTTGTATCAAACTATGTAGCCGATGAAAAAGATTTATTTGTTCATCATTATAAGCAAGAATGGGATATGAAGTGGAACTTATTCCAAAAAGTGATGCAACAAGATGTGATGAACTATTATGAAAGTATATTGTTTGCATTGGCTGAAACGATCGATGTATTTCTATATGAACAAAGTAAAGAACAATTGCACAAGCAGTTAGTAGAGATTGAAAAAGAAATTTATGTTATATAGTCGTTATGAGAAAAAGATTCGTTCAATTTTCTTTTGCAGTACAGTATCTAAAGATTTGACAAATCCAGCAAATTCATCGGTAGAAATCATATGAGTAAGAACGAGTCGTCTGCCATCTGGTGTTTCACCGCATAAGACGAATGAAGAAAATTCGTATGTTTTATTTTCAACTACTAATTTTGGATAGGAATACGTGTCGCTTTTCTTCTTCTTTCCATCAATAGAGATGACGTTGCATTTTTTCTCATTGTTGTCCATGGTGAATCCCTCCTTTCTATTATTTATGGTAGACAAGGAGGGTTTAGAACAATAGAGATGGGGGGATTTTTTATGTCTTTTGTAATAGAACGTATTTTAAAAGAGGCTATACCGAAGTCTTTATTGCTACTTGCTGATCCAAGTGAACGGCAAATAGCTATATATGTACAAAGAGGGTTAACATACGTAGCAAAGCAAGGGGGCAGCGTCATCGGTGTGTATGTTCTTTTGGAAACAAGGCCGAAGACGATGGAAATCATGAATATTGCGGTTGCAGAGCATTTGCAAGGAAAAGGGATTGGGAAGAAGCTATTAAGGCATGCCGTAGAAACTGCTAAAGGATATGGTATGTCAAAACTTGAAATTGGTACAGGCAATTCTAGTGTTTCACAACTTGCTTTATATCAAAAATGTGGATTTCGTATTTTTTCTATTGATTTTGATTACTTTTCGAAGCATTATGAAGAAGAGATTATTGAAAATGGCATTGTATGCCGTGATATGATTCGGCTTGCAATGGAATTGAATTAGAACGTATAACTTATTTAGGGGGAAGAGAAGATGGAAGTACATAAAGCAATTACAGCACATTCTCGTAAACAAAATGAAAGTGTAAAAGCATGTTTACAATTAGATGCGCAGCGTGAAGCAGCTATTGAAGCAGCCGTATCTCTTGCGTCAAATGGGAAAGAATTTTCGGTTGATGTCATTAATGTTGTAACAAAGCAAATTAATGATCTTGCAAAAAATGGTGTTACCTTACAGCGTAAATATGTTACAGAAGAAATGGTTATGGAGTATGTAAGTCGTTTACAAGAGAAAGAAGGTCGTTAAAGATGATAGTTACAGTCGAATGGTTACGTGAGCATATAGAAGATGAGAACGTCCGTGTAATCGATTGTCGTTTTGATTTAGCGAATCCTAATTGGGGTAGAGAAAAGTATGAAGAAGAACATATTCCTCATGCGTTATATTTTGATTTGAATTTAGATTTATCAAGTCCTATAGCAGAACATGGTGGCCGCCATCCGTTGCCAAGCATTGAAGAGTTTGCGGACAAGCTTTCGGAGGTTGGTATTGATGAACATACGACAGTAATTGCGTATGACAGTCAAGCTGGTGCAAATGCTGCTCGTTTATGGTGGTTATGTAACTATGTAGGACATGAGAAAGTATATATATTAGATGGTGGTTTCCCGGTTTGGAAAGAGAATGGACTACTGACAACAACGGAAATTCCTGTTGTTATACGAAAAACATTCAAAACAAACATACAAGATCATATGCTTGTATCGATGGAAACAGTAAGAGAGAATATCCAGGCAGGTGCAGATGTTACGTTAATTGATTCAAGAGAGCCGAAACGTTATGCTGGTGTAGAGGAACTTGTCGATTATAAAGCAGGACATATTCCGACAGCAGCAAACTATTTTTGGAAGGATGGAATGTTGCAATCAGGACAATTTAAGAATGAAGCTGAGCAACAAGAACGATTCCAAAATCTGTCGAAAGATAAGGAAACCATTGTATATTGTGGTTCTGGTGTTACGGCATGTCCAAATATCATTGCGTTAAAATTGGCTGGATTCCAAAATGTTAAATTGTATGCAGGTAGCTGGAGTGATTGGATTTCTTATCCAGAAAATCAAATTGCAAAAGAAGAAGATTAATCACTTGCATGCAAAAATAATTTGTATTAAAATAAGGTCACAAGCAAGAGATTGCTCGAAAAACTTTGTATTTTACACATTGGAAACAATGTGATAATATAACGACAAGTAAATAATACATCCTGCGGTGTACGTAACTTATTTATGTCTAAAACCGATGTTAGTTATACGGAAGCTCAATATTTAGCGACCATCATCAAGCCTTCCTTGTGGAGGAAGATGTACGGTAACTGTGAGGGCATCCACCTGCGAGTAGCGGGTTTTTGGACATTTACGAGGAGCGGCACGTGCGGGGGTCTTATTTCAACTAACCTTATATAAAATTCCTACGGTGTACGTAGCTTATGCATGTCTTAAACCAATAAGTTTAATATGGAAGTTCAATATTTAAATGTAGCTAACATGCCATCTTTTTAAGAAGGAAGTTACAAACATTTGTGAGAGCATCCACCTGTGAGAGCAGGTTTATGGACATCTAGAGAGAACGGCATATGTGGGGCTATATAAAAACCTTACGTTTTATACGTAAGGTTTTTTTGTTGCATAGATATATCAATATTATCTTGATTCACCTGTGAAGTTTCCGTAATAAATGTAGCACTTTCTGTCTTCATCAATCTCTCTTGAATCCAAGGAGAATTCCATAGACATGCCGTCTCGCTGAATATATATAATATCTGAATGAAGAGATGGTAAAATTTCTTCGTAGTTCCATACATCTTGACTATCTACTAAGCTTGAACTCGTTTCACTTAGTTCTCTAATTTCAAAACCGATGTGGGAGTATGTAGGGTCTGAAGGGTCATTGGCGAAAACTTCTTTTTGAATATAAATAACTGCTGTTCCGTCTGGATCAACCGAAGTTGCAGTAACAACATAAGTATTTTTCTCTTTAATAAAATATTCACAAGTCATGCGTGCGATAATTTCAGAATTAGAAATATTGGCGTAGTTCCATAAAGCAGGATACCCTTTCGTTTCATCATTAAGTCGATATTCTAAGCGCATTTAATCCCTCTTCTTCCTTTTTCTTCTACTTTATCATGCCATCCTATATAATAGGAATAGAATTTAAAAAGGGGAGTGCGAAGGTGACAAAAACGAAATGGCTAGTAGGTGGTGTCGTAACGTCTTTAATGACTGGCACTTTATTTGGTTGCGCACAAGATCTTCCCCCAAAACCGAATGATAATAGTTGTTCTGATTGGGATTGGGATGATGAACTTGGGGTATGGCAGTGTGATGATAGTAGTTCAGGTTATCGTGGGCATTATTTCTATGGTGGGCGATACTATCAAAATAAATCCACTTTTAAAAATTCATCGGCGTTTAAATCGTATCAATCGTCTGCTGAATTTAAAGGTGGAATTGGAAGCGGTTCAAAGGGAGGATTTGGAGGCTAAAATATGTCGCAATACATAAGGGATCGAAAAGAATTTTATTTAAAATATCCGAATTTTTGGTCGGATTTATATGAATGTGAATATAGTTTGTTTCATGTTTTTTCTATAACAAATCAGACTTTGGAACAATTACACTTAGCGACTGAACGAATGGGTAAAATATTTTTTAAGACTGCTAGACTTTTGCGAAATTTAAGTGACGAACAGCTTCTTGAGCTTGGTTTTCCTCCTGCGAGCTTATCATTCATTAGAATGATAGGATTATATCCTGAATCTGTTATTTCACGATTTGATTTCGTTATAACGGTTGATAACCAAATTAAAATGCTTGAGTTTAATAGTGATACACCAACTTTTATTATGGAATGCTTTCAAATGAATGGAAAAGTTTGTGAAAACCTAGGTTATGATGATCCAAACTCGGATCAAGAACGATTACTATCTTCTGGTGTTACGAAAGCTGTAATGGAAGCGACAAAGGGATTAGACAATCCAAATGTTGTTTTTACAGCACATCATGAACATATTGAGGATTGGAATACGACTATGTATTTAAGTCAGTTATGCCATGTTGAAAATAAAGTAGTGCCAATGTCAGAACTTAGAATTACGAAAGATGCTCTAGTTGATAAAGATGGGGCGAAGATTGATGTTTTATATCGCCAAACGTATCCGATAGAAGATTTAATTGAGGATCAAGATCCTGAAACAGGAGATTTGGTAGGTGTGGAACTGCTGCAACTTGTAAAAGACGGAAATCTCTTTATTATAAATCCTTTGTCTGCCTTTTTACTTCAGCCAAAATCAATTCAGTGTCTTATTTGGGGATTAGCAGAAGAAGGGGCTTTTTATACAAATGAGGAACAACAGTGGGTTAAAGAATATATGCTACCTACATATTTAGAACCAGATTTATTTTTAGGAAAAGGTTCTTTCGTTCAAAAACCTTCGTTTGGTAGGGAAGGTGACACAATTACAATTCGCGATAAAGACACGAATATTATGATTCGAAATGCACATGAAACATATAAAACGTCATTGCCGATATTTCAAAAGTATATAGAGCTTCCAGTTGTATGTTTGGAAACTGAAAAAGGAGTGGAGAAACTATCGTATGTGTTTGGGGCGTTTTTAATCGCTGGAAAAGCGAGCAGTATCGGTATACGTGCTGGGGAAAAGATTACAGGAAATGAATCTTATTATTTACCAGTAGGTATTAAGAAGGGGGAAAATAAATGATTAATTTTTTACTATATTTAGCAGTATCACTCGCACTTTTATGTATAGGTTTGTTCCTTATGGAAGTGACAACGAAAGTGAAAGAATTTAAGTTAATGGCTCAGGGTAACAAAGCGGTCAGTTATGTACTTGGAGGAAGGGTACTCGGGCTAGCTATCGTTTTATATTCAACGGCCGCTAATTCCATTTCACTTTTGGATATGGTTTCGTGGGGAGCGGTTGGTATTTTGGCCCAAATTATTGTTTATTATTTAGCTGAGTGGCTTACACCACGCTTTAATATAAATAAAAGCCTTGAAGAAGATAATCAAGCAGTCGGCCTGTTTCTTATGTTTTTATCACTTTCAATTGGTATTGTAATTGCTGGTTGTGTAACTTACTAAAAACTTACGTTTTATACGTAAGTTTTTTTCGTTCGCTAACTTGTACTATATATGAGAAAATAGGCTAACAACAGAGAGGGCTTTTCTGTAATAAGGAAAAGTTTCCATACAAAGTGTTGACATCTATTTTAAATAAGAGTAACATTTTCTATGTAATTAAAATAAGTCTCTGTTAGGTGAGGCTCCTGTATAGAGAAATGCTACTGCCCAAAAATGTCGAGAGACGCCAATGGGTCAACAGGAATGATCGAATTAAGGTTTTTCTTAACGTAGCTGGTAATGAACCTATGCTATACAGTGCTAAAACTCGGCGAGGGAGAGGTCCGTAGATTTCTAATTATATTAGGAATCGTTTATTTGTGTATGCAATGACCTTTGCTCTCTTATGAGTAAGGGTCTTTTTTGTTACCAATCTATGAGTCATTTCATAGTATAAACTATAAAAATAAACGAGGAGGTGAGGAGCATGTCAAATTCTGACTCGGTTCCGTTACCCATATACTTCAAATCAAAAATATATGATGTAGGCAGGAAACGACTTGTTCCTCCCTCTATATTTATCATAATGTAGCGTTTATATACATAATTAAGCGCTAGACACTTTCACGGTAAAGTGGATAAATTGAGAAACAAAGCGTTTCTTCCTATGTTGTAAAGGAGGAGACGATAATATGTTATATGTAAACAAAACTGTGGGTAACACGTCATATAAACAAAGTAAAAAATCAATGAAAGAACAAACAATGCTTCAAAAAAATAAAGATTTATTAATTGAAATTGCAACAAGAGATGTAAAATCTGTATTTGCGTATTTTAAAACAACAAGAGACGGATTATCTATGAAAGAGGCGCAAAAACGTATTCAAGTATACGGTCGAAATGAATTAACTTCAAAAAGAGCGCGTATTGCAGAAGTAATAATGAAGTTAAGTGGAATGATTCCAGGTTTTTCAAAACAACATGTGCGTGATCAATTGCAATGTGAAACAATTACTGTGTCTAGAGTAGAATGTGCTAGTAGTACAGGGCTAAATAACGAACTGAAAATGATGAAGTTACCAGTACAAGAACTTGTACCAGGAGATATGATTTTTCTTTCAGAAGGTGATATAGTACCGGCAGATGTACGTATCATTTATGCAAATGATTTATTAGTAAATGAATCTGTATTGACAGGGAACGATGCAAATGTTGAGAAATTTGAAAGTTGCTACCACCTTGAACGTAAAAGATTTATTCCATTAAAACGGATGAAAGACTATAATCCACTTGAACTTGAAAATGTATGTTTTAAAGGTACTAATATTATTGGTGGAAATGCAAAGGCTGTAGTTGTTTCAACAGGTAAAAATACGTATTCAGGAATACTTCATACTTGTTGCAGTAGAACGTCTTAATGTGTTAATGATGCTAAATATATAAAAACAATGTATAATAGACAAAGTTGAAAAAACGTAGAATGGTAATCTATTTATATAACCTTACGTGATAACGTGGGGTTATTATTTTTTGTTAGTAGGAGAGGAATTATGAAAAAAGTATTATTAGTTGATGGTATGGCACTATTATTTCGTGCTTTTTACGCAACAAGTGTCTACGGACAATTTATGAAACGACAAGATGGTACCCCGACGAACGGGATTCATGGTTATATGAAGCATTTATTAACAGCAACACAAGCAATCGAACCAACGCACATTGTAACGTGCTGGGATATGGGAAGTACGACATTTAGAACGGAATCTTTCTCGAATTATAAAGCAAATCGTGCAGCACCGCCAGAAGAATTAATTCCGCAATTTGATTTAGTGCAAGAAATGACTGCGAAATTATCTATGCCTGTAATAGGCATGAAAGGTTATGAAGCGGATGATTGTATTGGTACGCTTGCAAAACAATATTGCAATGAGGCAGAAGTTTATGTTTTGACAGGTGATACAGATTTACTTCAACTTGTTGATACGAATGTTACAGTTATGCTTCTTCGTAAAGGAATTGGAAATTACGAGTATTACACACCGGAAAAAATCATGGAAGAGAAAGGTGTAGAACCTTGGCAAATTGTCCATGCGAAAGCTTTCATGGGAGATACGAGTGATAACTATCCAGGCGTAAAAGGTATTGGTGAAAAAACAGCGTATAAGCTTATTCAAGAATACGGCACAGTATCGGCAGTACTAGAAAATATAGCATCATTAACGAAAGCGCAGCGTACAAAAATTGAAAGTGATTTAGAGAATTTAAATATCTCTTTACAATTAGCGCAAATTCATTGTGAAGTTCCAATTTCATGTTCGTTAGAAGAAGGGTTACACACAATGGACGAAGAAAAACTACGCTTTGTATGTAACGAAATGAATTGGGGAAGACCTGAAATATTAATAAACATGTTATAAATACTAGAAAGACCGATTTAGAATGAATCGGTCTTTCTTTTTTTGTTCACAAAGTTGTCAGAAAATAAACGGAATTTTCATGTGAAGTTCAAATGGATTTCACAACAATCAATTATTATAAGTCTACACAGATAAATCCTTATCCCGCATTAACGGGCGGTGGGACTTCTATATCAATATTATCGCTGAATAAAGAGTGATGATGGAAGAGTAACTCCCTGTAAAGGCCCGATTGATGTAGGCTAATAATTAGTGAGGGTACATCCTTTCATTGATTAAAGTTTCAAGTTATCTTTTATATAAACCATCCCCCAAGGAGGAAAATAAACATGCGAAAAAAAGTGAGAAAATCCTTTAAACAATTATTAATAGAAAATAAACAATCCCTACTAACTAATAAAGAGAATATGAAAGAAATTGAAGAACGGATTGAGAAACGACATGTAGCATATAGTGCTGCTAGCAATTGATAATTTTGTTTATGAAAAAAGCTTGTAGGTTGGATATTATCCGAACTACAAGCTTTTTCTTTTTGATTAACGCCACCAAATCCAAGTCCAAAAGTAATTTCGTATATTTCGAGGAGTAATGCGTATGAAACGTTCACCGTCAAAGAAACAATTAAAATTTGGTAGTGTTTCATCTGGATTTTCTGGAATAAAGGTGACGATGTTTTCGTTACTTGTAACGGTTACTGTAATTGGTGGATCGGTAGGCGAGATTTGAAGTTGTAAAGAAACGTTTGCTGTGTTTTTAAATTCATTATGAATAGGTGGACTTATCACTTGTACCGTGAATAACACGATAATTGTTTCGTTCGGTTCCAAATTAGTAGCGACTAGGAAACCGATATTCGGGTTCGCTAATGGCGAGCGTTCCCCATTAATGAAGACAGTGCCATTTATAAATTGTAAACCTGCTGGAATGGTGTCTTGTAACGAGATATTTGAAAGTGAAATCTCGGAAGTATTCGTAATACGCACCGTGTAATCAAAATATTGATTTAAATAAGCTGAGCTGACGGAAGCGTTTTTCGTGACTGTCGCAGTAATAAATTGAACAGGTATACGAACAATATTCGAATTAACAATGAAAGTAATAATCGGATCCTGTGGTGTTAATTGAAAAGCGGCTGTAACGGTTGCAAAATTGATAATCGTACTGTTTGAAGGAATAGAAGTTACGAGAACTTGGAATGTTATAGTTGCTACTGCATCTGCAGACAAAGAACCGATATATATACCAGTGTCTGGACGAACATTTGGAACCGGAGTGCCGTTAATTGTTACGCTGTTTTCTATAAATGTTGTACCAGCTGGAATCGTATCTGAAACGGAAGTACTTACTGTAGGAATTGGTGAATGATTAAATATTTCTAATGTGAATGTAATAATATCTCCTATAACGACAGTAGATTTGTCAGCGTTTTTCTCGATGCTCACCATTGGATCAACGATCGTGATTGTCACGGTGTTTGTTTGCTTTGTAATTGTAATAGGTGGTTCATTCGGATCAATGGTAACAGTATAGGAAACAGAAGCATCATTATTGATTACAGATTGGGTAGTTGAAGAAGATATTGTTACTTGGAATGTGATAATAGCAGATTCATTAGGAGCAAGGTTTCCTAACATAATACCGTTTTCGGGATTCGCATTAGGTTGATTAATTCCGTTAATCGTAACACTGCTAGTAACGAAGGCTGTATCTATTGGTACGGTATCTATGGCAAGAAGATCTTCAATCGTTACATTTCCACTATTAGTAATCGTAATAGTATACGTTAAAGTTTGACCAGGTAAGGCATTCGTGACATCAGCAGATTTTATAGCAATAACATTATCATTTTGGACAGTTGTTGTGACAGTATTTGTTGTAGTCGTATTTGTAACAGGTAAGTTATTTGGGTTGACTATATAGTTAAAAGTAGTAATTGCTTCGTTGTTGAGTTCATTTGGTGTTGGGATAGAAGTCACAGAAACTTGGAATGAAGCGATAGCATCTCCACCAACAATTATAGTACCAATTGGTATGCCGCTTACTGGATTTACTCCTAGAAGCGTTTCTCCGTTTACAATGACGCTATTTTCTATAAACGTAGTACCTTGAGGAATAATATCTTGAATGATTACATCATTTGTTGCAACATTACCGGTTTGATTTAGGGTAATCGTATACGTTAACGTATCACCAACCGTTGCAAATGCAAGGTCAACAGCTTTATTACTATTCAAATTCGCGTGATTAATTTCTGTTGCGGCAGCTGATGAAATAATAGTTTCGGTAATAGGTGGTCGATCTGGTACCGTGTATTCATATTGAATTGTACTCGTGTTAGAGATTGGATTTGTTTGCGGAATCGAAGTAATCCGTACTTGGAATAGAACAGTTGCTGTCGTATTAGGCGGAATGTTATCAATTTGTATACCGTTAAGTGGATTATCATTTGGACGAGCGTTGCCATTCACAATAACACTATTCTCTATAAAGCTCGTATTTGCTGGGATGATATCTGTAACAATAATGTTTTCCACTTGTATATTCCCATTATTGGTGATGGAAATTGTATAAGGGATGATAGTTTGTAGGTCAGCATATTGGATAGGTGTTGTTTTTGTTGCAATTACATTTGCAGAAATAACTTCAGTGAAGGTAATATTACTACTTGATATTTGTTCTTCACCATTTATTGTATAACGAGAAGTTGCTTGATTTTGAACATGGCCACTAGCTGGAAGAGCTACCACAGTAACGGAAAATGTGACTGTGATCGTAACGTTAGGAGCAATCGTGCCTACAAGTATACCGTTACTTGGATTGGCATTAAGCTGCGGAATGTTATTTACTAAAACGCTACCGTCTATAAAGGTTGTTCCATCAGGGATATTGTCTGTAAATACAACAGCAGTAGCATCCGTATTCCCTGTATTCGTTAAAGTTGTTGTATAAGTTAAAATGTCACCAATCGTTACAGAAGTCAAATCAACAGTTTTTAGTGAAACGATATCAGCATCATTAATTTGAACGAAAGTAGTATTGGAAGTAGTAGATTTTTGAATTGGTGCAAAGTCAGGATTGAAAATAAAGTCGTAGACGATGTTTGCAGTATTAGGTGTTGGATTTACAGCAGGTAAATTCGTAACGGAAACTTGGAATGTTATTGTTGTCGATTGACTTGACGCAATATTAGGAATAGAAAAACCGATATTTGGATCTGCTGCAGGAAATACAGTGTTGTTAACTATTACACTTCCCGGAATAAAGACTGTTCCATCTTCTATCGTATCTGTAAAAAAGATGGAGTTAGTTGTAGTGGATCCGTTATTTTGAATGAGTACTGTATATGCAATGGTTTCATCAATATTAGCTAATACTGTATTAGCGGATTTTGTAGCGATAAGAATAACATCAATAAATTGTATATTTGTAGTATTGGAAGAGGTCGTTTCTGAAATTGGTGGTAAGCTTGGGTCTGGTTGATACTCATAGTGAATGACGGCGATATTATTAATGTTATTTTGTGGTGGTATAGAGACTACGCTTACTTGGAACGTAACAATAATCGTATTATTTGGAAGAATTATATCAAGATTGATACCGGTAATTGGATTTTCGTTAGGTCTTGGTACGCCATCTACAAGGATGCTATTTGGAACGAATGTGGTGCCAGCAGCAATTGCGTCAAGTAGAAGCGTATTTATAATAGGTATTGTACCAGCGTTTGTAACTGCGACTGTATATGTGATGATTTGACCGATACGTGTAATGGATCTATTGGCGGATTTAATGGCACTAACATTTGCTGTCCGTACTTCAGTATTTACTGCATTTGATAACGATCTACGCTGAATAATTGGAGAACTAGGGTCAATTTGGTATTCGTACGAAGTGTCTGAAATATTAATGACTGTATTGCCCTCTGATATATTTGTAAGTTGTACTTGGAATGAAATAGTGACTGTTTCATTTGGTTGTATCGTGCCTAGAGCTACTCCGTTTTCAGGATTAGCGCCAGGCTGAGTTACATTATTTATTGCTAAGCTATCTTCAATGAATATAGTACCTTCTGGAATGTTATCAATGAACACGGTATTGTTAGCCGGAACGGTTCCTATATTTTGTAGTGTATTTGTGTAGGTAATAATTTGCCCGATTGATATGAAATTTACATCCGCGCTTTTAACAGAAATAATATTTGCATTTTGAAGTGATGTTGTAACAATGTTAGAATTTGCAGAGCGATTTACTGGTGGGGCTGTAGGAATACTTACATATTGGTAAGTTGCTGAAGATTGATTTGCAATTTCGGTTTCAGTAGGTGGATTATTTGTTTGCACTTGAAATAGTATCGTTTTGGAACTGTTTGCTGGAATTGTTCCAATCGGTATTCCGTTTTCAGGATTTACACCTGGCTGCAGGACACCGCTAATTGTGACACTATCGGGAACGAATGTAGTCCCGGCTGGAATAGAATCTGTGAAAATAATATTTATTGCATCAACATTACCGATGTTTTTCACTTCAGAAATATAAAGGATAGTTCCACCGATATCTACAGTTATTGGATTGGACGTTTTTGTAATTGTCAATTGTGCTTGCACGAAATTTGTAATGACAATATTACTTGTAGATGTTTCAGTAATAGGTGGTTGCCCTGGGTCTGGTTGAATTGTATATGTTGTATTAGATTGATTTGTAATCGATTCTTGCGAGAATGGATCGTTAATAAGAATTTGGAACGCAATAAGGTGAGTAGCGTTTGCTGCTAGGGTAGGCAAAGTAACACCTACATTTGGATTGGCACCAAGTATAGCTGTTCCGTTAAGTGTAAAACTATTTTCTACGAATGTGGTACCTTCTGGAATAGTATCTGAAAATATGAGATTCGTAGCTGGAATATTTCCGGTATTTTCTAGTGTTATCGTGTAGGTTAAAATGTCGCCAGTTGTTGCTTGTTGTGCATTGACTGCTTTTAAAGAAAGAACATTCGCATCTGAAATTTGTGTGAAAGCTGGATTCGAAGTAATTGTTCGAGAGATGATAGGAGCAGTTGGATCGGCGATAAAAGTATAGTCAATACGGGCTATATTAGAAATTGGATTCACGCTTGGAATAGATTGAACGATAACTTGGAATGTGACGGTGACAATTTCTGACGACGCGATGGAGTTTAATGGTATTCCTACGTTTGGATCGGCACCTGGAACTGAGATGTTATTAATGGTCACGCTATTCGGAATAAATGCAGTACCTTCTGGGACTAAATCTGTTAAAGTAACTGTATTTGCAGTTGTATTTCCGTTATTTTGAACAACTACTGTGTAAGTGATTGTACCGTTAGTAGATTGTACGAGAGAATCTGTATTTTTAATTGCGGATAATGATGCATCAACGACAGCTGTAGTCACCGTATTAGATGAGGATGTTGCTGTAACTGGAGGTTGACTCGGATCGACAATATACGTGTAATTTGTAAGTGCTTGATTTATTATTGCCCCTTGCGGTGGAATAGAACTTGCAAGAAATTGGAACGTAATAGTAGCAGAATCACCTGGTGCGATAATACCAACTGGAATGCCGAGAGTTGGACTTGCATCTGGAAGTGAAATCCCGTTAAGCGTAACACTATTTGGAACAAATAATGCCCCTTCAGGAATTCCATTAATGAGTAATACAGAATTTGCAGGAAAGTTTCCAGTGTTTGTTAATGTTGCAGTGTACGTAATTATATCTCCAATAGATACGATTGTTCGATTTGCTTCTAAAATCGTTGTAACAGTAGCGTTATTAATTTGTGTAGAAGCACTATTAGAAGTTACTGTGCCTGTAACAGGAGGAGAGGCCGGATCAACAATGAATGCGAATTGAATAGATGCAACGTTTGTAATTGGATTTGAAGGTGGAGTAGATGTAACTATGACTTGGAAAGTAACGGTTAAGGAACTGTTCGTACTAACGGTTCCGATGTTAACTCCGTTATTTGGATTTGCACCTGGAATGGTACTTCCATTTACAGCAAAACTATTTTCAACAAAGGTCGTTCCTGCTGGAAGTAGGTCTGAGAAATTTACATTCGTAGCGTTCGTATTGCCGCTATTTTGAATTAAAACTGTATAAGTGATCGTGTCTCCAATATTCGCAAAGGCTGTACTAGCAGTTTTTACAGCTGAAAGTATTGCTGAATTAATAGAAGTAACGAAGACGTTCGTTTCCACGTTGCCAGGCTGAGCCTGTAATGCATTGCCTACGTTATATTGGAAGTTAACAAATCCTAAGTTTTGGAGTTCGGGTGTGAACGTTGTTGGATTGCTTAAGATTTGCACTTGGAATATGATTGTTACAGTTTGATTTGGATTGATTGTATTTATACCAACACCGTCAATAATGGAAGCGGATGAAAATGGAGTGCCATCAACAACAACGGATTCTGCAACAAATTGTGTCCATGTCGGTAAAGGGTCTGAGAAAACAACGTTGTTAGCTGGAATATTGCCTGTGTTCGTAATAGTCGTTGTATACGTAATTGTATCACCGACCGCTGCAAATGCTTTATCTCCTATTTTCATAGTGTTTAAAATAGCACTTTCAATTTTTGTTGTAACATTGTTAGAAGTAATGTTTTTTGAAACTGGAGGATTGGCTGGATTAACGATATGTTGAAAGCTAACGCTAGCTTGATTGGTAATTGGATTTATAGGCGGAATTTCATTGGCATTAATATGAAATGCTACAATGGCAGATTCGTTTGGCGCGATATCACCAATTGGAACGCCTGTAACGATATCCGCATTTGGGATGCTAGTTCCATTAAGTGTAAAACTATTCGGTTCAAAGGAAGTTCCGTCTGGAATAAGATCGGTAAAAATAACATCCGTTGCACTAACATCTCCGCTATTTGTAATTGTAACGGTGTAGGTAATATCCTGCCCGATATCTACCGTAGATACATTGGAATTTTTTTGCGCAGTAAGGATAGCGCTATTAATTTGTGTTGTCGTTGTATTAGATTGATTGGAAATTGTAATAGGTGGCTGGCTAGGATCAACGACATAATGATATGTGGTAGAAGCAGAGTTAGAAATGGGATTAAGTGTTGGAAGTGTAATAACAGTTGCTTGGAATGTAACGATTGCCGTATTACCACCATTAATGGAACCAATATTTACACCAGTTGATAAATCGGCGTTTGGAATGGTTTGCCCATTAACTGTGAAACTATTTGGAACGAAACTTAAATTGCTATCAAGTATATCGATAACGGTAACATCAGTTGCAGCCGCATTCCCAGTATTAGGAAGGTTAAGTGTAAATGTTATTGTATTACCAACATCCGCAAAGGTAAGATCTGCCGTTTTTGTACTTATAATATTTGCATTGTTTATTTGAAGAAGCGTAGTGTTAGAATTAGCTGTACTTGAAGCGGGAGGATTAACAGGATCAACAGTAAACTCATACGTCGTTGATGCTGTATTTGGTGCTGGGTTACTAAGGGGAATACTATTTACTTTAACTTGAAAGACGATACTATATATTTCATTTGGTGGAAGTGTTGCAAGTAATACACCTGTATTTGGATTCGCGTTAGGTTGTAAAACACCATCGACAGTTAATGTGTTAGGAACAAATGTGAGTCCACTTGGTAATACATCTGTGAATACTATATTCGTTGCATCCGTATTTCCTATATTCGAAATAGAAGTAGTGTAAAAAGTAGTTTGCCCGATATCTGCAAAGGATACACTTTCATTCTTCGTCATAGATAATATGGCTTCCTTAATTTGTGTTGAAACAGGATTACTAATTGAAATTTCTGCATCAGGTGGTGAGACTAATTGATACGATGTTGATGAGAAATTTACAATTGGGTTTTTGGTTGGTAATGATGTTACAGTAACTTGGAACGAAACTGTTACTGTAGTCCCGGCTGTTATTGTCCCAATATTCACACCGTTCGATGGATCCGCCCCACTTTGAGGAACTCCATTAATAGAAAATGTGTTTGCAATAAATGTAGTGACGCTTGGCACGGTATCTGTAAATATAACATTTTGTGCGGATGAGTTTCCATTGTTTGTTAAAACGACAGTATAAGTGAGTGTGTCTCCAATACGACTAAAGGATTTATCGACTTGTTTTAATGAAAGAATGTTAGCTGTATTAATCGTAGTAAACACTGTGTTTGAAGTAACATTTCTTGAAACAATTGGTGCATTTGGATCAGCTATAAATGTGTAAGAAGCAGTAGCGGAATTGGCAATAGGATTTTGAACAGGGGTAGAAGTAGCGGCCACTTGAAATGCTATAGATATTGAACTGTTAGGGGCAATTGATCCAATCGTTATGCCGGTATTAGGATTGAGCCCGATTTGTGTGATACCACCTATTGTAACGCTATCAGTAATAAACGTTGTACCATTTGGTATAAGATCAGTGAAAGTGATATTAGTAGCACTTGTATTACCGGTATTTGTCAAAAGTGTCGTATAGGTGATGGTATCACCTAGTGTTACAAGTGTTTGATCTACAGATTTCACCATCGTTATCATAGCATCTAGTACAGGGTTTGTAGCAATATTCGTTGAAGTAGAAGTGGTAACAGGAGTTCCGTTTGGATCAACAGTATAAGAATATAAAATGGTATCATTACCCATAATTGAACTGGAAGGGGGAACAGAAAGAACAGTTACTTGGAAAGTAACGGTTACGGTTTCACCAGGAGCGATATTGGTTATATTTACTCCAAGTGCTGGTTGCACACCAGATTGCTGAACCCCATTTATTGTGACTGAGTTTGGTATAAAGGTAGTGTTAGCTGGAATTGCGCTCGTGAACGTTATATTCGTTGCTACCGTATTTCCTGTATTTGTAATAGTAGTTGTATACGTAATCGTATCTCCAACAGAAATGATAGATTTATCAGCACTTTTTTTGGTTGTTAATATCGCACTATTAATTGTTGTCGAAACAGCATTAGATATATTCGTTTGTGTTACGGCAGGTTGGCTAGGATCGACTACATGTGCAAATTGTACAGAACTAAAATTAGAAATTGGATTTATACTTGGAATGTTTGTAACAAGTACGTTGAGAGCAATAATGGCCGTTCCACTTGGATTTATATTTCCAATCTGAATCCCGTTACCTGGATTTCCGATTTGCTGTGTACCAGAATCGTTTGTAAGAGTGCCAGATATGAATGTCGTTCCATCAGGTAAAGTATCCGTGAAAATTATATTTTGTGAAGTGACATTTCCAGGGTTACTTAATGTAATTGTATAAGAAATTGTATCGCCAATCGTAGCGAAAGTTTTATCTACAGATTTGATTGCCACAATTTCCCCAGAATTTATTTGTGTCGAAACAGAATTAGATGTCGTACTTCGTGAAACAAGTGGTAAATTAGGTCCTGTCATAAATTGATAATTAATGGAAGCGCCGTTGACAACTGGTGAGTTTGGTCCGCCTGGTCCAATTGTGAAAATTGGATTTGGAATGCTAACTACTTGCACACGGAAGGTAACGTTTATAAAATCTCCTGCAATAATATCCCCAATCGGTATCCCATTCGCTGGATTTACCCCAGGTAATAAAACTCCGCCTACTCGAACGCTATCTTCTATAAATACTGCGTTATTTGGAATCGGATCTGTAAAAATGATATTCGTAGCAGTTGTGTTTCCTATATTTTCTAATAAAACAGTATACGTTAAAAATGAATTTCCAGGTGCTACGTCAGAAAATAGTCGATCTACACTTTTCTTTGCTTGAATAATCGCTTCGTTAATTTGAACTAAAGTTGGATTACTTGTAGCTGTTTCTGTCACCGGCGGCTGGGTAGGATCAACAATGATTGAGTATGTTGTGCTAGATTGGTTCAACGTTGGGTTAGTAGCTGGAATTGAGCCAACGATAGCTTGAAAGCTAATTGTTGTCGTTCCTCCAACTGGAATTGAGTCTAAAGAAATCCCGCTATCTGGTCTAAATCCAAGTTGTGGGATGGTATTAATTTGTACGCTATCAGGAACGAATGAAAGTTCGGGTGGTAATATATCGATAAAAACAGGTGTGTTTGCGGTAGTATTTCCGCTATTGGTAAGGGTAGTTGTATACGTAATTGTATCTCCAACAGCAGCAAAAGCACTGCTTGCAGTTTTTGTTGCGATAACAGAAGCAGTATTTACTTGTGTAAAAGTTTTATTAGATTTAACTGTTCGTGAAACTGGCGGTTCATTTATATCTACAATAAAGCTATATTGAAGCGATGATTTATTCGGGATTGGATTAGGGTTTGGAAGTGTTGTAATGTTTACTTGAAAACTGAGTGTAACAGATGCATTTGAATTCATGTTACCAATATTGATGCCATTTTGTGGGTTTGCATTAGGAATGGTTGTTCCATTTATCGTAAAACTATTTGGAATAAAAGTTGTTCCATTTGGAATTAAATCTGTAAAAATAACATTGTTTGCGGTAGTATTACCGGAATTAGTAATGGTTGAAGTGAAAGTAAGTGTATCTCCAATAGTAGCAAATGTTGAATTGACAGTTTTGTTTATAGATAGAGTAGCATCAATAATTGGGGTAACCGTCGTATTTGTAATTGTGCTACCAACAGCAGGAGATTGGTTTGGATTCACGGTATATTCATAATTTACAAGAGCATTATTTGTTAATGTGCCACTAGGTGGTATCGCTAAAATTTGTGCTTGAAAAGTAATGAATACAGTATCTCCTGGCGAAATATCTGCCAAGTGAATACCAAGTGATGGATCTAATCCTGGTTGTGGAACATTATTGATAGTTACGGAGTTTTGGATAAATGAAGCTCCTGCGCCAAGCCCATCCGTTAAAACAGTCGCACTAGCAGGGGTATTACCTGTATTTGTTACTGCAATCGTATAGGTAACGATATCACCAATTGCAGCTGTTGGTGTATTCACAGACTTAGTAGCGACAATAGTAGCGTTATTAATTTGAGTTGTTATTACGTTACTTAACGCATTGGCGGATGCTGGAGGTAAGTTAGGATCTACGACGTACTGGTACGTTGTATTGCTTTGATTCGGGATTGGATTTGGATTCGGGATAGAATTTACTTGTACTTGGAACGAGATGATCGTATTGGCATTCGGATTTATTGAGTCGATTGCAATTCCGCTTGCTGGATTGACATTAGGCAGTGTATTCCCGTTTACAGTAACACTATTAGGAATGAACGATGTCCCGTTTGGAATTACATCTGTAAATATTACATTTGATGTAAGTGTGTTCCCGTTATTCATTAAAGTAGTCGTGTAAGTAATAATATCATTTACGTTCGCAAACTGTTTATCTGCAGATTTTGCAGCGGTAATCGTTGCATTATTAATAGTTGTCTGTACAGTGTTAGAAGCAATCATCTGCATTACAACTGGTTTGGATGGATCGTACGTGTATTGGAATGTAGTGCCTGATTGATTTGTAATCGGATTTACAGCAGGGATACTTGGTACGAAAATCTGAAATGAAACGATACGTGATGCATTCGCTCCTATCGTACCGATAAAAATGCCGTTAGCAGGATTTGCATTGGCTATAGGGATATTGTTAATCGTTACAGTATTAGGAATAAAGAGGGTACCCGCTGGAATGATATCTGTAAATGTTACATTAGAAGCAGGGATATTCCCGTTATTCGTTAAAATAGTTGCATATAATATGACATCACCAACATCAGCGAAATTTGTGCTTGTTAGCTTCGTAGCAACAATATTAGCAGTATTAATTTGTGTAGTTACTATATTACTAGTAGCGTTTCTCACAACAGCAGGTAAATTTGGATCGGCGATAAAGCTATATTGAAGTGCAGCGCTGTTTTGAACTGGATTTGGTAAAGGTAAACTATTTGCACTAATTTGGAAGACAATTGTTGTAATACCACCTGCTGGAATAGTACCAACTTGAAGACCAACGCTTGGATCCGCACCTAACTGTAAAGCACCACCTATAAAAATACTATTTGGTACGAGAGTCGTACCAGGAGGAAGTATATCGGTAACAACTACATTATTCGCTGGAGTATTCCCAGGATTAGCTAGGGCAATTGTATATGTGATTGGTTGCCCAACATCAGCAATAGTTAAATCTACCTGTTTGACAATAACTACATTTGCTACATTAATTTGTGTACTTACAGTATTACTTAAAGATGTTTCTATAGTTGGTGGATCACCCGGATTTAAAATGAAACTATATTGTGTACTAGATGAATTTGTTGTTGGGTTTTGTGCTGGTAAAGAGATGACAGTTACTTGATAAGAGACGGTAAGTGAGCTGTTAGCAGGAATGGCAGGTAATGGAACACCTATATTTGGATCTGCATTATTTTGAAGTACACCGTTAATAAGGAAAGTGTTTGGAATAAAGGTAGTGCCATCTGGATTTGTATCTACGAAAGTTGGATTATCAGCAGAAACACTTCCTGCATTCGTTAAAACGACGGTATAAGTTAATACATCCCCTACAGTAGCGAACACTTTATCCACTGTTTTGGCTGAAATGACATTTGCATCGTTTACTTGAGTAAATGTAGTGGTTGAAGTTGTATTTTTACTTACAGGTGAAGCATTTGGATCAACGATAAAGTTATAGGAAATGGAGGCACTATTCGAAATAGGATTTGGGTTTGGAATGCTAGTTATTAATACTTGGAATGAAGCTGTAATTGTAGCATTAGCATTGATGCTACCAATAGTGATGCTAGCTGGTGTTGCGCCCGGTTGAGAAACACCGTTAACTATAACACTGTTCGGTACAAAGGCAGTACCATTCGCAATCGAATCGGATAGTAATACATTGTTCGCCGCAACATTTCCATCGTTTGTAAGAGAAAAGGTATAAGTTAATACATCTCCAACTTCCGCAAACGTTTTATCTACAGATTTATTAGCATGGAGATTTGCTAATCTAATTGTTGATGTAACAGAATTAGAATTTGCTGTTTTTGAAGTCGGTGGCAAACTTGGATTTACAGTATATAGATAAGAAGCGAAGGCGTTATTAATGATAGGATTTTGGGTCGTAATATTGATGACTGTTACTTGGAAAGAAAGGGTAAAAGTAGCTCCGCCAGGAATTGTACCGATAGGTAATGCAACGAGAGAATCTACATTTTGCAAAACCCCGTTTAGTGTTACAGTACCAGGAGTTAATATCGTTCCATTTGGAAGTGGATCTGTTAGTTGAACGTTATTAGCGGCCGTATTTCCACTGTTTGTAATAAGAATTGTATAACTTATCGTTTCGCCAATTGTGGCAAATTGTTTATTTGTTGATTTTGTTAATGTTAAGTTCGCGTTGTTAATTTGTGTAGTAACGACGTTAGAAGAAATGTTTTTCGTAACGGGTGATTGGCTAGGATTGACGGTGTACTGATAAGAAGCGCTTGATCCGTTAGATACGACATTTGATGCGGGTATTGCATTTACTACTACTTGAAATGAAACATTTTTTGTTGTGCCAGTTGGGATGGATCCTATGTTCACACCGTTAGCCGGATTTGTTCCCGCTTGTGTCGTGCCATCTATTGTTAAACTGTTTAGGACAAAAGTTGTTCCTGTAGGAATGACATCTGTAAAAATAACATTGTTCGCATTCGTATTACCTGTACCTGTAAAGGAAACAGTGTAAGTCAGTGTATCACCAATATCTGCAAAATTTTTATCCACTGCTTTTGCCATAGTTACAGTAGCATTATTCACTTGAGTAGATACGATATTGGTCGTATCAGTCCCACTTACTGCCGGTTGATTTGGTACAGGAATGTATTGATATGTTGTTGTACCACTATTTAATATTGGATTTGTTTGAGGGATAGAAGGAACGAATACTTGAAATGAAATAGTAGTAGTGGAATTTGCAGCAATCGATCCAATTGATATACCATTAGCCGGATTTGCTCCCACTTGAGTAACCCCGTTAACAGTTACGCTCCCTGGAATGAAAGTAGTCCCGTTAGGAATCGGATCCGTATATATAACGTTCGTTGCAGCGATATTTCCTACATTAGCTAAGGCAATACTGTAAGTTAATGTTTCACCAATATCGGTAAAAAGTTTGTTAACTGATTTTGTGCCATTAATATCTGCGAGGTTAATTTGTGTTCCTGCAGAGTTACTTGTTGCAAGACCGTTAAAAGTCGTTCCCCCGGCAATTGGTGTATATTGAAATGTAATATTCGCAGTGTTAGAAATCGGGTTTTGATTTGGAAGAGAAACGACAGTCGCTTGGAAAGTTATTGTACGAGAGGCACTATTGTTAATTGTTCCAAGAGATATACCAGCGGCAGGATTTGCATTTGTTTGTGGTACGTTATCTACCGTTACAGTGCCAGGTATAAAGGAAGTACCATTAGGGAGACTATCTATAAAAATAACGTTATTGGCGGGAAGAAGTCCGGTGTTAGGGATAGTAACGGTATAAGTGAGAATATCTCCAATGGCAGCAACACTTTTATTCACAGTTTTTGTTGCTTGTATGTTAGGTGAATTTATATTAATTTGTAAACCGACTGTATTTAACATATATGCATCTCCGTTAGTAGTTAAACGGATTGCGGCGGAAACTTGTGAGTTTGTTAAATAAGAGGAAATATCGATGGAAGTAATATCCCAACCTTGCCTTCCTGCGGAGATATTTGTACTTGTAGAAGCGCTTTGATTTCGCGTTCCAAATGTCCCCGTTGTATCTAAGTTCCCTGCGGCATTATTAATTTGAGAGCCGAAGAAATTATTTATAGCATTGTTTGGTCCAGATAAAGCATTTAATGAACTGAAATTTGGTCCGAATAAAGCTTGATCCCCGGTTAAATCAGCATCTCCTTCGGTAGAGCTTAAAAATAACCGCCCGCTTACAGGTCCTCCTGAAGGTGTTAAAAATCCTGAAACAGAAACATCGGCACTACCAGTTTCTGCAGAAACACGGTTACCAGCTACGTAAATGGTTAAGTTTCTTGCAGGTAATGTCCCATTTTGATAAGCGACGATAAGCGTCCATCCAGCCGAATTGATTGTTCCATTAGAAGCATCTATAGGATCTACAAGTCCAGGGACAGAACCTGTTGTATAAGATCCAGATCCAGCGGCTTGAACGAGTGACGTTACATCTGCTGATCGTGTATAAAATCCAAATGTGACAGATCCAGAAACGAAAGTTTGATTTGAAGCTGTAACAGCTGAAGGGGTAATGGAGTATGTTGACACAGGTGTTGTGAAAGAAACTGGATTTCCTAATACACTCGTAATGTTTTGATCACGAGATAAATAGTTTCCACCCCAAACGAGTTCTGCGTAAAGAATCGTACTGCCAGCAGGGATATTTAAAATAGCGGTAGAACTATTTTGTGTATAGTTTAATGTTGTACCAGCAGGAAAAGTAGTTACTTGTAAAGCAGTATTCGTAGTTGCGAATGCACCAATTGCCCCGATTGTACCAGCACGGTTTTGGTTACTAATTTTACTTAAGCCTAAAGTGTTTCCTGTAATAGCGAGTGCGCCGTTAGTGGTGGTAGAAAATCGATTCGTAATGGGCATGTTGTCACCTCATTTACAATATAGTCTTGGTCAAAATAGGATATGTGTGTGTCAAATAAAGGGAAACATGTACAAGTTGATTTCGTAATAATGATTTAAATGTCTAGATAAGGGGATGGAGTATGGTTGAATTAGAAATTAGGTTGGAGCGTCTTAGGGAAGAACAAATAGGCGATATTGTAGCATTATCATCTTATATTGGTTGGGATTATAACAGAGAAGAAGTTGAAACAATTTTCAACTCAGGTATTGTATACGGCGTATGGAATGAGAGAAAGGAACTTATTGCTAGCGCAGCAATAATATTATATGGGGAGGCGTTGGCATCTATCGGAATGGTAATTGTACATCCAGATTATAAGGGAAGAGGAATTGGAAAGGCGATAACGCATTCATGCATGAATAGCGTATCAGCTCGAACACCAATTATGCTTATTGCAACGGATGAGGGGAAGCATTTATACGAAAAGCTAGGATTTAGGGTGGCAAGCTATGTTTCTAAATACATATGTAACTCGTACAATCCGAATCATAAATGTGCAAGAAATGAAGAATATATGATGGATTATGAAGAAGGTGATTTAGAAGAAATAATAAAAATAGATGAATATGCGTTTGGAACAAATAGAAAAGAGTTTTTAAAGAAAAGAATGATGCAAAGTGAACAGTGCACTGTTGTGAAGGATAAGGAACAAAATATAATAGGATATGGTTTGAGTATACAAACGCCGGAAAATAAAATATTAGGACCGGTAGTTGCTAAAAATGATGAGATGGCAATAAATATTGTTCATTATTTAGCAAAAGGGCATAATGGGAAATTAAGAATAGATGTACCAGAAGTAAAGAAAGATTTTGTGAAAGAATTAGAGGTTACTGGTTTTAAAAAGGTGAATACACCACCAATTATGATGAAAAATAGTGATCAATTTTTGAAAAGAAATGGAGAACTATATAGTATTGCAGCACAAATTTTTGGGTAACAAAGAATCCTTCTGAATGAAGGATTCTTTGTTTATTAATCACGATATTGGTCGTGAGTTGGTTGGAAGAGGTCTTCCTCGATATCTCTCACCATAGAAAAATGATCAACGTTATAATGACCGTGTAAAATTTTATTGTGATGACCAATAATTTGCTCTGCAGACAATACGTTAGAATCAGTTGTGGAATGACCGTTTTTAATTAATGTAACGTCAAATCCTTGTACAGTTGCTGTCCTAACAGCTGTGTCAATACAATGTTCAGTTTTACATCCACCTATCACAATATGATTAATTTTTTCTTCTTTTAAAAGTTCAAGTAAAGAAGTGCCATAGAATGAATTCGTTGCTGCTTTATTAATAAGGATTGCAGACTGAGGTACTTGAATTTGATTATGTACTTCAAATCCCACTCCGCTACCAGAAGCAACATCGATATCTCTTACGAAAACAATAAGGGCATTTGAATCAATTGCTTTCTGTACAGCTGTATTTAGTGTAGCTAATAACTCAGTTTTACGAAAAACTTCATTTTCTTGCTCATTTCCATCAATTAATTCTTGTTGAGCATCGATAATTAATAGTGCTTGTTTCATCGTGTCTCCCCTTTAATATGAAATAAGTTCCACTGTACATATTCCTTCAGATTGTTAGGAAATCCTCCATTGCAAGCGAAGTAAACGATTGATTTACAAAGTTGTCAAAGAAATTTCATTCTCATAGTGTGTAAAAACATGTATGATAGGAAGTGGAGAATTTTTGAGTAGGTGGGAATATCATGCAAACAGTAGAAGATTATCTTTCATTCTTACATACGAAAGGATTTAAATTATCAGAGGAAGCACAAGGGTTTATTATGTTCGGGCAAGGATATACTGGTGCATCTGATGGAATTGTGAACGCAGCAATAGAAGCGACAATTAAACATCAATTACAGTTTGATGGCAGTTATTTTGTTGCGTTATTAGAACGATTGAAAGAAGAAGAAATTACAGATAAAAAAAGCGCTAAGGCTTTTATGCGGAAGTTACAAGCGTAACTTCACGCGGCCTGCGCTTCTTTTTTTGTTTTGGAAGGTAGTTCAACAAAAATCATGCCTAGAAAAATACATAGACATCCGAAAATAGCAGACATAGAGAGTTGTTCGTTAGCAACGAGAACACCTGTTAATGCAGCAAAAACGGGCTCCATTGCGAAAATAATTGCTACTCTCGTTGGGGAAGTATGTTTCTGAGCTGATGTTTGAATGAAAAAAGCAATGGATGTCGCAAATAAGGAAGTTAGAAATAGGGCGAATAAAAAGGAATGATTCGTCCATAGCGATACTGAAAATAATTTTTCCCAATCTTCAAACAAAAAAGCGCAAATAGAAGAAAATATACCTACAGCTAATACTTGAGATGTGCTTAGTAATAAAGGTGATATTTTCTTAGAAAAGAAACCGTTAATGAGAATATGGGCAGCGAATGCGATTGCGCAACCGAGAACAAGTATATCTCCTATATTTAATTGAAAAGAATCAGCAGCTGTTAATAAATATAAACCGGCTGTTGCCACAGTGATACCGAGTACGACGAAAATGGTAGCCTTTTGTTTTAAAAAGATAAAAGATAAGATTGGAACCATAACAATGCTTAGTCCTGTTAAGAAACCTGCTTTTGAAGAAGTTGTATAGAGTAAGCCGAATGTTTGTAATAAATAGCCAACGCATAAAAAGAATCCAACAATTAATCCGGCAAAACTACTCTGCTTTATATCTTGTTTCGAAGTTTTTTGTGAGAAAATCATTTGAACAAATAATAAAATAATTCCGGCGAATAAAAAGCGAAGGCCATTAAAAGTAAATGGACCAACGAAAGACATAGCATTTTGAACGACAACAAACGTAGCTCCCCAAATAAAAGAGACAAATAATAAAGCGAGAGGAGCAAGCCACTCTTTTTTCACACTCATACCCCCGTTAATTTTGTAAGATAGCTTTTCTAGCTAATTCATCAGCGACTTTATTTTGACTACTTGGAATCCACTTAATAAAAAAGAGATCGAAACTTTTTATGTACTGTAGTGCTTCCTCTAATAGTGGTGCAAACATTTTATTTTTTGCGTATTCTTTTTCAACAGCTCGCTCGACAAGTTGCGAATCTGTACGAAAAGAGACAATGTTATAATTATGCTCCGTGCAATACTTTAATGCTGTAAGTAAAGCATGATATTCCGCTTCATGATTGGACATTGTTCCAAGTGGTAATGATAATTGTACAGGTGGCTGTATGCCTTTAATAAATACTCCCGCACCAGAAGGACCAGGATTTCCTTTTGATGCACCATCAATATACACTTCAATCAAAATGAGAAACCTCCAAATTATAAGATTATCCCGCGTTAACGGGCAGTAAGACACCCACCTCAAAACTCGGCTGAAACAATGAAGTTAGGTGGGTGATCAACTGCCCGTAAATGCCCGATTGGTGAAGGCTAATAATCAGTGGGGATGAATATCCCCCACTGATTAAAGTTTCACTTTATCCGATTGTGATGCTATAACGACATGTAAATGTTTCATTCGCTTGTAAAGATTGAATTCCTTTTTTTTCCTTGAAATCTTTTGCTGGATTTATTTCATCAGCGATTCCATACCAAGGTTCAATACATAAGAAAGATGCGTTATCCCCTGGTGTCCATACGCCGACAAATGGAAATCCTGCAAATTCTACTTTTACAAATTTATTATGTTTATGAGAACGAATAGAAATTTCATTCGTATTCATATTTTCAAAAATAAGTGCATCATTTTTGAATAAATCGTATGTAAGTGGCAATTCATTCGTATTTTCAGCGATTAATTGTTTTTTACTTGAAAGATAAGGTCCTTCTAATACACTTGTTTCTAAGCGTTCAGAACCGTTAAATGATAGATGATAATCTGTAAATGATTCGCCGTCTAATAGAGGGAAGTTGAATCCAGGGTGCGCTCCGATTGAGAAGAACATCTCTTTTGAAGCAGGATTGTTTACTTCATATGTAACATGTATATTTTGTTCTTCTACCTCATAAGAAATGAGTAGTTCAAATTCGTAAGGATATTTTTTTAATGTTTCTTCATTACTAGTAACGATATAAGTGATTTTTGTTTCACTTTGTTCTTTTACAGAGAACGTAAGATCACGAGCGAAACCGTGTTGAGTTAAAGAATATGGTTTACCATCTACGTAGTATGTATTATCTACTAATCGGCCGACAATTGGGAATAAAATTGGTGCGCGACGTCCCCAATAAGTAGAATCACCTTGCCATAAATATTCTGTGTTATCTTCTTTTAAGCGAACGCTTTGCAATTCTGCACCTTTGTCAGAAATGGAAACGATTACTTTTTCATTTTGTATTGTTGCTGTCATGAAGTGAAACCTCCTAAATCTTTCATATGTTCCATTATACGTTGTCTAAAAGAAAAAAGGTAGTTGATGATAGGAATCTATTGACGAAAGAGTGTCTAATGCGTAAAATATAATCTTGTTGCTTAAAAAACGAATAACGTGGTTCGAAACCATCCCACGTAAAAAAACTAAGGAGATTTTGTCATGAATATAAGAACAATAGTCGGTAATGGTATTATAGCGGCATTATATATTGCTGTTTCTATGCTTATTCAGCCATTTGGCTTTACAGGTGTACAGTTTCGTATTTCAGAGATGTTTAATCATCTCGTTGTATTTAATAAGAAAGCAAGTTACGGAATTGTATTAGGTGTATTTTTAACGAATCTCTTTTTCTCACCTATGGTCGCTTATGATTTAGTATTTGGAGTAGGGCAATCTATTCTTGCATTAGTTGCAACGATTATTTCTATGCGATTCATTAAAGGTGTTTGGGCTCGTATGATTTTTAATACAGTTATCTTTACGATTACAATGTTTATGATTGCAATTGAACTTCATCTTGCATTTGATTTACCATTTATGTGGACTTGGTTAACATGTGCAGCAGGTGAATTCGTAGTAATGGCGATTGGGATGCCTGTAATGTACTGGATTAATAAGCGAGTACAATTTGAAAGATTTATGTAATAGATGAAAAAGCTATTCCTATAGGGATAGCTCTTTTTGTATGTGATTATATTGAATATAATACTGTGACTCTTGATAAAATATAATAAAATATAAATAAGAATTCTTATATAAGGGGAATTTAGCATGAAATATAAAATTCATTGGTTATATAAAACAAAACGCGGATTGCAGACGGAATTAACGACAGATTATATGAACATAGAAGAAGTACTTCAATTTGCGGAGGATTTTGAGAAAACAGGAAGAGCGAAAGAACTTTTATTTTACGATGAAATGGATGCAGAATGGTCATTAAAAGAAATGAAGAAGCTGAGTAAACAAGTGGAGGAAGAGATTCAAGAAATATATGTTTATTTTGATGGTGGGTATGATCTTCAGACGAAAGAAGCTGGAGTAGGTATATGTGTGTATTATAAAAAAGGAAATACAAACTACCGAATTCGCCGCAACGCATATATAGAAGGTATATATGATAATAATGAAGCCGAATATGCATCATTATTATACGGTATAAATATACTCGAAGAATTAGGGATTAAGTATGAAGCAGTTACGCTTCGTGGAGACTCTCAAGTTGTACTGCAGCAATTGGCTGGAGAATGGCCTTGCTATGATGAGCATTTAAATCATTACTTAGATCAAATTGAACGAAAGGCGAAGCAAATGAAATTAAAGCTTGTATGTGAGCCAATATCTAGAAAACAAAATAAAGAAGCACATCAATTAGCAACGCAAGCATTAGAAGGGACAGTCATTGATAGTCATAAAGAAATAACCGAATAGAGAGGTGCAAAGGTGGATAAAAAGCAACTCATTACAGAGGTAAATGACTTATTAGAAACGTATTGTGAAGGATGTTTTTTGCGAGAACATAATCGGAAAACGAATAGTAAATATTATGCCCATTCATTTTGTATTAGGCAATGTACAGTTGGAGAAACGTTGAAAAAATATGGAGAACAGTTGTCATAAAAAACATCCAGAGAAAACTCTCTGGATGTTTTTTTAGTGCTTCGCTTCATGTAATTGATGCTCGCACTTACTTAATTTCTTTTCCTCATTCATTAAAAATGGCTCATCTAAATCTGTTGCAACAGATTTCATAATCTCAAGTTGAGAGCGAGCTGCTTCTACTGCAGTAGTGGCATGCTCCAGTGTGTCTGGATCCATTGAAATTGTTGCAGAACCTACCATTTTTTGTGCTGTTTCTACACGAAATTTCACTTCTTCAAAATCATTTACTTCTGAACCCATTGTAATTGCCTCCTTTGTGAATTGCGCATTTCACATAGTTTTCGCTCTGTAAAACGGAAATATACAAAGGAATAACAAAGGAGGTTACCAAGTAAGGTAACCTCCTGTCATATGTTGGATTAAAGTTTTACTACGTTAGCAGCTTGAGGTCCACGGTTTCCTTCAGTGATATCGAAAGATACTTCTTGACCTTCTTCTAAAGCTTTGTAGCCGTCACCTTGAATAGCAGAGAAATGTACGAATACATCGTCAGCGCCGTCCATTTCGATAAATCCAAAACCTTTTTCGTTGTTAAACCATTTTACTTTTCCTTGCATGTTACAATTCCTCCTAAAAACATTTGCTTTTTTCATTTAGTGAAATTCATTTGAAAAGATAATATAAACTAAAAATGCTATAATCTTGAATATTCTGCTAAATGATTAATTTAAATATACACGAATTGGTAGAAATTAGTCAAGTAAGCGATTTTATTTTTTTGTATTTTTAAATAATTTTCTGGTCAAATGTTTAAAAAGGTATAGGACAGGCCGGTTATGTAATATTCTCTATTGAATGCTATACATAATGAGGTGAAAGAATGAATAAGTCTTACTTATTAGATAATGAAGGAATGAGAACGAGAACGGATATACCGAATTGGGTTGCGAAAGAATTTCAAAATTTTTCAAGCATCGTGTTAGAAGCAACTTTCCCATGTTATTTCGGTTTAACAGCATTGAAAAAGAATGAACTTCGTTATTCATTTCTTTCTCATAATGATTGGAGTCATTTGCCACATACAATGTTATCTTTTTTAGAATTAATGAAAGAGCGGCCAATTGTAAGAAGAGGATTTTTTCTTTTTGTGGAACCAGAATGGGAAGAACAATCACTTGAATATTATCGTGATTACTTTTGGAAAGTACTACAGTATTTACATGAACATGATAATCAAACATGGCCGCAGCAAATTCCTGAAGATCCAGATCATTATTTATGGGAATTTTCATTCGGTGGTGAACCGATATTTGCATTTGGGAATGCACCCGCTTATAAACAGAGAAAGACTAGGCATTTAGGGAATTCACTCGTTATTGGGTTTCAGCCACGTACCATTTTCGATGGATTAGAAGGTGATCGTCCTAAAGGGGCCTATTCAAGGCAAATGGTTCGTGAACGAGTTGAAAAGTGGGATCAGCTGCCGAAACATCCTAACATTAGTCATTACGGTGATCTTGACCATCGAGAATGGAAACAATATTTTATTGGAGACGATATTGAGCCAATAAAAGGGAAATGTCCTTTTCATCATAAGGTAGAGAAATAAGAGCCATCATCTAGATGGCTCTTTTGTATATTTTGGATAAAAAAGGGTATTTTATTATGAAAGCTAGTCTATTTTTAAAGGTTACATCATTACTTAATAGTAAAGGAAGTAGAAAGGATAGAGCGATGTTTGGAGCAATTATACAGCAAATTGTATTAGGTATTTCATTAGCGGCACCAGTAGGTCCAATTAATATTGAAATGTTAAAACGAGGAATTGAACGCGGGTTTTGGCATGCGTGGGTTGTTGGAATTGGTGGAATGACTGCAGATGTTTTGTTTATGCTTCTCATTTATTTCGGTTTATCTTCTGTGTTTATGTATACATACGTACAAGCTCTTATGTATTGCACGGGGTTTTTCTTATTATTTTATTTAGGATTTCAAAGTGTAAAACAAGGAATTTCCCACTCGAATATGGAATATAAAAAAGAAGAGGTAGGTGGCCTTAAACAATCGTTTATGGCAGGATTTTTAATTGCTATATCCAATCCATTAAATCTTGTTTTTTGGTTTGGTATATATGGAAGCACACTTAGCTCATTGCTTACGAAGGTAACGAAACAAGAAGCTTTCTTGTACAGTCTATGCATTATTGTTGGGATTATTTTATGGAATTTAAATATTGCTTTTTCTGTACATTTTGGAAGGACTTTATTAAAACAGAAAGCACTTGGCTACATAACAGCCGGAGCAGGTATTATTTTAGTAGGATATTCTATCCATTTTGCATACAAAGCTTTACAGTTGTTCACATAAGATTGAAGGGGAGATTTTTATGTATCGAACCACTATTGACGGAAAAGAAATTATTATTACGTTAGCACCAAAAATCCGAAAAGAAGTTACTGATAGGGATCCATTATATGAAGCGGTATTTAATACTGCAGCCAGATTGCTACAAACGAAACAACCAACGTTTGCAGTAAATCATGAAGTATTTGGACTCATTATTGGAGAGGTACAAAGGGGAGAAGTAACAGTGTTTGCAGTAGAACACATTATTCCGAAGCAAAATATATTTGGAACAAACAATTTTTTCTCGACAATAGAACAGCGGGCAAATTTGTAAAGTGAATAGAAAAGAAATAGTCGTAACGATACGTTGCGGCTGTTTTTTTGGAAAAAGGGGAAGTAAGATGAAGAGAGTAGGGAAAGAGTTCTTTTTACAGCATGATATTGTTATTATGTATAGTATTTTATTTATTTTCATCATTATTTTAAAAATGCAATTTTTCACATGGATCGGTATGTTAGCGTGTCTGTTTGGTATTGTTTTTTATACGCTTAACGAATATATGACCCATCGTTTTTTATTCCATTTAAAGCCGCCTAAAAACGTATTTTTATTAAAAATGTTAAGAAGATTACATTATGATCATCACGTATACCCAGATGATTTGAAACTTTTATTTTTGCCTGTATGGTTTAGTGTACCTAGCTTTACTATATATTTACTTATATCATATGGTATTACAAAAAGTGTTACTGTTACACTTTCATTTGGAATCGGAATGATTATCATGCTCCTTGTTTATGAATGGAAACATTATATTGCACATAAGCCGATTCGTCCCGTCACTAAGTTTGGAAGGTGGCTAAAAAAACAGCATATATTACACCATTATAAAAACGAAAAGTTTTGGTTTGGTGTTTCAAATCCAGTATTCGATTTTATATTTGGAACGCTTAAAGATGGAAAAGACGTTGAATTAAGCGAAACAGCTCGTAATTTAGAAAAGGAAAGAAGTGGTGCGATAAGCACCACTTCTTTCTTAACGAGGAAAAAATGTGTACGGGTATTTGTTAGAATCGGGCTAATAATCGGTGTGGGGTGTACGAAACCCATACGGATTTAAGTTGCACTTTATTGTGAAAAAGTATATTAAAAATTTAGAGAAAATTGACGAAAAATGTCTACCGAAAAATCTTTGCAGGAATGTATGGATTGTCTAAAATGAAAATAAGTTTCTGAATATTTATAAAATTTAGCCTTTGTGTATACGAAGGGGAAGTGTATTTCGAGTTGGAGAGGGGAGTAGGGGATGAAACGAGATGATACGTCAGCACGTAAGTTGCAAAATGAAGTGAATTATACAGAGGTTGTTCAGTCAGAAGAATTTCAATTGTTATTAAATACGAAGAAGAAGTTTATCGTTCCAATGAGTATTTTCTTTTTCAGTTTTTTTATTGCGCTACCTATTTTAACATCGTATTCGAAAGTGCTTAATACACCAGCATTCGGTGATGTGACATGGGCATGGGTATTTGCTTTTGCGCAATTTATTATGACATGGTCATTATGTATGATTTATAGTAAGAAAGCTCAATCCTTTGATGAAATTTCGCGGAAAATTCTACAAGATATGCAAAAAGGGAGGAGTTGAATTTGAATACTACTGCGTTTGCACTATTTTTAATTATTGTTCTTGGTACGCTCGTCATAACCTATTTTGCATCGAAAAAAACGAAAAATGCGAGTGAGTTTTATACGGCTGGAGGGGGATTAACGGGTTGGCAAAATGGTCTGGCCATCGCTGGGGATTATATGTCTGCTGCGTCATTCCTCGGTATTGCTGGAGCGATAGCGTTAACTGGATTTGATGGATTTTTTTATAGTATTGGATTTTTAGTTGCGTATTTAGTCGTATTATACCTAGTTGCAGAACCGCTTAGAAATTTAGGGAAGTACACATTGGCGGATATGATTGCAGCGCGTTTTGATGCGAAAAAAGTTCGCGGTATTGCTGCCCTGAATACGATGACAATTTCAATTTTTTATATGATTGCCCAATTAGTCGGTGCGGGTGCACTTATTAAATTATTATTAGGAATAGAATATACGACAGCAGTTTTAATCGTTGGCACATTAATGACAGTGTACGTTATTTTTGGTGGTATGACTGCTACGAGTTGGGTACAGATTGTTAAAGCTGTATTACTAATGGCTGGTACATTTATTATTTCTGTTATCGTTTTTGCAAAATTTAATTTTAGTGTGACTGAAATGTTTGCTCAAATGAAAACAGCTACGCCATTAAAAGATTCGTTTTTGAATCCAGGAGTAAAGTATAAAGATGGTCTTGATACACTTTCTTTAAATTTAGGACTAGTACTTGGTACAGCTGGATTACCACATATTCTTGTGCGCTTTTTTACAGTGCGAGATGCAAAAACGGCACGTCAATCTGTTGTGTATGCGACATGGCTAATTGGCGCATTTTATATTATGACAATTTTCTTAGGGTTTGGAGCAGCAGCGTTTGTAGGAAATGAGGCGATTATTAAAGCAAATCCTGCTGGTAATATGGCAGCACCTTTATTAGCTAAAGCATTAGGTGGGGACTTCTTATTTGCTTTCGTATCAGCCATTGCCTTTGCAACCATTTTAGCTGTAGTAGCAGGACTTGTATTAACAGCAGCATCAGCATTTGCGCATGATTTTTATAACGAGATTATCCGTAAAGGAAAGTCTACGGAAAAAGAGCAAGTGTCAATGGCTCGTTATGCTTCGATTGGAGTAGCTGTAGTATCTATTATACTTGCGTTATTTGCGCAAACCTTAAACGTAGCATTTTTAGTTTCATTAGCATTTGCAGTCGCGGCTAGTGCAAACTTACCAGTTATATTATTTACAATCTATTGGAAGCGTTTTAATACAACGGGTGCCATTTCTGGTATGGTCGTTGGACTCGTATCAGCAATTGTTCTTGTAGCGTTAAGTCCAAACGTCTGGAACCCTGTAGCTGGAAAAGCTATTTTTGTTGGAGAAGCCTTATTCCCATATACGACACCTGGCATTATTTCGATTCCGCTTGGTTTCCTAGCAGCATATTTAGGAACTATTTTCTCTAGTAAGAAAGAAGATGTAGCGAAGTTTGATGAAATTCTTGTGAAATCGAATACTGGTCATGGTATTAGCGACGCATCTTCACATTAAAAAAGAGGAGCTTTTCGTATTAAAAGAAAAGCTCTTTTTCTTTTGTCATTTTCTTATAAAGTGAAACTTTAATCAGTAGGGGGGCATACTCACTGATTATTAGCCCGCACCAATCGGGCTTTTACGGGCAGTTAATCTCCCACCTAACTTCTTTGCTCCAGCTGAATTTTGGGGTGGGAGTTTTACTACCCGTTAATGCGGGATAAATATTACTGTGTTGTAAGTAGGATTTGTCATAATTTTGTGGAATGAAAATAAGCAAGAAGAAATTTAAATCATCATGGCACCAGCGCAGCTTTTGTGAAAAATAAGTTGTTATGGAAGGTGGAAGAAATGATGAAAACGAAACAAACTGACGAATTATTAGCAAAAGATGAGCAATATGTTTGGCACGGCATGCGTCCATTTAGTCCAAGTAGTACAATGGTAGGGGCAAAAGCAGAAGGGTGCTGGGTTGAAGATATACATGGAAAAAGATATTTAGATGGTATGAGTGGTCTTTGGTGTGTGAATAGTGGGTACGGAAGAAAAGAACTCGCAGAAGCGGCTTATGAACAATTACAAACATTATCGTACTTTCCGATGTCGCAATCACATGAGCCAGCAATAAAGCTTGCTGAAAAGTTAAATGAGTGGCTTGGAGGAGAATATGTTATTTTCTTCTCAAATAGTGGGTCAGAAGCGAATGAAACAGCTTTTAAAATAGCAAGGCAATACTATGCACATAAAGGTGAACCACATCGTTATAAATTTATGTCACGTTACCGAGGATATCATGGAAATACAATGGCGACAATGGCAGCGACGGGACAAGCGCAGCGTAGATATCAATATGAGCCTTTTGCCTCAGGATTTTTACACGTAACACCGCCAGATTGTTATCGTATGCCAGAAATGGAATCACAAAATATTTATGATGTAGAGTGTGTGAAAGAAGTAGATCGTGTTATGACATGGGAATTAAGTGAAACGATAGCCGCATTTATTATGGAGCCGATCATTACAGGCGGAGGTATTTTAATGCCACCACAAGACTATATGAAAGCTGTTCATGAAACATGTCAAAAACACGGTGCGCTACTCATTAGTGATGAAGTGATTTGTGGTTTCGGGCGTACAGGAAAAGCATTTGGATTTATGAACTATGATGTTAAGCCTGATATCATTACGATGGCGAAAGGTATTACGAGTGCATACTTACCATTATCAGCAACAGCTGTGAAAAAAGAAATTTATGAAGCATTTAAAGGAACTGGGGAATATGAATTTTTCCGCCATATTAATACATTTGGTGGAAACCCGGCGGCTTGTGCATTAGCACTTAAAAACTTAGAGATTATGGAAAATGAAGATTTAATTGGACGCTCTGCACAAATGGGCTCACTTTTATTAGAGCAATTAAAAGAAGAAATCGGGGAACATCCGCTAGTTGGAAATATTAGAGGGAAAGGTCTATTAGTAGGAATTGAACTTGTAAATGATAAAGAGACGAAAGAACCGATTGATAACGACAAAATCGCGACTGTTGTAAATGCTTGTAAAGAAAAAGGTTTAATTATAGGACGAAACGGTATGACAACAGCAGGGTATAATAATGTTTTAACATTAGCGCCGCCTCTTGTTATTTCAAATGAAGAAATTGCTTTCGTTGTTGGTACGTTGAAGACAGCGATGGAGCGTATTTAATCAAATAAAAGAACAAAAGTGAGCTGTAATATAAGGCTCGCTTTTGTTTATTACTTGAAATATGGTAGTTTTTTAAAGGGAGGGGATATGAATGGAGAAATATGACCCTAGTCAACATTATCACATCGGATATTATGAAGATGGATATGATTTAGAAGTGACAGCGTACAAAAGAATAAAGGAACCAGTTTGGGATGCTTATATTCCGCACTATGAGGTAGACGATTTTTATAAGAAAGTGGAGGAAATGAAGCTAGGTGAATATATCGATGACTATGGCATTAAAGTATATTCATTTCGTGATAATATTGATGATGAAGAAGCAAGGACTATTTTTGAAAAATGGTTAAAGACGAATGAGATTGTTTAAAGGGAAAATGAAAAAGGAGATTACTATTTTATAAAATAGTAATCTCCTTTTATTATAGTAAACTTATTTACTTGCTTTCATTGCTTTATCTTTGGCACCAAAAGTGTATTTTAACATTGGTGGTGTAATCATTGTAGTTAAAATAACGACAATAACGATAGCTGTAAAGTAATCTTGTGCTAATAGTCCAGAAGAAAGACCTGTTCCTGCGATGATAAGTGCAACTTCACCACGTGAAACCATTCCAGCACCGATAATTGCAGAAGACTTTGCATCAAATCCAGTCATGCGTGCACCAAATCCACAACCGATTAGTTTTGTGAAGACAGCGATAACTGTTAATGCTAAGATGAACCAAATTTGATTACCAATACCATCAAATGTAATATTCATACCGATACTAACGAAGAATACTGGAACGAACATTGCGTAAGCAATCGGTTCTACTTTCTTTTCTACTTCATGTTTGTAGTTCGTTTGAGAAATTGCGATACCAGCTGCGAAAGCACCGATAATACCAGCAATTCCTAATAATTCGCCGAAATATGCGAATGAGAAACAGATAATAAGAGCCGCGCTCACGATAGACTCAGATACGCGTAATGGTGATAACCAACGCATAATCGCTGGAACACCTTTCCATCCGATTAAAATAATAGAAGCGAAGAATACGACCTTCTTCAAGATAACCATTGTTAAGTTAACATCGTCTGTGCCTAAGAAGCTCATTGCGAATGCTAATAAAATAACAACAAGAATGTCATCAAATACAGCTGCTCCAAGCATCGTTGTACTTTCACGTGTTTTCATCTTACCTAAATCGCGAAGTGTTTGAACGGAAATACTAACACTTGTCGCACATAGAAGTAATCCTAAAAATACAGCGTTCCCTTGTTCCATTCCCATAACAAGACCGGAAACATAACCACCTACGAATGGAAGAATGATACCTCCGAGTGCAACTGCTAAAGAAGAGTTACGATTTGCATTTAATTCTTCTAAGTCTGTTTCAAGTCCAGCCATAAACATTAAAAGAATAACACCAACATTACTTAATTGTGTTAGAAGTTCTGAGTTTTCAATCCAACCTAATACAGCTGGACCGATAACGATACCGACAATTAATTTACCGAGTACAGAAGGTTGACCTAATCTAACACTAAGGTCACCAGCAAGCTTTGTACTTAATAAAATAAGTGCAATTTGAAAGAAAAATTCGAATTCCATTTGATCCTCTCCTTATCACTTTGTATTTTTATTAAACGATTTCTCGGAATTTGCCTAATGAAAATATGTAAAACCCATTAAACAAAAGGTCTGATTACAAGTTCTTTTGAACTTGTAATTTGAACCTGTAATCAATATATAATAAAATTTATAAAAAATCAATGAAAAAATAGCAGATTTTCATGATGAGATTCGATTTAGGTATGGAGGGAATCAATATATAATAAGAAGAAATAAGGAAACATTTTTAATGAATTGGAGAATGGAATATGTTAATAAACAAACGCTTTACAATTGGAGAAATGGCAAAAATGCATAATATCGCAGAATCTACATTAAGGTATTATGATGAAAAAGGAATTTTTCACCCGTCTATTGTCGATCCGCAAACGAATTATCGTTATTACACAATTGATCAGTTTTCACTGTTAGATACGATTAAATTTTTACGACAGTTAAATATTCCGTTAAAGGAAATTAAGAAATATATTGATGAGCGGAATCCATCTTATGCGCTTAATTTACTTGAAAAGCAACAAGAAATGATGTTAAAGAAGCAAAGAGAAATTGAGTATGCTTTAGCAAAAATGGAACATAGAATTTATGTAATTAAGGAAGCGACGAAAGTAAAAGCTGAAAAAATCATAGTTAAAGAAATCCCGCAGCGAAAGATTACAGCGATTGCGGTTGCACCAAATACAACAGATGATATGTTTGAGTATTATATCCATTCGTTGCAGAAAAATATGAAACAAATAGATAATAGCTTATTCTCTGGAGATATCGGTGTAACGGTTGCCAAAAAAGCATTAATTCAAAATGAATTTCAATCATACAATAGTGTTTTTATTCTTTTGGATTATATGCCTTTTCAAGTACATAGTTCAGATGAAATTAAAGCAGGTATATTTGCGTGTGCTTATCATCATGGACCATATGAAGAAACAGATGAAACATACAAGGAGTTAATGAAATACATCTCTCAAGAGGGATATGAAGTGAGCGGAGATTCGATTGAGATTGCATTAATTGATTGGTCTGTAACAGAAAATCCAGAGGAGCAAGTAACGGAAATTCAAATCCCTATAATGAAAAAACAATGAAATAAGGTGTAAGACTCGTACTAATTACAAATCGGCATCAATGACGATAATTAAGTTACCTATTTTTAAATTCTCTCTTGACCTTCAAGTTACTTGAAGGTTTAAACTGTGAACAGAGTGTTGAAAAAAGGAGCATATTAGTATGGAAGCAACAGAAAAATTAAGAGAAAAACCGATAAAAAGTTTATTTATTTCATATTTAATACCAGCAGTTCTCGGAATGGTATTAATGTCAGTTAATATTGTGATTGACGCGGTCATGATTAGTAGGGGAGTTGGAGCGAACGGTTTAGCGGGAGTAAACGTCGCTATTCCAGCATTTTCGATTTTCTTCTCCATTTCATTATGGATTGGAATGGGTGGAGCAACATTATATTCGATTGCACTAGGCGAAAATAAACTTGAAAGAGCAAGGTCTATTTTTACGCAATCTATGACTGTAGCAGTTATTATCGTAGGCGTTTTAGCGGCTATTTGCGTATGGAGAATAGAAGATTTAGCATACTTATTCGGTGCAAATGAAGTGATTTTACCGTATGCGTTAGACTATTTACACGTGTTATTAACATTTGGAATGATATACGTGTTAGAAAATATTTTAAGTACATTTATACGAAATGATGGAAATCCTAATTTAGCAATGGCAGGTCTTGTTGTAACGGCTGTATTAAACATAGTGTTTGACTATATCTTTATTTTCATCTTTGGATGGGGTGTAACAGGTGCTGCTTCAGCGACTATTCTTTCGGCAGCAATTGGTTTCCTTGTATTATTAACTCACTTCTTTAGAAAGAGTAGTATTTTAAAGTGGACGAAATTCCATTTTGAATGGGATACGGTTAAACAAATAATGGTGATTGGTTTCCCAAGTTTTACAGCAGAAAGTACAGTAGCAATCGTAACGATTGGTTTTAACATCGCATTCGTTCAATATGCAGGAGAAGTAGGAGTCGCTTCCTATGCAATGGTGAATAGTATTCATGCGATGGCATTACTATTATTCTTTGGTGTTGGAGCAGCATTACAACCAATCGCAAGTTTCCATTACGGTGCAAATTTATCAGAAAGATTGCGTGAAGGATTACAGTTTGCTGTGAAGATTGCGGTTGTACTCGGAGGCATTGCGATAATTGTCGGATTATTCTTCGGGAAATATATCATTGGTCTATTTGATGTCCAATCGCCAGAACTATTGGAGTTAACGTTAACAGGTATTAGCTTGTTCTTTATCCAATACGTATTTTTAGGCTACAACATTGTGTATGGAGAGTACTTCCAATCAGTGCGACAAACGAAGAAATCAGTACTTATTATAATGAGCCGAGGGTTACTATTTATTATTCCGTTGTTATGGATTATGCCAAAGTTATTTGGAATAAACGGAATTTGGCTCGTTATGCCGGTTGCGGAAGTATTGACAGCAATTATCGTATTTATGATGAATCGTATGAAACATCCTGTTCCGTTACATATGGCAGGAAAGAAAGAAGCAATATAATGAAGAAAATCCCCTTGAGCAAGTAAGGGGATTTTTTCATTCTTTTAAACTAATCGCAAAAGACCCATCCGTTTCTTGAACAGACGCAAAAGCCACATTTTTAATATTTGTGATGCCTTTTTCTTTTAACTCTTTATATAACCACTTTTCGTCTTTATGGATCAACTTTAAGTTATCGTATTGAATTTGAGAATCGACAATAAGGGCGATTGGTAATCCAGCATACTTAACATGTATATTCATATCCTTTGGAGTCAATGGTACAAGTTCTCGCTTTGGTAAAATGCTAATGGCTCCATTCGCTTCTAAAATAGCGTATTCAATTTCATGAACACTTGGATATCCGGCGACGCGAAGGTTAGAAAGCAATTCGGGTATGGGATATCTACTTTTTTGTAAGTTCTCAAAAATAATATCACCATGTTTAATTAAAATAATGGGGTGTCCGAGAATGAAACGATTTAGTTTGTTGAGTAAGCTTAATTTTGTAAGAAGTAAGTGCAAACATGTAATAACGACCATACCGAGAAATGCTTGTAAAGCACCAGCGACTGGTATGGCTTGAAAAGCTAAATAAGATAAAAAAATAATAGCCCCAAAATCATGAGGAGTTAGTTGTGCTAATGCGGATTTACCGAGTAACTTAAGCGATAGTAAAAATAAAATAAAAAAGAATGATACGTTACATAAAAAGAGAAGCAATAGGGACACTCCTTCGTGCGAAGTTGTACTTACTATTCCCAAAAATAATAGAAATATTACCTTTTAGAGGATAAATAAGGGTTATTTGGAATTTGTCTGTATACAAACGAATAAATGGATATTATGATGAAAGAAGCAAAGAACATAGGAGTATATGGATATGAGAAAGAAGAAAATAATTAAGTATATTATAGCAATTATAACGGTTTGCGCTGTGTACGCGGTTTTTTTACAATATAACATTTATAAGCATGGGCATATGAAAGCTACCGACGATGCTGATTATATCATTGTATTAGGCTCGAAAGTAAATGGGACGAAACCATCGTACTCATTACAATATCGTATTGATAAAGCAGCTGAATATTTAAAATCACATGAGAAAACAATCGCTATCGTATCTGGCGGACAAGGAAAAGGTGAAGATATTTCAGAAGCATTAGCGATGAAACAAGGATTAATGAAACAAAATATTGCAGAAGACCGTATTATAATGGAGGATAAATCAACGAGTACAGATGAGAATATTACATTCTCAAAACCGTTAATTCCAGCCAATATGAAAAAAGGTATGATCGTAACGAACGATTTCCATATGTTTAGAGCGAAAAAAATAGCAGCAAAACAAGATTTGCAATTAGAAGGGCTTCCTGCCAAAACACCGAAGCCCATTATCATTTCATCAAATGTCCGAGAATATTTAGCGATTACGCAATATTGGTTTATGAATCGAATATAGTGAAAGTGATCCCGCCCGAAATTTGAGGCGGGATTTATTTTGAGGAAAATCTTACAAAACTGTCATCTTAGTGAAAGGTAAAGCGATAGTTTCTAGAATGGATTCCTGACATAATAAAGATAACAAAAACTATTTAGAGGTGAATCGGATGAAAGGAAATAATATTCTATCTTCACTATGTTACTTTAGTATCTTTTTTGCGCCATTTTTACTACCAATTATCGTGTACTTCGTTGCGGAAGATGAAGTGAAATATCACGCGAAAAAAGCATTTTGGTCACATGTTTTTCCGTACGCAATCTTATTTGCTGGATTAGCAGTATCAGGTGTATACGGTTTAGGCTTCGATCAATCTGATGGTGCGGGAATTGGGATGACTATCACATATGCAGTATTCATTCTTGTAGGAATTTACTACTTCATTTGGAATATCGTAAAAGGTATTAAAGTTTTGAAAGCAGCATAATAAGACAAGAAATAAATTGGTGTAATCCTGTCGTTATTTGTCGGTAAATTGATATCTCTTGTCGAATCGTTGATATATTCGAAAAATCGTTGATATAGTGCAAGGAATCGTTGATATATTTAAATTATCGTTGATATAATTTCATTTACCGTATTGATAGACATTTTAAAAAGAGCAATTCAAAAAGAATTGCTCTTTTTGTGCTTATAAGTTGTGAATATTGAAAAAGATATGTTAATTTTTCATTATGAAGAGAAAAAAGGAGTGTTTTTCATGAATGAGATCATACATAAAATGGAGCAACACGTTTCAGTTCGTAAATATAAAGAAGAATCCATTCCGAAAGATGTAGTAGAAAGAATGGTTCAAGCTGCGCAGCATGCCGCTTCTTCGCATTTTGTACAGGCCTATTCTGTTGTATATGTAACCGATCAAGACCTAAAGGCTAAACTAGCAGAACTATCCGGAAATCGTCACGTGAAAGAGTGTGCAGCATTCTTTGTTTGTTGTGCAGACTTAAAGCGACTTGAAATGGCGTGTGAAAAGCATGGTACAGAGATAAAGCATGAAGGAGTGGAAGATTTTATCGTTGCGACGGTAGATGCTTCACTTTTTGCGCAAAACTTAGCACTAGCAGCGGAATCATTAGGATACGGTATTTGTTATATTGGTGGTATTCGTAATAACCCGAAAGAAGTGAGTGAATTGCTTCATTTACCGGATAAAGTATATCCTGTGTTTGGAATGACAGTCGGTGTGCCAAATGAAGAACATGGAGTTAAACCACGTTTACCGGTAGCAGCAATTCTTCATGAAAATGGATATGATGAAAAGAAATATGATGAATTATTAAACAAATATGATGAAACGATGAGCGCATATTACAAAGAAAGATCATCAAATCAAAAAAACATAACATGGACGGAATCAATGAGCTCATTTATGTCCAAAGAGAAAAGAATGCATATGAAAGAGTTTTTAAGTGAGAAAGGGTTAAATAAAAAATGAGTAAAAAGACAAACCTGAGATGCGGGTTTGTCTTTTTTAAAAGGAGAAATGAGATAGTTTTCGAATAGCTATAGAGGGAGGAGATAAAATGAAGAAAGCTTTAATATTTCTATTTGATGGATTTGCAGAATTTGAAGTGAATATAGCGAGCTTGTTTTTGAAAAGTAAGGAATTTGAAATAACAACGGCAACTGTAGACGGAAAAACAGTTACAGGAGAAGGCGGTTTTTTGTGTCAACCACATGCCTCTATTGAGCAAATTAAAATAGAGAACTATGAAGTGTTTATCGTACCAGGCGGACATATTTTTGATCATTTAGAAAATGAACAATTGTTATCTATTGTGAACAAATTACATAAGCAAAATAAATGGATAGCGGGTATTTGTGCCGGAACATCTTTATTACATGCAGCAGGAGTGCTGAATAAGAAGAGATTCTCAACATCATTAACATCAGATGAAAAACAATTAGCACATTTACATGAATGGGAATATAAACAAAACAAAGATGTAACTGTTGATGGAAAAATAATAACAGCGGTAGGATCTGCGTACGTTGAATTTGCTACTGAAATAATGAAGCAACTCAATTTATTTAATGAAGCTGAAGCGAAGGAGAACTTGCAATACTTTAAAAATGTAACAGAGCTTTGTGATGAAACGTTAGTATAAGTGAATAAATTAATTGTTAATACCTAAGTTCAGATTGTAGATACTACTTTCTGAACTTAGGTATTTTATTTGTTATCATATACATAGAAATAAAAAATTGATAAATTTTTACAAAAAATGATAGAAAATGAGAATGAAATGCCAATAGTAAGTAAAAGCAGCTGCTAAAGGGGAACTGAGGAAGGATGATGTTTATGATTTTCGATTCTGAAGAGGATTTAATTATAGCAATGAAAAAACGTGATCAAGATGCTTTGAAAGAAGTGATTGATCAATATGGAAAATTAATTTTGTACATTATTCATAAATCATTAAGTACCCCTATTGAAAAACAATATGTGGATGATTGTTATAATGATGTATTTACTATCATTTGGTTTCAAATCGAACAATTTGATATAGAAAAGGGCAACTTAAAATCTTGGATGATTGGTATTACTAAATTAAAGGCATTGGAATATAAAAAGAAAGTATATAAAGAGAATAAAATTGATAAAGACGTAGAAATAGATGCAGGTATCCATGATAAGTATGAAATAGAACAAGAAGAAGAGATTATGGAAATCGTACAAGATTTAAATACAAAGGATCGATATATCTTTTTAAAGAGGTATATTGATGGATATTCCATTGACGATATTGCAAAAGAATTAAAAGTAACGGCTGACTATATATACAATCGAATCTCTTGTGGAAAGAAAAAACTTCAAAAACTGTGGAAAGGGAGTGTGTAATATGGATAAAAGATTATTATCGATGTTAAATGAGCTCCAATATTCAGAAGAAGAAATTACACGTTTAGAGAAAGAAGCGAATGAGTCTATAAATATAGATAAGTATTATTTAAGAAATGGAGAACTATTAAAAAAATTAACTGTACAAATGTTAGAAGAATCAATTCGCAACGAATTACAAGCTGATGAAGAAATTCAGAAGGAACTGTTAGTAGACGAAGGATGTATGGTAAATAGTAAAGTCATACCAAATATATTATACGCAGGAGCTACCTTTTATTATTATATCGTTTTAACGAATAAAAGGGTGATAATGAAAGGGTTAGATTGTTATTTTAAAAAGACAAATGAACATAGCGTGCCAATAGAGGATATACAATCTATTTCGCAACATAAAAAAATGAAAAACGTTTTTGAGATTAAATATAATAACAATTATATACAGTTTGGAAGTATTGCGTATGCACATGAAGTTGCGATGATTATTATGGAGTTGAAAAAACGCGGAGTAAAAGTAGAAAAGTATACAGATTTCGAAAAAGGTTTTTTCTTATTCTTTAATATACTCGTGATAGTAAGTTCAGGTCTTTGCTTTATAAAATATTTAATGTAAAAGGCGGCATAATAGCCGCTTTTTATCGGATGATTTTGTAGCTTAAAAATACAACAATAATTTCATTTAAACCAAGCTGTTATTGCGCAATCTAAAGCATTTTCTATAACAAATGCAAACTATCAATAAGAAGATAAATACCTGTACAGCTCAAAAGGATATATGTAAATATTTTAAAAACTTGTTGATTAAGCCATTTGAAAATAATTTGACCTATAAACAAACCTAAAAATACAATTGGAATTGCATAAAAACTTGATTTCCAAATTGTTATGTCCGTTCCAGTAAAGAGTATTTGAGTTAGTAGACTAATGAAATATATAAACAGATAAAAAGCCAAAGTAGTTGCTCTCAACTTCTCTTTTTCAGTATCAGTTCCTGTAAAGTAAAGTAACAAAGGAGGTCCGGGCATACCGATACTCGTCGTTAAAAGTCCTGATAATCCACCAACTACGAAATCTCTAAACGGTGTTGATCTAACTTTAACATTGCATATTAGCAACAATGTTAATAGTAAGAGTAGGATGCTAATTGTTAATTTAAAAGTGTTTATGTTAACGGAAATGAAGATTAAAATTCCAAAAGGTACACCGGCTATACTTCCAAAAATAAACCGTTTCAGTAAAATAAAATCAACGTCCATTCTTATTTTCCAAATGAGTGATATTGAAATAATTAATGATAAAATAATGTTTATTTGTATAGCTTCTTGCGGTAGAAATAACATGAGTAAGAAAGGTGTTGCCATTATAGAAAAGCCAAAACCTGTACTGGCTTGCAAAACAGAAGCCACCAATATTATACATATGAAAATTAATGTAATCTCCAAAATAGCCCTCCTATTTAATCAAATTCAATACATATTTTATTACTACGAAAATCGAATGTAGCTGTTTGGAGCCTATAGAATAAGTGCAATCTTTCACAATCTTACTTTTATTTTAACATAAATATTTGATTTCCTCTCAAATGGTGTTCAAGTAAAGGGCCTTTTCATGAAATGAAATGACTTGTATTTTATTTAATTTGATTGTTATATAACGATAACAAATGAGAGTAAATAAAAATTAGCAGTGAGCTATATAGTATCGGTAGGATCTTCACTAAGCTTCCCGCGATAAAATAAGAAAAGCCATATAAAACTAACAAAAATACAACATATAGCTAACAGGCAACCAATTACTTGCGGAGAAAGGGTTTCTAAAAGCCAGCCTGTAATAAACATAGATAGCTGAATGAGAGAACCATATATGGAATAATGAAATGAAAAAACTTTACCAATCATGTTTTCTTCGGTATACATTTGTAATAAGGTTGTGTCTAAAGGGACGATAATGCCCCCTGCGATACGCATGCAGAGTAAAGTAATAATACCGATAATAAGCTGATTGGATAGAACGAATCCGAGAAAGAAAAATCCTTGTAGTAAGTACGCCAAGCCAAATGCTTTTTTCATTGTCTCCTTATTTTTACATACATATAGATTAACGAATAGACTACCAATAATAAGACCTAATCCTTGAACAGTATATAAAATTCCAATATTAGCATGGAAGATCCTTTCGGCATAAATTGTTAAAAGAAGTTGATAAGCACCACCAATAATCCCCCATGAAACTCCGACAAGAATTAATGCTAATATAATTTTTTTCTGTAATATGTACGTGTATCCATCTTTTATATCCACAAAAAATGACTTTTTTATGTTAAATTTTTTGTGAGAAGGGATATTCAACTTATAAATGATTAAAGCGGAAACAAAGTATGATAGGCTATTAATGATAAAAGCGATTTCTATACTTAAAGCCTGGGCGATAATCCCACCTAATGAGGCGCCCATAATTGACATAAAGCCATTAACTGTACTAGAAAGTGTATTTGCAGTTACTAAATGTTTTTGCCTAATAATCATTTTTAAAGTTGATTGTTTAGCAGGCTCAAATAAGCAAGAGAGGACCGACAAACATATATTAGCTACGAAAATAATTTCAATCTTATAGGTTGCTAATAAGTAAGTGAGTACAATAACTCCTCTTAAAACATCGGTGGAAATCATAATCTTCTTTGTTGGAAATCGATCCACAAACCCTCCAATAAAAGGACTAAGAAGAAGTTGAGGTAACCCTTTACTCATAAAAGTTAGTGCGATAATAAACGGAGATTCTGTTACGCTATAAACGAATGTTAATAAAGCTACAGTATGAAACCAATCTCCCAGTACACTTAATGTTTGGCCATAAAACAGCTTTCTAAAGTTTGTATTTGTTTTAAGCAGTGTGGAATAAGAAACTGACATAAAAGATTAATCCTTATGTATTAATGATGCTTGAACTTGTCTTTTCCATTCACTTAAATACATGTTCTCTGCTGCAGAAAGTTCAACAGGTAATTGTGCAATCAATTCTAAACTATTTCCATCAGGATCGTTAAAGTATACGGAGGCGTGTGCCAATTCTGGAAAAACGATCGGTTCAATTGGCTCCATTCCAAAGTCTTTTCTTGCTGAAATTCCTTTTTGACTTAGCCAATGTATTGCATTTTCTAAATCAAGCAAGCTTACTTGGAAGGCAATATGTCGCAAAGATGGGTGATAAGTAACTTTGTATTCTGTTCCTTCCCAAAGTCCGAGCCAACTCTCATTTTCTTTAATCCAAAAGAAAGCAATAGCGTCACCTCTTGTATATAATTTTAGCCCTAGTGATTCATAAAAAGGTATTGATACTTCTAAGTTACGGACGGGTAAATGTGCCTCATAAAGACCTTTAATCATTGTAATCCCCCTTAGTAAAAATGTTTCTTATTTCATAGTAAACGATATTTTGTTAGATCAAATCAGAAATAAGAGGGATATAAATTCATACGAAAGTATGAAAAAACAGCTCAAATATGAGCTGTTTTCGTATAGTTTTTAGTTCATTTAGTAAGGATAGGATGATTAATATCCGTATCCGCCGCCACCCCAGCAGCTACATCCGATAATGATTAGAAGGATGAATAGTACGATAAGCAAAGCAAATCCACCGCCGAAACCAGCACAACTACCACCATAGCTCATGTGTTTTCCTCCTTTTTGTAAATTAATCTATATAATTCATGGACTACTATATACAATATGTTTTTCATGTGGAAAAGGAGCCAGTCTGTATTTGAATTAGACAAATGTCTGTGTGATTCAGGTTTTTCTATATTACATGTGCGGGAAATCTTACTAAATAAAGCGTTTACGGATTAAGAGTATGTTAAAAACGTAAAAATTGTAAAAAAAACCATTTTTATATTTTTTTATGAGGGAATATGTACTATAATTTTACAAGTAATATTATGGGAAAAGGGAGTTTTAGTTTAGAGATGGAGATGGGACGATTACAAAATAAAATAGAAAACAAAAAGAAAGAGTTAATTCAACTTGTTGCGAGACACGGATTGGATCATGATAAAGTTTTGTTATTTAGCCGAGATTTAGATATACTAATTAATAAGTTTATGAATGTAAAAGATAAGGTCCATAAATGAATAATTTATAGTTTTTTATATTAAGATATTAAACGAAAGAAAGGGGAGAAACGTTATTGGAACATTTACAAGATGAGCTTTATAAGCAAATAAAAGAAGAAAAAGGTACTGTTACAGTTTTCTTAAAGAGTGGTGTGAGAATAGTCGGAGAAGTTGCTGGCGTAGACAAATTTACAGTTTTAATGTTAGTAGATGGAAAGCAACAGCTGATTTACAAGCAGGCAGTATCAACAATAATGAAATAAGACACTCTAGTAGAGTGTCTTATTTCATTATTTCTTACAAGCTTCAACGTCAATGCCAGCAGCTAATAACTTCTTTTCTCCATCTTGTTCAATAAGTTTTTGTAATTTAGATAGGAAAGAGTCAAAGTTTGTATGTTTTGCGACTTGGAATGTCATTTTATGTTCAATTGGTAGCCACGTATTAATGTCAGCCTCGTTATGCTGAATTTTTACTTCCAATTTATCAAGCGCATTAGCAACTTTTGCTTCGTACGTTTCTTTCGCTTCAAACTCCATCCATAAATCATATAATTCCTCACCGAGAGAACCTGTTAATGTTTGTTTAATATTTAAAATTGCTTCAAGTTCATTTTTTTGTTTTTGTAATTGTAATTCGTGACTATTCATTGTATCAAAAGCAGGGATATCGCCAGCTTCAGCTTCGACTAGGTCGTGAATAATAACCATTTTAAGTAACTTTTCAATATTTACTTTTTGATCTAAATAAGGCTCAACTAAAATGGCCATTAGAGACATGCGCCATGTATGTTCGGCAACACTTTCTTGGCGTCCGTTAGAAAGCCAGCTATGTCGCATTTCGTATTTTAGTTTTTCTGCTAATGCAATGACTTGTAAAATGTTATGTTCCATCGTGATCCTCCTCTTATTTCCATACCATAATTCTAATATGGAAATGAAATGTGTCAATTTTATGAGTATATTGCGATAAATAGATGATAAGCGTATAATGAACGTTATATGTGAAAACGCATTATTAAAATAAAAAAATGTTTTATAAAAATGAAAAGGAAAGGGCAGGAATATGGGAGACGAAAAACAAGTATTTGCTAGACCAGAAAGAAAAAAAAGGAAGTTTGATATTTCTAGTCCAATGGGCATTATAGTAGGCTTCGCTATTGTAATAGCGGCGATCGTACTTAGTGGCGGTGGAATAAAAGCTTTTAAAAACTTCTTAGATATTCCATCTATTTTAATTGTCATAGGGGGAACGGCAGCGACAATTGTTGTGGCGTATCGATTTGGAGAAATAAAAAAATATACGAAAAGTATTTTTACTGTTTTACATAGAAGAGAAGAAGATTTAGAACAGTTAACGGATTTGTTCGTTGATTTTTCGAAAAAGTCTAAAAAGAACGGTTTGCTTTCTTTAGAAGTTGATGGAGAACAAGTAGACAACCCTTTTATTCAAAAGGGGATTCGTTTAATGTTAAGTGGCTACGATGAAGATGAATTAAAAGAAGTGTTAATGAAAGATATAGAAACAGAAGTGTATGAGCTAAGAAAAGGGGCAACATTATTAGATAAAATTGGTGATTTCGCTCCAGCTTGGGGTATGATAGGGACTTTAATTGGTCTTATCATTATGCTTCAAAATTTGCAAGATACATCACAAATTGGTACAGGAATGGCAGTGGCGATGCTAACGACATTATATGGATCAGTACTTGCGAATATGATTGCAATACCTCTTGCGGAAAAGGTGTATCGTGGTATTGAGGATTTATATACAGAGAAGAAGTTTGTAATTGAAGCAATTTCAGAATTGTATCGTGGGCAAATTCCTTCTAAATTAAAGTTGAAACTTGATACGTATGTGTACGAAACAAAGATAAAAAAAGAAAAACGAGCAGCCTAATATTTCAAGGAGTGGTATGATGATAAAACGACCGCAAAAGGGATCGCCTCGTTGGATGACGACTTTTACAGATTTAACGATGTTATTATTAACTTTCTTTGTATTACTAGTTGCTACATCAAAGCAGGATGCAGTAAAATTGTCAAAGATGCTTGAAAAGTTTAGCGATGCGGAGCAAGTAGATGCAAAAGTAATGGAAAATACAATACCAGATATAACACATGAAAAAAATGATGAAAAAATGATCTCAAAAAAGAGAATGGATGAATTATATAAAAAGTTAAAAGCATATGTAGATAATAACGGTATTAGTCAAGTGAATGTATATCGAGAAGATACAGGGGTAAGTGTCGTTATCGTAGATAATTTAATATTTGATACGGGTGATGCGAACGTTAAACCAGAAGCAAAAGAGATAATGAGTCAATTAGTCGGATTTTTCCAATCAGTACCAAATCCAATCGTTGTGGAAGGACATACAGATAGTAGACCTATTCATAATGAGAAATTCCCTTCTAACTGGGAATTATCTTCAGCACGAGCAGCTAATATGATTCACCACTTAATCGAAGTGTATAATGTGGACGATAAGAGGTTAGCTGCGGTAGGATATGCAGACACAAAGCCAGTTGTACCAAATGATTCACCGCAAAACTGGGAGAAAAATCGTCGCGTTGTTATTTATATAAAAGAATAGTATATTGTTATTTTAATAATAAAATAATAAAAATACGAAAATTCTTTTAAAAAAATATTAAATTTTATCATTTTATTTTGTATAATGAGTGAGAATGATAAGGTGAAATATTAAGATATATTTATACATAGAAGGAGAGAATCAAAAAGAATGGCACATAAAATTTTAGTTGTAGACGATGCGATGTTCATGCGAACGATGATTAAAAACTTATTAAAAAGTAATTCTGAATTTGAAATTATCGGTGAGGCGGAGAATGGAGTAGAAGCAATTCAAAAGTATAAAGAACTTCAACCTGATATTGTAACATTAGATATTACTATGCCAGAAATGGACGGACTTGAAGCATTAAAAGAAATCATTAAAATTGATTCAAGTGCAAAGGTTGTTATTTGTTCGGCAATGGGACAACAAGGTATGGTATTAGATGCAATTAAGGGTGGGGCGAAAGACTTTATTGTAAAGCCATTCCAAGCGGATCGTGTTATCGAAGCTTTAACAAAAGTAGCAAATAGCTAATATAAAAGGGGTGCCACAAGGAATCAAAACAGTGATAGAGGATACACGTGTGGCCCCCTTTTTTCTCGTTTTAAAACACTAAATTGTTATACATAAATGAAATGTTTGTTAGACAGGTAGGGGATTAAAATGCAAACAGATCTATTGAATATATTTTTTGAGGAATCAGAAGAACATTTACAATCGCTAAATGAAAATGTGCTAACTTTAGAACAAAATCCAGCTGATATGGATGTTGTAGGAGAAATATTCCGCTCAGCCCATACATTTAAAGGTATGTCTGCAAGTATGGAATTTGCGGAAATGGCGGATTTAACGCATAAGATGGAAAATGTGTTAGATGAAATCCGTCATGGGAATATCGTGGTCAATGCGGATATTATTGATGTGATTTTTGAGTGCATTGATAATTTAGAGAAGATGGTTGCAGATGTACAACAAGGCGGAATGGGTAATATTGATGTAGTTTCTACTAAACAGAAATTAGAAGCATTATTGCACGGTAATGTAGTAACGCCTACACAACATATAGAGCAAGATCATATAGGTAACGATGGTGGAGTTTCGCATGAAGTACATATAACGGTAGAACAGCAAGCTATTTTAAAAGCAGTACGTGCCATTATGTGTATAGAAGCATTGCAAAATGTAGGTAATATACAAAAAACTGTTCCGAGTATTGAAGAAATTGAAGCGGATGCTTTCGGATTTGAGTTCACAGTATTTATGGATACTGATTATAATGTAGAAGAATTGAAACAAGTAGTGCTTCATATTTCTGAAATTGAGAAAGTAGAAGTGAAGCAAGGACATACATCACAAGAAGCTGTGCAAATAGAGAAAATGATACAATCTTCTGCAGTTGCGCAGGTTGTATCACCTGTAGAAGCACCGAAACAACCAGCTAATACTACACCAGCTAAAAGCACAGTAAAAACGAAAAATGCTAAAGTGGAGAATCGCTCCATTCGTGTTCAATTAGAGAAAATCGAAACATTAATGAATATGTTTGAAGAAAGTGTAATTGAGCGTGGGCGCATTGATGAATTGGCACAAACGATTCAAAACAAGGAATTAATTGAGCATTTAAATCGATTAGGAGATATTTCAAAAGATATTCAAAATGTACTTTTAAACATGCGCATGGTTCCAATTGAAACGGTCTTCAATCGTTTCCCACGTATGGTACGAATGTTAGCGAAAGATTTAGGTAAAAAAATCGATTTACAAATTACAGGAGAAACTACTGAAGTTGATAAAATTGTAATTGATGAAATCGGTGATCCGCTTGTTCATTTAATTCGAAATGCAATTGATCACGGTGTTGAGACTGTTGAAAAACGACGTGATGCAGGTAAAAATGAGACAGGAACGATTAAATTAGAGGCGTTTCATAGTGGAAATCATGTCGTTATTCAAATTACGGATGATGGAAACGGTATTAATAAAGGGAAAGTATTAGAAAAAGCGATTAAAAATGGTGTTGTAACAGAAGCAGATGCGAATAGATTAACAGATCGTGAAGTGTTTGATCTTATATTCCAACCAGGATTTAGTACAGCTGAAGTTGTATCGGATCTTTCTGGGCGTGGTGTTGGATTAGATGTTGTAAAACATACGATTCATAGTTTAGGTGGACATTTAATTATTGATTCTGAGGAAGGAAAGGGAAGTACATTCAGAATTGAACTTCCGTTAACTTTGTCTATTATTCAATCTATGCTTGTTCAAACGAACGATAAGCGTTATGCTTTACCTCTTGGAAATATAGTGGAAGCAATTCGAATTAAGAGAGAAGACATCCAATCCTTACAAGGAAAAGATGTGTTAAATTATCGTAACCAAATTATTGAAGTGAAACATTTAAGTACAGTATTTGGTGAAAAAACAGTAGATGAGGCGTTTGCGTCATATGATGGTCAAATGGTTCCTGTGTTAATTGTTCGTAATACACATCGTAGCTATGGGCTTATTGTAAACACAATTATCGGTCAAAGAGAAATCGTCTTAAAGTCATTAGGTGACTTCTTTGCAGAGAGTTCTAACTATTTCTCTGGTGCGACGATTCTCGGTGATGGACGAGTGGTCCTCATTTTAAACCCAGAAGGTTTATAATAGGAATGAAGGAAAGCTCCCCACTTGTATACAATTGGGGAGCTTTTTGGTTAATTATTATGAATGTATAAAAATAATTATATAACTGGAAATAAATACAGCGTAACGATTTGTATAATCAGTTTGTTAAAATATAATGAGTGTAATAAATTGAGAGTTTATCCTGCTAGTTGCGGGTTAATAATCAGTGAGGAATGGATAGAAGTCCCACTGATTAAAGTGTCACTTTATATCATTAGATAGAAAAACAGAAATGAGGAGGCAGGGAAAATGCCTGAGCAACACACAAACGGGGAAACGAGCACAATTGTGCTAGAAAAAGAAAATGAGCATTTAACACCTCAAGAATGCGATATTCTTGGCGAAATCGCAAATATATCATTTGGTTCAGCTTCGACTGTATTATCAACAATTTTAAATAGGCAAGTAAACATTACTGCTCCTCGTGTAGAATTGGTAGATTTATATGATACAAGTGATGTTGAAGTTCCACATGTTGTGTTAAATATTCATTTTACAAAAGGATTAGATATGGAAAACCTTCTTGTTCTTAAGCAAGATGTTGCATTATCAATTGCTGATTTAATGATGATGGGGACAGGTGAAGTGGAAGAAGGAAAAGAACTTGGTGAATTAGAGCTAAGTGCTGTACAAGAAGCGATGAATCAAATGATGGGATTCGCAGCTACATCTATGTCGGAATTCTTCCAAGATACAGTAGATATGTCTCCGCCGACAATTAAAGTCGTAAAGCTATCAGAAGAGATGGAGAAAATCTCTGAAATAACTGGAAATAACACAATAGTTAAAGTATCGTTCGATCTAAAAATAGATAATCTTGTAAACTCTAAACTTGTACAAATTGTTTCGGTGGAACATGCGAAACGAATGATAAATAAATTACTACAATTATCTGGTGAAGTAGAAGAAAGAGATGAACCGGCGGAACTGGTTGAAACTGAGATTGTAGAGGAACATGTTGAAAAAGAGCATTTAACACAAGAAGAGAAAGATGTACTCGGTGAAATTGCGAACATTTCAATCGGTTCAGCTTCAACGGTATTATCAACGCTTTTAAATCAGCCAGTCACGATTAGTACACCAAATGTAGAGGCGATTAATGTTCGTCATTATGATGGAGTACCAGTGCCATTTGTCATTTTAAATGTCGACTTTGTTGAAGGGCTAAAGAATGAGAACGTATTCGTATTTACGAAAGATGTTGCCTTAACAATGGTAGATTTAATGATGATGGGAACAGGGGAAGTTGATCCGGAAAAAGAGCTTAGTGAATTAGAACTAAGCGGTATTAAAGAGATCATGAACCAAATGATGGGGCATGCTGCAACAGCGATGTCGGAAATGTTTCAAGAAAAAATGGACATGACGCCGCCAAATGTCAAATTTGTAACGTTAAAAGAAGAAATGGAATACTTGGGAGAGTCAATGGAAGTGGACGAACTCGTTCAAATTACGTTCAATCTTGAAATTGGCGATCTTCTTCAATCGAAAATGTATCAAATTTTACCCATTTCCGAAGCGAAAGAAATGGTAAGAAGACTTCTGTATCCAATGGTGGAGGAGCAAGAAGAGATTATCCCGGAAGAAATTGAAGAGGAAGAAATTGCGGCACCAGTTGTACAACCTATTGAATTTAAAGAAGTAAAACAGATTGAACCAGTATATATGGATACATCCATTCTACAAAATGTAGAAATGAACGTAAAATTTGTATTTGGAAGTACTGTGAAAACCATTCAAGATATATTAAGTTTACAAGAAAATGAAGCGGTTGTACTAGATGAAGATATTGATGAACCGATTCGAATTTATGTGAATGATGTATTAGTGGCATATGGTGAACTTGTAAATGTAGATGGGTTTTTCGGAGTAAAAGTGACGAAATCGCTATAAGGCGTTGAAATAGGAGTTTGAACGAGTAGATGAAAAACGTAAAGTTTTTTCTAATGAGTTGGCTATGTATACATGTGTGCTTGTTCTTCCCCCTGCAAAGTCAGGCGGAAGAACAAATTGAGCCAGAGCAAAAAATAAATAAATTGGAAGTAATAGAAGAAAATAAGAAACTTCAAGAACAGCCAGAGCAAGTAGAAATAAATCAAGGTGAAGATGAACAAAAAGAAGTGACGAATGAACAAAAGAGCGAAAGAAAGATAGAAACGGATCAAGGTGTTATTACAGTAAATAAGCCAGAGCTAAAAGTTGGCGAAGAAATGCGGATTACTGTAGAACCAAACGAGAAAGACATTCAAAGTATGAAAGGTATATTGCAGTTACAAAGAAATGGCGAGCAGTATGCACAAGAAAGAATGCTATCTTTTGAGTATGATGAAGAAACGAAGCGATGGATTGCTAACTATAAAGTCGAGAGTTTTGATTTACAAGGTGATTGGAATCTTCATCTCGTTCAAAGTTACAAAGAAAATGAGAAGGAAGAGCTCATAGAAAATGAAGTGAAAGTCCCGCTCGTTCGTATTGGAAATGAAACACCAACTATAGATAAAGAATTGCCGAAGTTACATAAAGTTACTATTGATGAAGCAAAAGAGAACTTAATTGAACGGAAACAGGGAGATTCTATACATATACGAGTGAAAGCTGTCGATGTAGAATCCGCTGTGAAAGAAGTGCGCGTTACATTAAAAGGAAAAGATGATAAAGAAATTCCCTTTTTATTAGACTACAACAAGCGTGACATGGATTGGCAAAAAGTATTTGAAATAACTGATGCCTTGCCAAATGGACAATATAAACTATTTGTAGAAATAGTGGATGCTGCAGGCAATAAACTTGTTGCGGAAAGTGAGTATATCGTTTCTGTTTTGGGACAAAAAATGGAAGATGATAAGAAAACAGAAGAGCAAGAGAATGAAAATAAAGTAGAAGATAAGAAAGAAATTAGTAAGCAAGAAGATTCGAAAGTAGAGATCGTGCTTCCAGAAGAAAAACTTCCAGTTGTTCAAATTCCGAAGCAAGACGAGAAAGTAAATGAGTTTATACAAGAAACATTGAAAGAGAAAGAGGAATTCCCTCACGTTATAAAAGATCCATTGGCAGATAATAAGGAAGTAAGTAATGTAAAGGCTCAAAAAGAGAAAACAGGTAAAAATGACAAGCAAGACGTTTCGAAAAAGAAAGCAGAGCCAGAAGATAAGAAAGAAGAAAGAAGTGAACAAGGAGTACAAGCTTCTAATGTGTTTACTATTATGTCAGGTTTATTTGTACTATTTTTAGTTTTAAAGAGTAATAAAGAATGGGGCTAATTATTTCGTAGTAGTGGAGGCATTTAAATGGAAATTAACCGTACGACAGTTGAAAATAAGACGCTACAACCATTAAAACAGCCTGCAGCTATTTCGGAACATGAAATTCAAAAAGAACGAAAGCATAGTAATTTAGTGTTTAGTGGGCAGTCTAAAATCATTTCGAAAAATAATGAAATAGGCATTTTACTTGCAAGTTTAGGCGACGGGAAAATTATGAAGGAAATACTTTCTAAAGAGATGGATACAGTGTTACAACTCTTTAAAAAGTTACATACGTTATCTGGAGAAGGTAAGCAAACAGAAAAAATATTTGAACAAGTAATTAGAAGTTTACAAGGACTTGCTAAGCAGGCGCATATAAAAGATCTTCCTTTATTAGATGGAACATATGATTTCGCTGAAGTACAACTATCATTTGGTAGAAAGGTACATATTCCGTTATTAGATGTAAGTGCACTTATCTCTAGAGTGGAGAGCGATTCTTCAGAAGGAAATATAAATTTAATGGTAACGGTTATTACTGCTTATATAACGAAGTTGTCTAACGAAACCATTTTAATTAGCGTTACAGACCGCACGGCAAAAGATCGGGATGTCAGTGTATGGAGAGCGCTCGCAGAAATGAATATGACACAATTGTCACAGGCGTTGAAACATACAATGCAAGAACATAAATGGTCTATGACGTTTCTGTTTCTCTTTATATGGATTGTTGGTATCATTTTAATTCGAGTTATATAAAAAGGTCGTCACTTCAATGTGACGACCTTTTTAATCCCGTAAAAGCCCGATTGGTATGGGCTGATTAAAGTTTCACTTTATATTTTTTCATAGAAGAATGTATCGAACCGCTGAAGGTTGTAACGTTCGGGTGTTAAAATTTGTTCTGTACTACCAACAAATAGTACACCGCCTTTTCGTAAAGAACGACTAAACTTTTCATAAAGCTTTACTCTTGCTTCTTCTGTAAAGTAAATCATTACATTACGACATATAATTAAATCATAATTTGTATCGAATGACTGCATTAAGAGGTCATGTTGTTTGAACGAAACGTTTTGCTTAATGTTTTGATGCAATGAATATGTATCATTCTCTTTTGTGAAATGACGCTCTTTCAAATCGATAGGTAATTCTTTTAAAGAACGTTCTGTATATTGACCGCGTTTCGCAGTTTCTAAAATATGAAAATCAAGATCCGTTGCTTGAATTTCATAGCGAAATGGAGATAGATGTTTTGATAAAATTAAAGAGAGTGTATATGGTTCTTCACCGGCAGCGCAAGCAGCACTCCATATTTTTAATTTCCCATTATTTTGTTCAAGTAATTTTGGCAGTGCTTTCGTCTCTAACGTTTGCCAGCGTTCTTTATTTCTGAAAAATTCTGAAACGTTAATTGTAATATAGTCTATAAAACTTAAAAATAAATTTTGATCGGTACGTAAATGATTTAAGAAATTTACGTAGTTGTCAAATCCTTTTCTTGAAATGAAAGCATCGATTCTACGGCGCATTCTATCTTGTTTATACGAAGCGATATCCATATTGAATTGTTGTTTAAAACTCGCGATAAAATGATCATAATCTTGTTCAATTATCATATTTACAATGGGCACAATAATGATATTGTGCCTCCCCCTTTACATCATACGAATTTTTTGTTCAAAGCTTTTTTTCATCTGTTTTTCATGTAAACCTGGTAAATCATAAATAACAGCATCAATACCCGCTTCTTTTGCAACGTCAATGGGAATGACAGATGTATGTTTGTCCCCGTTATAAAAACAGAGAACTAAATCGGTATCTTCAATAATTTGTTTTACAAAAAACATAAAATCTGATCGATAAATGGAGTCGGAAGGATGATCAAAAGCAACATACTCGGCTCCGTGTTTTTTTAAGTAATGAACGACTTCTTGAAATTCATCTGTTAATGCTTGTAACGGTTGTAGCGTGTAAAGGCATAAATTTTGAGCGAGTCTTTCGTTTTCGATGAAAAAACGAAGAACTTCATTTTCGATAGATTTATAACATAATATGTAAATTTTATGTTTGTGAGCATAGTCAGTTAAAAATTTTTTAATTTCATCTTGATCTAATGCCGTTAATTGATTTGAACCACAAAGAAAAATATTCATAGAATTGTGCCACCTCATGCTAAATTGTAACATATCTTTTATAAAAAATAACTGCAAAATATTACTGTTCAGAGTATAATTATAAATAACTGGATTTTACGATTAAGTTTAGGAAGAAATAAAAAAATAAATAGGTGATATATATGCTACGTTCTATCTCGCATAATCCAATTTTATCGCATATACCGCCTGCTACTCAAATGCCGAAAGAAGCAAATGTCAGGACAGGACTTGCATTTTCGGATAATTTGCATGCAGATCCGAAAAAAGATAAATTGCTAGAACAAATGGAAGCGTTTGTCGATAATATTGGAGAAATAAAAGAGAAAATTGAAATGGAATTAACGCTTGATAATGTCATGGAATACAAAAATACAGTGAAATCATTTTTGAATTTTTACGTAGATAATGTATTGCAATATAAAGACGTTATGTCTCGTCATCCGCGTTATGGATATTCACAGAAAATGACGATTGTGAAACAAGCAGAAATGGGATTAAATGAATTAGAAGATGTGATGAACTTAATTAATACAAAAACTGGACATTTAGAAATGTTAAATCAAATTGGAGAAATCCACGGTTTAATTGTAAATTTAGTCTTGTAAAAGGAAGGAAGCTATATGTACATACAATTATATGAGAAGCTCGTTATTATTCAAAAAGCATATGAAAACATTCAAACGCTTGGAGAACAAATATATGAGAATTTAAAACATAAAAATGTAAATGCAGTTCAAAAGTTGCAAGTAGAGCAATTGCAGTACATTGATGGTTTAAAAGGATTATCGAGCGCATTTGAAGAAATGGTTGTTCAGTTTTGTAAAGAAAAGGGCGTTGAACCATCTCGCGTGAGTGCATTATTTTCGTATTTTTCCCATGAAGAAATTGAAAAAATGGAAAAAACACAAAAAAACGTAGTTGAATTAGAAGAGAATGTAAAAATGATTCTTTTAAAAAATCAATATTACTTAAACGTACTATTAAAAACTACAGAAAGCATTGTGGATTCCGTTTCTGAATATAATTTGGAGCGAAACAATAATTCGCAAATCTTTATGAATGAACTATTGTAAAGGAGAAGTGAAGCTTTATGAGATTATCTGATTATAATACACCGCTGTCGGGTATGTTAGCGGCTCAAATGGGGTTACAAACAACGAAACAAAACTTGTCTAACATTCATACACCGGGTTATGTACGTCAAATGGTGAATTACGGATCTGTTGGAGCAAGCAATGGTCATACGCCAGAACAGAGAATTGGTTACGGTGTACAAACGTTAGGTGTCGATCGTATTACTGATGAAGTGAAGACGAAACAGTTTAATGATCAATTATCGCAACTCTCTTACTATAACTACATGAATTCAACGTTATCACGAGTAGAATCTATGGTTGGGACGACAGGAAAGAATTCGTTATCTAGTTTAATGGACGGCTTCTTTAATGCTTTTCGTGAAGTGGCAAAAAATCCAGAACAACCAAATTACTACGATACATTAATTTCTGAAACTGGGAAGTTCACAAGCCAAGTAAATCGTCTTGCGAAAAATTTAGATACAGTGGAAGCACAGACGACAGAAGATATTGAAGCACATGTTAATGAATTTAATCGTCTTGCTGCTAGTTTAGCAGAAGCGAATAAAAAAATTGGACAAGCAGGCACACAAGTACCGAATCAACTGTTAGACGAACGAGATCGCATCGTTACAGAGATGTCTAAGTATGCCAATATAGAAGTATCTTATGAATCTATGAATCCTAATATTGCAAGCGTTAGAATGAATGGTGTTTTAACAGTAAATGGACAAGATACATATCCACTTCAATTAAATAAAGAAAAAGACCCAATGTCAGTTGAGATTTACGGTTCAGAAATCTCTGTAAATAGCGGAGCAATAAAATCAGCGATTGATACGAAAGCGAAGATTGTTGAATATAAAAAAAACCTTGAAGGTTTAATGAGTTCAGTGAAAAATCAAGTGAATACAGTGATGGGAAAAGATTTCTTCGTTGGCGATTATGCGAAAGATATGAAATTAAATCCAGAGTTTGCAAAAGACATTTCGAAAATGAAAATATCTGCTGAAACAGCAAATAAACTAGCAGCAATTACAGATGGCGATTATAAAGAAGGCCTTTCTAATAAACAAGCATTAGACCAATTCATAGTAGGTGTAGCTTCTGATAAAAGTGCAGTGAATGCTTATCAAAAAATTCATGGAGACTTATTAGAAGGTATTCAGCAAGAGAAGATGAGCGTCGAAGGGGTAAATATGGAAGAGGAAATGGTAAATTTAATGGCCTTCCAAAAATATTTCGTGGCGAACTCTAAAGCGATTACTACGATGAATGAAGTGTTTGATAGTCTATTTTCGATTATTAGATAATGTGAATTAGAAAAGAAATCCCCTCTTTTTTATGGTTAGAAAGAGGACCTACGGATGGTAGAGGCGTTCAATGCCTATCATTGGCCCAATCGATGTGAGACTAGAAATATAAAATAGTTGTAGGTTAAGTGAGTTAAGAGGATAGCGATAGGAAGCTGTGGATTCTTCTTAACGCCAATTCAAATATAGATAAAGGAGAAGAGAGAGATGAGAGTATCTACATTTCAAAATGCAAGCTGGGCAAAGAATCAGTTAATGGATTTGAACGTGCAACAGCAATATCACCGAAATCAAGTAACTTCGGGGAAGAAAAACCTTCTTATGAGTGAAGACCCACTTGCAGCAAGTAAATCATTTGCAATTCAACATTCATTGGCAAATATGGAACAAATGCAAAAAGATTTAGCCGATTCGAAAAATGTATTAACACAAACTGAGAATACTTTACAAGGTATTTTTAAATCTTTAACGAGAGCAGATCAATTAACGGTGCAGGCATTAAATGAGCCAAATGGTGAAAAAGAATTGAAAGCCATCGGTGCAGAGATTGATCAAATTTTAAAACAAGTTGTATATTTAGCGAATACGAAAGAGCAAGGTCGTTATATTTTCGGTGGTGATAGTGCGGAGAAGCAACCATTTACAGAAGATGGTACATACCAAGGTGGAAAAAATGATGTAAATTGGCAATTAAATGACGGTTATGAATTAAAAGCGTTTCGTAACGGAGAAGCATTATTATCTCCGGTTATAAAAACGTTAAAACAGATGAGCGAAGCGATGCAAAAAGGTGACCAAAAAGCGTTACAACCGTTATTAGGAGAAAATAAGAAAAACTTAGATGGCATCATTAACCGTACAACTGAAGTTGGTTCAACAATGAACACAATGGAAACATTTAAAACAATTTTAAGCGAGCAAAATTTAGCGCTTCAAGAAAATCGTAAAGAAATTGAGGATGTCGATTTAGCGGTAGCAATTTCTGACTTAGCGTATATAAATGCAACGTATGAAGCGACGCTTAAAGCAGTTAGTACGATGAGTAAAACGAGTATTTTAGACTACATGTAACTTATAAGGAGTGAGAAAAATGGCAGGAACAACGATGACAGGTATTGGTGGTAGACAACAAATTTGGAACCTCGGAAATAATATGATCGATACGTCAAACTTCGTCGAATTAGAAATGAATGCGTTAGATATGAGGAAAACACCATATACGAAAGAAAAGAATGACCTTACAAATGATAAATTATTATATACAAGCTTAAAATCAGAATTTAGTTCTTTCACACAAACCTTTAAAAACTTAGCGGCTTTTAAAGGGAATGAGAAAAAAGTAACGACAACGCAAGATGGTTATATAAATGTAAAAGCTGATGGTGGTGCGATTGCAGGAACTTTTAATATGACAATTACACAGCTAGCGCAGCGTCATCAAATAGCCTCTAATGAAATTAAAATAGATGATAAGCTTCCTAGAAGTGAAACATTACAGCTAGGTGGTAAGGAACTAAAAGTAACAACTGATATGACATATAAAGATTTAATTAATAAGATTAATGATGGAGATTATGGCGTATCAGCTTATACACTTGGAAATAAAATTTTCATGACCTCGAAAAAAGAAGGAACAGATGGAGTAATTAATTTTAAGGGGAACACATCTACACTATTTCAAGATATTGGTTTAGCTAATGCGGATGGCGTAGCGCTTAATATGATCAATGAAGCGCAAAATGCTATGTATACTATTAATGGTATTAAAGGGGAAGGTTCTACTAATACAATTGAAGCTCTTCCAGGTGTGAAGATTGAATTATTAAAGGTAACTGAGCCAAAAGTAGAAGGAACACCAGATGCGGGTACAACAACAGATCCAAAAGCAGATCCAAAAACAAAAGGTATAGACCTAAAATTCACAGTAAATGATTCAAACGTAACAGATGCATCGAATGTTATTAAGAAGATGGTTGCGGATTATAATAAAGCTGTTAATACGGTAGATATCTTTGCTGGAAAAGGTGGGGCTTTCCAAGGTCAAGCCATTATGCAAAGTGTACGTCAAGCGATGAACAATGTCGTAACATTTTCTCAAGATGGTAATTATTTATTCACATTTGGTATTCAATTAAAGCAAGATGGAACGATGGAAGTTAATGATGAAAAATTAACACAAGCATTAAAAGAAAAACCCGATGCAGCGAAGCAATTTTTCTTTAGTTCTAACGGTTTAGGGAAAATGATGGAAGAGCCGCTTGATAAACTATTTGGTGATAAAGGTGTAGTCGGTGAGAGAGTAAAAAATATTGACTCACGTGTAAGTGATTTAGATAAAAAGATTAAAGATATTGAGACGCAAAACTTGCAAAAGCAAGATGAAATTGTGAAGAAGTATCAAAAATTAGAAAGTACATTAGCGGCGCTTGATAGCCAGCTAAAAACAATTAAAGCAATGACAAAACAAAAAAGTGATGATTAATGAAAGTTGAGGAAGTGATCGTATGCAAGCATGGCAACGTTATATGCAAAATGATATTATGACGAGTAATCCGATTAAAAATACAATTTTTATTTATGAAAGATGTATTGTAGAGTTTCGTAATTTAGAAGAGCTTTTAAACACTTTTAAACTACAAGAAGGAGATGCGCTTCTTGAAAAGTTAGAACGTATTTTTGAAGAATTGAAGCTTCAATTAAACCCTGAAATTACGAAAGACTTATACGATAGTCTTTATGGTTTATACGATTGGATTAGCATTCAAATTCAAACGATGAAAGTAACGCGTGAAGCAAAAGATATGGATGCGATTGTGAAAGTGTTACAAGATTTAATAGACGGTTACCGCGGAGCACTTGAAAATGAACAATGATATTTATCGGACGTTTGTCGGCTGTTTTAATGAAATCGGTGAATTGCAAGTGTCAGATGGAGAGTTTGCTGAGAAGAGTGAGATGTTAAATCGCTGGATGATGACATTGGATGAAGAAACGCGTGCGCAAGTTGCAGCAGAAGTAAGTCCATTCATTATTAAGGCAGCGCAGCATATTCGAGATAAGCAAAAGATTTTGGAAGAAATGATTATGACAAATGATGGGCGAATGAAAGCTAATTCATTTTACGGTAAATATTAATAATATAGTTTGGAAACGGATTTCCCCTTTTTAAAGGGGGTCCATTCCGTTGTTTAAGTAAATAGTTCCGCTGATTGAGGTTTCATTTTATGACTGTAATGAAAAAATAGTAGTAATCTAAATAATATAAAAATGGACTTTAATGTGTAGTGCATGTATGGAAATAGTTCACGGATTACTGTCTGTATACAGTTTTTTGTATTCTTTTTTTATATTTTTGTATTTTTCTAAAGACAACAATGGAAAAATGGAATAAAATATGTAAGGGTACATAATAGTTAATATTTTAATAAATACATATAGTAAAATAAATAATGAAGTGAAACTTCCATCAGTGGATCATTAAGGAAGAAAAGGAAGGGTGTGGAATATGCCAGATTTAGTGAGTGATGTAAGCCATTATATGAATTATTTAGTGACGAAACGAAATACTGTTTCTAGTAATATTGCAAATGCGAATACACCTGGCTATAAAGCACAAGATGTAACATTTGCTGAGCAGATGAGTAAGAGTAGTGCGTTATATAAGAACAATGCGGCTGATTTAAAGAGCAATCCAGATTTATATCAAACGAATGAAATGCACTTACCGACAGTAAATATGAAAAATACATATGCAAAGATTCAAACGAAATCAATGCAAAAGAATCAAGATGGAAATAGTGTGGATGTAACGACAGAAATGCTAGATTTAATGAAAGCAAATCAGTTATACGGTATTTCAATTAATGCAATTAATACACAATACGCAATTAACCAAGCGGCACGTGGACGTTAAAGGTAGAAGGAGAGACAACGATGTTTCAGGCAATGAATGCAAGTGGCTCAGGACTAACGACAGCGAGAAAGTGGATGGAAGTTACTTCAAACAATATTGTAAATGCGAATACGACAGCAGCTCCGGGGGCAGATTTATATGAGCGTCGTAGTGTGGTGTTAGAATCAAATAATAGTTTTGCAAGTATGTTAGACGGGGCTCCTACTAACGGAGTGAAAATAAAAAGTATTGAAGCAGACAAAACGGAAAACTTAGTGTATGATCCGACGCATCCGCACGCAAATGAAGAAGGATATGTACGTTATCCAAATATTGATGTAACTGCTGAAATGACGAATGTTATGGTTGCTCAAAAAATGTATGAAGCAAATACGAGTGTATTAAATGCGAACAAAAAAATGCTCGATAAAGATTTAGAAATTGGACGAGGATAAGGGGGAAGATAGGGATATGAAAATTCAACCAATGTTACATACACAGCCATTTGGAGCAATTCAGTCAATTGGTGCACCGAAAACTTCGGAAACTTCTGTAGCTTCGGGAAAAAAGTTTATTGATTTATTGGAAGATATGAATCAAACGCAAAATAATGCGCAAACAGCAGTATATGATTTATTAACAAAAGGGGTAGGAGAAACACATGACGTTTTAATTCAGCAAAAAAAAGCTGAATCTCAAATGAAAACGGCTGCTCTCGTACGTGATAATCTTATTGAAAATTATAAGTCACTAATTAATATGCAAATTTAGGAAAGTGGACGGGTGTGTTTAAATGGAAAAGATAAAAAATGTTATCCAATCGTTAAAAACGTGGCATAAGTTAGTAATCGGTGCTGCGCTTTTAGCGGTTGTAACAGGAGCACTTTTATACTTCACCTTGCCAGATAAATATGTTGTTGTATATCAAAATTTAAATGATGCAGATAAACAAGAGATTACAGCAGAATTATCGAAGTTAGGTGTCGATTACCAATTAGCGGCCGATGGTTCAATTCGTGTGCAAAAGAATGATGCTCCATGGGTTCGAAAAGAAATGAATGGAATGGGCTTACCGTTTAATTCTAAGAGCGGCGAGGAAATATTATTAGAAAGCTCGCTCGGGTCAAGTGAGCAAGATAAAAAAATGAAGCAAATTGTCGGTACGAAAAAACAATTGGAGCAAGATATTGTACGAAATTTTGCGACGGTTGAAACGGCAAATGTTCAAATTACATTACCTGAAAAAGAAACAATTTTTGATGAAGAAAAAGCAAAAGGAACAGCGGCGATTACTGTTGGTGTGAAGCGTGGACAATTATTAACAGCTGATCAAGTTGCTGGTATACAGCAAATGATTAGTGCGGCAGTTCCTGGCGTGAAAGCAGAAGAAGTAAGTGTTATTGATAGTAAAAAAGGTATCATCTCAAAAGGAGCAGATGAAGCGCATTCTAACAGTTCCTCTTCTTATGAAAAAGAAGTAGAGATGCAGCATCAAATTGAAGGTAAGTTAAAGCAAGATATTGACGCAACGTTAATGACGATGTTTAAGTCAAATGAATATAAAGTGAATACGAAAGTGTCTGTAAACTACGATGAGGTTACACGTCAGTCAGAAAAATATGGCGATAAAGGTGTACTTCGTAGTAAACAAGAGCAAGAGGAAAGCTCTACTGCACAAGAAGGAGCAGATACGAAGCAAGGTGCTGGTATTACAGCGAACGGTGACGTACCAAACTACGGTACGAACAATAATCAAAACGGTAAAGTTGTCTATGATAATAAAAATGGTAACAAAATTGAAAACTATGAAATAGATAAAACAGTTGAAACAATTAAGAAACATCCAGAATTAACGAAAACCAATGTTGTTGTATGGGTAGATAATGATACGTTAGTAAAACGAAAAATTGATATGACTACTTTCAAAGAAGCGATAGGCACAGCAGCTGGGCTTCAAGTTGATCCGAATGGAAACTTTACAAACGGTCAAGTTAACGTTGTAACTGTTCAGTTCGACCAGCCGAAAGTTGAAAAAGAGAAAGAGCCAGAAAAAAGTGGTATGAACTGGTGGTTATTCGGTGGAATTACAGCTGGCTTGTTAGCACTAATTGGTCTAGTATGGTTCTTCTTAGCAAGACGTAAGAAAAAGAGAGAAGAAGAGGAATATGAAGAATACTTAGCCGAAGAGGAAATTGCCGCAAGTAACGAAAGTATTCTGGAAATTCCTGAAGAAAAAATAGTGCCAGAGCCAACACCGGAACCAGAAGGACCGAAAGAACCAACGTTAGATGATCAAGTGCAGGAAGCTACGAAAGAACATGTAGAAGGTACTGCAAAAGTAATTAAAAAATGGTTAAACGGACAGTAAGGGAGGAACAACGATGTTAGATGAAATCTCCTCCAAAGAAAAAGCTGCCATCCTCATTCGTACATTAGACGAAGGGGTGGCAGCAAAAGTCATTGAATATATGACAGCTGAGGAAAAAGAAGTATTACTTCGTGAAATTGCGAAGTTTCGTGTATATAAACCAGAAACGTTAGAAAATGTGCTAGGGGAGTTCTTATATGAATTAAATGTAAAAGAATTAAACTTAGTCACTCCAGATAAAGAGTACATTCGTCGCATATTTAAAAACATGCCCGAAGATGAGTTGGAAAAATTATTGGAAGATCTTTGGTATAACAAAGATAATCCGTTTGAGTTCTTAAATTCACTTACAGATTTAGAACCACTTCTTACAGTGCTCAATGATGAATCACCACAGACGATTGCGATAATTGCTTCTTACATTAAACCGCAACTTGCTTCTCAATTAATTGAGAGATTGCCAGATCATAAACGAGTAGAGACGGTAATGGGTATTGCAAAACTAGAACAAGTTGATGGTGAATTAATTAATCAAATTGGTGAGTTGTTAAAAGCGAAATTAAATAATATGGCATTTAGTGCAATTAATAAAACTGATGGCTTGAAAACGATCGTGAACATTTTAAATAATGTTTCACGAGGTGTTGAAAAAACAGTCTTTCAAAAGCTGGATGAAGTCGATTATGAGTTATCTGAGAAAATTAAAGAAAATATGTTTGTCTTTGAAGATTTACTTGGTCTTGAAGATCTTGCGCTTCGCCGTGTATTGGAAGAAATTTCAGATAACGGTGTTCTTGCGAAAGCACTTAAAATTGCAAAAGAAGAAATTAAAGAGAAATTATTTACATGTATGTCTTCAAACCGTAAAGAGATGATTCTAGAAGAATTAGATGGCTTAGGACCGCTTAAGATGACGGATGCTGAAAAAGCGCAGCAAACGATTACAGGTACAGTTAAAAAGCTAGAAAAAGAAGGAAGAATTATCGTTCAAAGAGGTGAAGGGGATGTCCTTATTTAAAAACAGAATTCCGAAGAATTCTGTTTCTTTTTCTGAAGAAACGTATGAATTACAATTTCCAAAACCAGCTTCAGTCCAAATAGAAGAGGAAGAATTACAAGCTGATCATGCAGAGCTTCGCGCCCAGCAAGAATCATTACATATGGAAATGAATCAGTTAAGACAAGGGCAGCAAATGCTAGAACGAGAGCGTCAGCAGCTAGTACAAGATAAAGAACAATTTCAAATGCATATTCATGAACAAATGGAACAGATGGAAGCAGCACGTATGCAGTTTCAAAAAGAACAACAGGAAACAGCATACGAATGGACAGAGTTATTGTGGGATCAATCTTTTCATCTAGCAGAAAAAATCGTAAACCAAGCGGTAGATTCGCGATTACTTGATGTGTTACCAATTTTAACTGGCATCGTTCAAACGTTGCCTACTTCATTTGAAAAATTAATAATAACAGTACATCCAGAAACGTTTGAACGTATTCAAGAAGAGAAGGAAAATACGAAAGAGTATTGGTTACTACAATTAGTAGAATGGAAATATGATTTCTCCCTGCAGTTCGGTGAATTTGTTTTGGAGGAAGAGAAAGAGTTTTTTGAATTTAAATTTGCACCTATATTTGCGAAACTTCGTCAGAAATGGGAAGAAGAGAAGTTGTTTGAGGAGCAAAATGTATGAACAACAAGCTCATAAATGAACAAAATAAGTGGAATACGTTTATCGACACACCGTTTTATACGAAAATCGGTAAAGTTCATAGTGTACAAGAACAGTTTTTCGTAGCGAAAGGACCGAAAGCGAAAATTGGAGATGTTTGTTTCGTTGGAGAACATAATGTTTTATGTGAAGTAATTGCGATTGAAAAAGAGAATAATATGTTACTCCCATTTGGACAGACAGAAAAAGTATGTTACGGGGATTCAGTTACATTAATTGCAGAAGATGTTGTCGTACCTCGTGGTGATCATTTACTTGGAAAAGTGTTAAGTGCGAATGGTGAAGTGTTAAATGAGGACGCTGAAAACATTCCACTACAGAAAATAAAATTAGATGCCCCCCCTATTCATGCATTTGAGCGTGAAGAGATTACTGATGTATTTGAAACGGGAATAAAATCAATTGATTCTATGTTAACAATTGGTATTGGTCAAAAGATTGGTATTTTCGCTGGATCAGGTGTTGGTAAATCTACTTTACTTGGAATGATTGCAAAAAATGCAAAAGCTGATATTAACGTTATTAGTTTAGTAGGAGAACGTGGCCGAGAAGTAAAAGACTTTATTCGAAAAGAATTAGGCGAGGAAGGTATGAGGAAAAGCGTTGTTGTTGTAGCGACGTCAGATGAAAGCCATCTGATGCAACTTCGCGCGGCAAAGCTTGCAACATCTATTGCTGAATACTTCCGTGATCAAGGCAACAACGTACTACTTATGATGGATTCTGTCACTCGTTTTGCTGATGCGCGTAGAAGTGTTGATATTGCAGTGAAAGAGTTACCGATTGGTGGTAAAACACTGTTAATGGAAAGTTATATGAAGAAGCTGTTAGAGCGATCTGGTAAAACAAAAAAAGGATCTATAACAGGGATTTATACCGTACTCGTTGATGGAGACGATTTAAACGGTCCTGTACCAGATTTAGCACGTGGTATTTTAGATGGGCATATTGTATTAAAGCGTGAGCTTGCTACGCTTAGTCATTATCCTGCCATTTCAGTGTTAGATTCAGTAAGTAGGATTATGGAAGAAATTGTGTCGCCTAACCATTGGCAACTTGCAAATGAAATGAGAAAAATCTTATCTATTTATAAAGAAAATGAATTGTACTTTAAATTAGGGACGATTCAAGAAAATGAAGAAAATGCTTATATTTTTGAATGTAAAAATAAAGTAGAAGATATAAATATGTTTTTAAAGCAAGGTCGATCGGATAGTTTCCAATTTGATGATATCGTTCAAGCGATACACCATATAGTATAAGGCCTCGTACGCGGAGGCCTTATTTTTTTGTTTTTTAATATTTCACAGATTTTTTTGGAAAAAAACTATATAATAGAAAAAGAGAGCGTTATAATAGGAAGGGGCTATGAAAACAGGTGGATAAACAGCAGTACGACACGATAAAATTGCAAATAAATCAAGAAAAAGAACATATTTTAAAAGAAGTGTATGAATTAACAGCTGAAAAAAGAAAAATAGAACAAAAAAAAGAATATGATTTATACGTTGTGAAATCACGTAGCAAAGTCGTACAAACTGGTCAACGTATTATGGCTGGCATGCTTTCTTCACATACGTTTTCACCTGAAAGAATAGAAGAATGGAATCGAAAAATTAAAAAAACAGAAGGTTTTATTCAAAAAAATGAAAGCCTTTTAGAACAAGTAAAAGAAAAAGAACGTGTCATTGATGAAATGTATCAAGAAGATTGCAAGAAGCTTGCAAAAGTGCAAGAAAAGCTAGAAGAAAAAATGCTTCTTGATTTAAAAATGTGTATGAATGGATGAGGTGAATGTAGTGATACAGTCCGTATTACCGGTGCAACAAAGTTTACCTCCGCAAAAAGAAAAAGGGCTAGAAATACAATCGAAAAATGAAAATTCTTCATTCGATCGTACGTTGAGAATGGAAAATAAAAAGCAGCCGAAAACGGAGAAAACGAAACGAGAAGAAGCACCAAAAGAAGAGAAAAAAGAATATAACCTTTCTAAACCATCGGTAACGAAAGAAGAACCAATTGTAAAGAAAGAAGAAAAAAAAGAGACAGAACAGTTGTTATTAGCTGTATCTGAGCAAATGGTTGCAATTGAGCAATTACGTGTGCAGCCAGAATTGTTATATCAATACATACAAAAAATACAAGAGCTGTATAAAGAATATGGAAATATAAAACTTAACGAATTACCCGCAGGTGAATTACAACAATTACAAGAGCTCCTTTCAAATATGAATATTAAAAATGCTATATGTTTAGAAGATACAATACAAATGGTGTTAGACAAAGTGAAGATGCCAGAGCAAATGATGCAGGCTTTGAAAGTTGTAGAGACAGAAACTTGTAATATTGCAAAGAAACAAGAAGAGTCTAAAGATGTAGATCTTATGAAATCAGAGAGCGATGTTGTGAAGGTAGAGTTGCCAGAAGTCGATTCGTTAAGCGATTCGAGTTCAACGGGTGCGGAGTTATTAAATAAAGCGACGAGTACTGATCAAATCGGAAAATCAAATAGTGGCGCTGAGAAGGTTACATTACCTGACTTAGGAAAGAAAATGGAAGCGCAAGTAGAAGCATTGCAAAAATTTGTAGTGAAACAAGAACGTGTTTTATTCCAGCTAAATCCAGAAAAATTTGGTACGTTAACTGTATTTATGAAAAAGCATGGCGATCAAATTGATGTGCATGTAGAAATGGAAAAACACGATGCAAAAAAACGTGTTGAAATCATTTTTGATGAATTGAGGCTAAAGTTAAAAGAAAAAGAAATTAATATTCAAATTAGCTATTCTGATAAAGATGAAAACCGTAAAGAACAGCGAGAACAAGAACAAAGACAAAAGCAAAAATTGGCAAGTACGCCACATGAGAAACAACAATCAAAAGAATTTGCGGGATTATTGGAGGAATAAAGCGTGCCAACAGTTGGGTTAAATACAACGAGTACAAATCATATTCCGTTACAAGCAGGAGCGCAAGCAAAAAACGCATCTGTTAATGGTGTACAATCGCCAGTTCAACAAACAAACGGAGTTTCAGCAGGAGCGCAAAAGACTCCTGGAGTAATGGGGAAAGATGATTTCCTAAAATTGTTTTTATCAAGTTTCCAACATCAAGATCCATTTAATGCAATGGATATGAATCAAATGATGAACCAGACAGCGCAGTTATCTCTTATGGAACAAGTGCAAAATATGACAAAAGCAGTTGACTCTTTAAGAACGACGATGTATTCGACAGCGCTTGATGGCGGCATGAAGTTTTTAGGGAAGTACGTAAGAGGTGTTGACGGCGACGGAAACAAAGTAACTGGTCAAGTAGAGACGGTTCGCCTTGCAGAGAATAATGATGTACAGCTCATTATTAATAATAAAGTCGTATCTCTTCGTTTCGTTGAGAGAGTGTCTGATAAACCGATTGGAGAAACGAATCCAGAGGATGTCAAGAAAGATGATCAAAAAACAACTGAAGAAGTAAAAACTACAAATTCATGAGGAGTGTCCATACGTTATGATTAAAGCGTTATATACAAGTATTACAGGAATGAATGCAACACAAAATGCATTAAGTGTAACTTCAAATAATATTGCTAATGCACAAACAGTTGGTTATAAAAAACAAAAAGCAATGTTTGATGATTTACTATATAACAATTCGATTGGTGCAAAAGGTGACGGTAAATACGCAGGAACGAATCCGAAAAGTATTGGTAACGGTGTGAAAATGAGTGGTACGGTTACGGATTATAGTGATGGTACAATTACGTTAACTGGTGGCAAAACACAAGCAGCAATGGAAGGTAATGGTTTCTTCGTTGTAGGTGATTCAAAAGGCGGAAATATGGAATTTACTCGTAAAGGTACGTTTGGGATATCTTCAGATTACTATATTACGAATACTGAAGGTCAATATGTATTTGCATATCCTGCAAATGAAGCAACTGGTGAAGTTGATTTATCTGGAATCCCAGGACCGTTGCAAATTCCAATGGGAACAGCAATTGGTGGTATTCGAACATCGAAAGGGACAATTAAAGGGAATATCCCAACTGGTGAAAAACAAATTACACAAGATTTACCTGTATATGATAATGCGGGGAATACATGGACAATGCGTGTAGAGTTTAAACAAACGAGCGAACATAATTATACATATAAAGTACAGATGCGTAATGACTCGAAAAAAGAAACAGAGTTTAAGGATGTTCAAGGTGCAGGTGGTAATATGACATTTGATGCTGTTGGAAATCCTAATCCGAAAGAGCAAAGAGCCAATATTCCATTTGATGGCGGCTCTATAAATTTAGACTTAAGTCATTTAACAAACCATCCAACAGATAAAACATTATCAGTAACAGACGTAGATGGTAGAGCAGCAGCGACGGTTAAAGATTGCTTCATTGCTGACGGTGGATATGTAATGGTAAAATATTCTGATGGAAGTATGAAATCTGCTGGTCAATTAGCTGTTGCGATGTTCCCGAACGAAGGCGGTCTAATGAAAACAGGTAATGGTAACTATACAGCGACGAATACAACAGGTATTTTAGCACTTGGAGCATCTGGTCAAAACGGTGCAGGTAAAGTACGTGGTGGCGCACAAGAAGGGGCCAATGTAGATTTATCTGTTGAGTTCGTTGACTTAATGCTGTATCAACGTGGATTCCAAGGAAATGCGAAAGTAATTAAAGTATCAGATGAAGTATTAAATGAAGTTGTAAACTTAATTCGATAATATATTATAAAGAAAACTTGTAATGTAGTAGAAAGGGTTTTTTATTCGTATGACAAGACAAGAGCGAGTTTTACAATTGCCTTTTTTCGAAAATAAACGTGAACTTGCCGAGCAAGTGTTAAAAATGGAACGAGAAGAGCATGTATATTTACCGGATCAATTTGAAATTAAGCAAGTGCCTCCGTATTCATTTGGTGAAAAGGATGCCATCATTGGCCGTATTCATGAGTTTTATTTCGTAAGTGTTGGTAGTGATGGAGTTTGGAAGTATCAACTGTTTAAGGACGAGATGAAGTGCCGTGAGTTTTTTGTTACGTTATCAGGGATAACGGATCAGCAAATTGCGTTTTGGTTCAATAATATCGAGTTGTTGAAAAACTCTTAAAAGTTCTTTTTTAGGGTTGGATAGTGAACCCAGCAATGTTTTGGAGCGGTTAGTTCCTAATAGAGTCTCGACTGGTGTGTAAGGACAGAGATATGGAGAGTTACTAATGTAGTTTAAGCAGTGGTAAGCGAAGTGTAGTTATAGTATGGGTGATATCTTTGGTCCTGTGAGGGGCTCGTAGATGTAAAAATAGAGCTATGTAAGGGTACTGTGATGGTTGGAGATAAGATAATTGTCTCATAGCAAACCAGTGCCTTTTGAATAGTTTGTGGGGATACATTTTTATAAAAGGAGAGGTGAGGAGGATGGCGCAGAATAAGTATCGCGTTACATTCATTTCGCCAAGTGAGGTTGAGCAGCGGACTGTAATGGCGGCGAATAGTTTGCCAGATCTAATTCGTAAAGTAGAGAGTATTATCGCAGATCCGAACGGTTATTTTGTGAATGATAAAAAAAATAATTGCTATTTTAAAGTGATTAAAGAAAATGTTACGTTTATTCAATACGAGCTACTATTTTCGGATAAGGAAATTCATATTGAAAAATTAAAACATATAGCGCCGGCTATATTAAAACAATTATTTAAAAAAATAAATGACCCAGAACTATATGCACTCGCGTTACTTGATGTTGATATAGCGACGAAACAATATGTACTCGAAGAAATGAATCAAGAATTAAGAATGAGAGTAGAAACGGAACTTTCAAAAAAATGGGAAGCAATGCCGACAGAAATTGTAGGAGCACAAGAAGTGTTATTAGAGGCACTTGCTTCACTTATACAAGATTAAGCGTAAATAAATTGTTCGACTATCTATATTTTTTATATAGGTAGTTGACTTTTTCGCTTTTATAAAGCTTAATAATTAAATATACGGAATTATTGGAAGGGGAGCGACACCTTTATGTCACAAGCACAAAGTATTTTATTAGAAAGTGGAACAAATGAATTAGAGATTGTCACATATACTGTTGGTGAAAATCTATTTAGTATCAATGTAATGAAAGTACGTGAAATCATTAATCCATTCCCTGTTACAACTGTGCCAGAATCTCATCATGCAGTTGAAGGTGTTGTTCAAGTACGTGGTGAAATTTTACCTGTTATTAACTTAGCAACGGCTCTTAATTTAAAATCAACAAAGCCACTTGATCAAACGAAATTCATCATCTCAGAATTAAACCAAATGAAAGTTATTTTCCGCGTTGATGAAGTACATCGTATTCAACGCATTTCATGGGAACAAATTGATGAACCAGCTTCCTTATCAATGGGACTAGAAGAAACGACATCTGGTATTGTAAAGCTAGATGGGAAAATCATTTTATTATTAGATTATGAAAAGATTGTATGTGAAATTAGCGGTACTGGTTATGATAATAAATCACTTTCAGGCTTAGAACAAAAAACAGATCGTGCTGAAAAAGTTATTTATATTGCAGAAGACTCAGCAATGCTTCGTCAAATACTAGAAGAAACACTATCATCAGCTGGATATACGAAAATGAACTTCTTCAGCAATGGTGCAGAAGCGTTAGCGCAAATTGAAAAATTAGCGAAAGAGCAAGGTGAAAAAATGTTTGAACACATTCACTTGCTAATTACTGATATTGAAATGCCAAAAATGGATGGACATCATTTAACGAAAGTGGTTAAGGATGGTGAAATAATGAATCGTTTACCGGTTATTATTTTCTCTTCATTAATTACAAATGAATTATTCCATAAAGGTGAAGCTGTAGGAGCGAATGCTCAAGTAAGTAAGCCAGATATTCAAGAGTTAATTGGCTTAGTTGATAAGTTAGTGTTGTAAAAGAGTTTTAAAAAGCGTTTTTTCGCTGGAATAAAACCTCTAGCGAAGTTTGGAAGCGGTCAGTGCCTAATAGAGCTCTGTATGATGTAAGACCAAAGATATGGAGTGGTTTCAAGTAAGCAGGAGAAGAGAGCTTTCGACTGAGGGTTGGAAACTCTCTTCTATTAGTGGGGACAAGGGAACTAGCCAGATATAGTAGTACTGGCTAGTTCCTTTTTAGTATTCTATACGCTGTACAGGTAGAAGGAGTATTTGTGGCTGTATGAATAGTCTCTATTTCGAGATTTTCAATTGGTTTAATTAATAAGTAGCGTTTGGTGTTTAAAAATATAAGAGAACGTATTTTGGTTTATATTAGTAATATTTCGTGGTAGCGCAAATTTTTTCGGTGAAAATATATTGAAAATACCATATAATATAATTATATGTAATTAATATGTATAATTGCATATTAATTAAAAAATACTCTTTCTTTTTTATACTTTCCATACGTTTTTGTATGTTAATTATTTGACAGACAATTTCGAAATGTTATAATATGGATATGTAAAAATTGCTATTTCTTAAAAGACATGGGAGTCAGATGAGAATTGTGAAAGGATGAGGGGGAGTGGCACAGATTATGTATCACCACACAGCAATCAATGTATTAAAACTTTTACAAAACATGTCAAATAATAAAATGAATGATATGAAATTAGAAACGGAATTTAAAAAAATAGAGAAACAATTCCGAGTGGAGTATGAAGAGTTAGTCGATTTATATAATAGAATGGTTTTATTCCAAATAGATATAGAAAAACATGGCGGTATGCGAGCTTATGAAAAATCAACAATTACATGGCTGAAGTCTGAGCTAGAGTTACTGTATGAAGTGTATCAATTTTGTCAACGTCACGGTTTAAACATTTTAAATATTTCAAAATACGTTAGTAAAAATGAACTAAATCTTTTTCCGAAAACAGAAAGTCAATTGCAAAATACGTATTATAAATTGAAAAAACGTGAAATACCGTTTGAAAATATTGAAAAACAAAAACCAGGACGAAAGCGAAAATATACACCCGTAAAAGAACAAATCGTTGAAATGAAAAAAGAAAACAAGCAAGAAGTAAGAAAAGAAGTTCAAAATACAGAGAATGAAAAAAGTCTTGTAACAGTTATATCTGGTATCGTTGATAATTTTGAAACAATTAGTCAATGTAGTGAAAGAAAAGAAGATGAACTCCATCAGTTTATGGAAGGCATTTATAAGCTTTCAAGCATGGCTGCTGGGCGTTCGGAAAATGAAAAGAACGTACGTGGTCTCGAAGGCGAATTACATGTATTACGAGCTGAAAATGAACGACTAAAGCGTGAAAAGGAAGAGCTTGTTCATGATATAAAAGAAATGACGCATCATTTAATTCATTTCATTACGAGTTCTGATATTGATCAAATTCGCACATTGCCTGTCTTCGTAAAAGAATGTAAACAAGATTTGCATAAATTAGGGTTATATAACGCACAAGACGGGAAAATGAAAATTATGGTTGATCGTAGTGGACAGGTTATGACTGTAACACAGTAATAAAATTTGGGTACAAAATAAAAGGGAGATACATAGTTTATATGTATTTCCCTTTTGTTTTGTGTGGAATCGTTTCAAAGAGGGAAGACAAATTTTTAAGATTGTAGTAATTTAGAAACCATTTGCGGAATTTGATTAGCCTGTGAAACCATACTGAGCGCAACTTCAGTTAACAATTTAAACTTTAAAAAATCGCTCATTTCCTGCGCCATATCCGCGTCTTCAATTCGAGAAGAAGCATCTGTTAGGGCCGTACTTTGACTATTTAAATTTTCAATATTAAACTGTAAACGATTCATCATAGCCCCAAGATCAGCACGATGAAGTGATACATTTTGCAAAGCCTCTTCAATTTTACGAATCGCCGCTCTTGCTTCTTGTTCTGTTGAAATCTTGATGTCATGTTGTGTAGGGGAAGGGGGGATATGGTTCGTCATATGTACTGTATGACCGATATCGTCTAACGTAATAGGACGGATTTGTCCATCAAATACAAATAAATCATTAAACTCAGTTGTCGCACCAATATAGCCAATTTGCTCTGTTAAAGATTGAAACTCTTTATTTAGTGAAGCACGATTTTTATTTGAATTTGTACCGTTCGCGGATTGAGCAGCTAAATCACGCATACGTTGTAAAATATTCGTCACAATTTGAAGGGCAGCTTCTGCCGTGCGAAGCATTGATATCGCATCCTCATTATTACGAATCGCCACATGCATACCACTTGCTCTCGCATGCATACGAGTCACAAGTGCAACATTCGCGGGATTATCAGAAGCGTTATTCAACTGCTTACCAGTGGCCAAGTGCTTCATCGCAACATTCATACGTTTCTCATTCTCATACAACGACTGCCTAGCATTCATACTCAAAACATTCGTACTAATACGCATAATAGACACTCCTTATAGATTGATATAGTCGGTATCTTTTAATCTAATAAACAGTTATGGAAGGATAGAGGGGCTTATGCTTATTTACTGTTTGTGTTTTAACATAAGAGGGGATCAAGATAAGCACTGACCGCTTCTAAGCATCGGGGATACTCTCTTCCACATAAAAAAGAAAGTTTTATAAATAATCTATCTATATAGAAAAAATAAACCTCTCCGCAAGCAGAGAGGTTTATTCAGGAAACTAACTCAAATGGCTTATTGTAATAATTTAGAAACCATTTGTGGCGTTTGGTTTGCTTGAGAAAGCATGCTGATACCAGCTTCGTTCAAGATTTTGAACTTAGTCATTTCAGACATTTCTTTCGCCATGTCAGCGTCTTCTACTTGAGAAGCAGCAGATGCCATGCTTGATGCTTGGCTCTTAAGGTTGTTTACATTAAAGTCTAGACGGTTTAATGTAGCACCTAGAGTCGCACGGTTAGAAGCAATAGCTTCTAATGCAGCATCGATTGCTTTAACTGCAGTAGATGCGTTGCCTGTTCCAGCAGTAGCACCACTAGTAGATTTACCTGCGATAGCAGCTGAGAATAGTGCGCCTACTGCACGAGCGTTCTCAATTGTTTTTCCAGATCCATCAACTTTGTTGTAGTTATCAATGGCAGCTGAAATTTTTTCAACGTCATCAGCGCTCATAGCATGTTTAATTGTGTTGAAATTAGTAGCAAATGTATCCATTTTTGTATCTGCATCTGTTGCATTAAGAGCTAAGTTAGATAAAGCGTCTGCAGCAGTTTTTGCTCCATTAACGTCAGTAGTTGCTACAGGTGCATTTTTTGCAACAGCTGCTTCGTAGATTTTTCCAATTTCTTTTGCGTTATCTAAAGTAGTACCAGAACCAGTTTCGAATTTTTCGATAGCAGCTGAAATCTTTTCAACATCAGAAGAATTCATGCTACCTTTTACTTTATCAAATTCTGTTTTAAATGCCTCTACAGAAGTAACTAATGAGCCTTTAGTGTCCCCTTTACCAGCAGAACCATCTAGTGCCACTAACTTGCCAGCTTCAGTACCTGCTTTAGTAATATCAGCAGCAACTGCACCTGTCAGTGCTGTGCCACTTCCAGCAGTAGAACCAGCGTCAGCAATTGTTAAGTTAGCAATTTTTAAAGCAGTTGTAGAAGTATCTGCTAAGTTAATTTGAATTTGTTTAGATTTGTCAAATGAATCTAATGTTTGAATTGCGATAGATTTATTAGAACCATCTAAAAGTTTTTTATCATTGAATTCTGTATTTTTAGAGATGTAATCGATTTGTTCTTTTAATGCAGAGAACTCTTTGTCTAGTGCTGCTTGGTTTTTATCTGTATTTGTGCCGTTAGCTGATTGGTTAGCAAGGTCACGCATACGAAGTAAAATGTTAGATACTGAGTTCATTGCTGAATCAGTTGTACGAATTAAAGAAATACCATCTTGTGTGTTATTAGCTGCTACTCCTAATCCGCTTTCACGAGCACGCATACGAGTTGCGATTGCAAGACCTGCTGCATCGTCAGAAGCGTTGTTGATACGTTTACCGCTTGATAAACGGTCCATAGCGTTGCTCATTTTAGCTTGGTTTTGGCGCATGTACTCTTGTGTACGCATGCTATTAATGTTTGTATTAATTCTCATGTTAAGAACCCCCATTTTTTTATATTGACTTTTCTGCAAATTGAAAAACGGTAATATGCGAAAAAATCAATTTCGAGATTTATTGTAATCCTTGCTACAACGGGTGTCAACTAAAAATTCGAATTAATAAATATAAAAAAATAACAGTTTAACAATATATTCATTTTTTTATTACATAATTATTAAAAGGATTATTGCAAACTTTAAAAAAAAACTCTAATATTAGATTATCTTTGTTTACCGAAAAGGTGATATTATGGTAGTTGGAAATATAGTAAAAGAAGTGCTTGCCTATAAAAAAGGACAAATTCAGCAAAAGCTAAGTAGTCCACAAGCATTCGTTAGTAGTCGTTTTCAAGAGAAGTTGCAGAGTGAACCTGCGAAGGAGACGAAGGGTGCTACGCAGCCGGCAAACATAGAAGATATGAGTCAGCCGGTACAATCTACGAAAATAGAAACGGTTGTTACTAAACCGGAACAATCTATTCATAAAGTAGAGGAAGCGAGTAAGCCTGAAGAAAAGGCTGAAACGAAGAAAGCAGATGAAGTGCAAGTTGCGCAAAAAGAGTTTGAACGACGTTTCCCAGAAACGAAAAATGAGGCTGTTGATACGTGGGGATTAACGAAGAAGTATAATATTCAAAAAATACGTTCTTCCAATGAAGGGAAGTATGAGGATATTATTGATCGCGTTAGCCGTACATATGGAATTCCGAAAACGTTAATTCAAAAAATGATTGAAGTAGAGTCTAATTTTAATCCGAAAACGGTGTCACATGCAGGGGCGATGGGACTTATGCAACTTATGCCAGCGAATGTGAAGGAGATGGGTGTGAAGAATCCATTTTCACCAGCTGAAAGTATTGAAGGCGGCGTGAAAGAGTTAAGCGGTTATTTAAAGAAAAATAACGGTGATTTAGTATTGGCACTTGCTTCTTATAATGCGGGTCCTGGTAATGTGAGAAAGTACGGAGGCGTACCACCATTTAAAGAAACGCAAGAATATATTAAAAAAATATTAAATATCGACGTTTCAAAATAAGAAATTTCATATATAGAGAGAACATGAAATTTTCGTGAACATGATATGGGAGTTGGCTAGATTTGAAATTACAAGATGATATTCCGTTAACAATTTATTTTGAAATCGGAAATACGAAAAAGAAAATTGAAGATCTGCTTCATATTACGAAAGGTACATTGTATCGTCTTGAAAATTCAACGAAAAATACGGTGCGTCTTATGCTTGAGAATGAAGAGATTGGAACCGGAAAGATTTTGACGAAAAACGGGAAGATGTACGTTGAAATCGTTGAATTGAAAAGGTAGGGAAGGGGATTGTCATGAGTGGCGAAAAATTAAGCCAAGAGCAAATTGATGCCCTGCTGAAGGCGGTAAATGAAGGCGAGGAAATGCCAGCTTTTGCACAAGAAGCAGGGAAGCAAGAGAAATTTCAAGAGTATGATTTTAATAGACCAGAGAAGTTCGGTGTTGAGCATTTACGTAGTTTGCAAGCGATTGCTTCTACGTTTGGAAAACAGACGTCACAGACGTTGTCAGCTCGTATGCGTATTCCGATTGAGCTAGAGCCTTCAACAGTTGAGCAAGTTCCATTTACGAGTGAGTATGTGGAGAAAATGCCGAAAGATTATTATTTATATTGCGTAATTGATCTCGGTTTACCAGAGCTTGGAGAAATTGTTATTGAGATTGATTTAGCATTTGTTATTTATATTCATGAATGCTGGCTTGGCGGAGATAGTAAGCGTAACTTTACGATGCGCAGACCGCTAACGGCGTTTGAGTTTTTAACGCTTGATAATATATTCTTGCTTCTTTGTAAAAATTTAGAGCAATCATTTGAAAGTGTTGTTGCGATTGAACCGAAGTTTGTAACGACGGAAACAGATCCGAATGCATTAAAGATTACAACAGCGAGCGATATAATTTCATTACTGAACGTAAATATGAAAACAGATTTTTGGAATACGACGGTGCGTATCGGGATTCCGTTCTTATCTGTTGAAGAAATTATGGATAAGTTAACGTCTGAAAATATTGTCGAACATTCTTCAGATAAACGTAAAAAGTATACGTCTGAAGTGGAAGTGAAAGTAAATCAAGTGTACAAACCTGTTCACGTTGCAATTGGTGAGCAGAAAATGACAATGAGTGACATTGAACAAATTGAAGAAGGCGATATTATTCCACTTCATACGAAAGTTTCGGATGAATTACTCGGTTATGTAGATGGAAAGCATAAATTTAATTGTTTTATCGGGAAAGATGGAACGCGTAAAGCGCTCCTATTTAAAAGTTTTGTAGAGTAGGAGGATCCATATGAAGCATGAAGTATCTCCTGTGTCCTTAATGGGATTAGAAGAATTTGCAGGAAAACGAAATGAAGCGGGTAAAGCACATATTGATACTGTTTCAGATATTTCGATTGAACTTGGCGTAAAGCTTGGGAAGTCATCTATTACGCTCGGTGATGTGAAGCAGTTAAAAGTTGGCGATGTTCTTGAAGTAGAGAAAAACTTAGGACATAAAGTAGATGTGTATTTAAGCAATATGAAAGTCGGCATCGGTGAAGCGATCGTAATGGACGAGAAGTTCGGCATTATTATTTCTGAAATTGAAGCTGATAAGAAGCAAGCTGCGCTTATGAAGGCGCAAATTCAAATGCAAGATAAAGAGTAGAGGAGGAGTCATATGTCGTATATGACGACCTTATTTCAAGTCGTTTTACTGTTTGGTGCGCTCGGTTACGGTGCATATTATATGACGAAAAAGACGCGCAAACAGCAGTTTTTTAAGCAAGGTGAAAATGGACATATTCAAGTAAAAGACGGTGTATATTTAAACCATCAAACGAGTGCTTTTTTATTTGAAGTGGATGGCAAGCAAGTATTCACTGTTATTAGTAATAACGGTGTGCAGTCTGTGCAATTAACAGGAACAGGAAATCAGTTTCAACAAGCGCTAGAAGACGCGGTGAAGAGTGAAACGAAAAAAGTAGAGGATCCATCATGAGAATAAAGAAACAGTTATCATTATTAGCCGTTATTTTCGTATTTTCTATCGTTTTTTCAATTATTTTTGTAAATCCAGCGTATGCAGCCCCGAACGGTTTTATTAATTTCGAAAATGGAAAAGAGTTTACGAGTAATTCAAGTGTACAGTTATTTGCACTCGTTACCCTTCTATCATTATCTTCTTCTATCGTTCTTTTATTTACGCATTTTACTTATTTTATGATCGTTCTTGGAATAACTCGTCAAGGGCTTGGGGTAATGAACTTACCACCAAACCAAGTGCTTGTTGGACTTGCTTTGTTTTTATCACTATTTACGATGCAACCGGTGCTAGGTCAGTTAAAGAGTGATGTGTGGGATCCGATGACGAAAGAACAAATAACAGTAAGTCAAGCTGCGGAGACGACAGCTCCGATTATGAAAGATTATATGGCGAAACATACATATAAGCATGATTTAAAAATGATGCTGAAAGTACGCGGTGAAGAGTTGCCGAAAGATTTGAAAGATCTTTCATTATTTACGCTCGTACCATCCTTTACGTTAACGCAAATTCAAAAAGGATTATTAACGGGGATGTTCATTTATTTAGCGTTTGTATTTATAGATTTGATTATTAGTACACTTTTAATGTACCTCGGGATGATGATGGTACCGCCGATGATTTTAAGTTTACCTTTTAAAATACTCGTTTTCGTATATTTAGGTGGATATACAAAAATCGTCGATATAATGTTTAAAACGGTCGCCTGAAGCGTTTGATGCTATGTGATAGGAGCCATATAAATGAATACGTCACCAATTATAGATATTTTTCAAACCTTTTTTTATAAAGGGGTTATGATTTTAATGCCGGTTGCCGGTGTAAGTATGATTGTCGTTATTATCATCGCTGTCATTATGGCGATGATGCAAATTCAAGAGCAAACGTTGACGTTTTTACCGAAAATGGCGAGTATTGTACTCGTTATTATCATTTTAGGTCCGTGGATGTTTCAAGAGTTAACGACGCTTATTTTAGATTTATTTGATAAAATTCCATCGCTATTGCGTTCGTACTAAGATAGGTGAACTGAAATGAATATGGAATTATGGGTGGCGACGTTTTTTGCGTTTTGCCGTATTACTTCATTTTTATATTTTTTACCTTTCTTTTCAGGACGGTCGATTCCTGCAATGGCAAAGGTTACATTTGGACTTGGTCTTTCGATTACAGTGGCCGATCAAGTTGATGTCTCTCACATAAAGACAGTTTGGGACGTCGCAGCTTATGCAGCAACGCAAATTGTAATTGGATTATCCCTTGCAAAAATTGTAGAAATGCTGTGGAACATTCCGAAAATGGCCGGACATATTTTAGACTTTGATATCGGTTTATCACAGGCAAGTTTGTTTGATGTAAACGCAGGGTCGCAGTCTACTTTACTATCAACAATTTTCGATATATTTTTTCTCATTATTTTTATTTCACTTGGCGGCATTAACTATTTCGTTGCCACGATTTTAAAGTCGTTTCAATATACAGAGGCGATTTCAAAATTGTTGACGACTAGTTTTTTAGATAGTCTACTCGCAACGTTATTATTTGCGATTACATCAGCGGTCGAAATTGCTTTACCGCTTATGGGAAGCTTATTCATTATTAATTTCGTCCTAATTTTAATCGCAAAAAATGCACCGCAATTAAATATTTTTATGAATGCATTCGTCATTAAAATTACATGTGGTATTTTATTTATTGCAATGAGCGTACCAATGCTCGGTTATGTGTTTAAAAATATGACAGATGTATTACTGGAAGAGTATACGACACTATTTAACTTTTTCTTAACGAAGTAGGGGGACGCGTATGGCAAAGGATAATAAAACAGAAAAGGCCACCCCGCAGAAGCGTAAAAAATCGCGTGAAGAAGGGAATATCGCCCGGAGTAAAGATTTAAATAATTTATTTTCTATTCTCGTATTAGCAGTTGTCGTTTATTTTTTCGGAGATTGGCTAGGGTTTGAGATTGCCAATTCTGTAGCGGTGCTGTTTGATCAAATCGGAAAAAATACAGATTCGACCGAGTATTTTTATTTAATGGGGATTTTGCTACTAAAAGTATCAGCTCCTATATTAATACTCGTATATGCTTTTCATTTATTCAATTATATGATTCAAGTCGGTTTCTTATTTTCTTCTAAAGTCATAAAGCCGAAAGCATCACGTATTAATCCGAAAAACTATTTTACGAGACTGTTTAGTCGTAAAAGTTTAGTAGATATTTTGAAATCACTGTTTTATATGGGATTAATCGGTTACGTTGCGTACGTTCTTTTTAAAAAGAATTTAGAGAATATCGTGAGTATGATTGGATTTAACTGGACTGCGTCACTTACTGAAATTATTAGGCAAATTAAATTTATCTTTTTAGCTATTTTAATTATTTTAATCGTTCTTTCTATTATTGATTTCATTTATCAAAAGTGGGAGTACGAGCAAGATATTAAGATGAAAAAAGAAGAAGTAAAACAAGAGCATAAAGATAATGAAGGGGACCCACAAGTAAAGGGGAAACGAAAAAACTTTATGCATGCCATCTTGCAAGGGACTATTGCGAAAAAGATGGATGGTGCAACGTTTATTGTAAATAACCCGACGCATATTTCAGTCGTACTTCGTTACAATAAACAAGTTGATGCGGCGCCAATTGTCGTTGCAAAAGGGGAAGATGAGCTCGCATTATATATACGGACGCTTGCCCGTGAACAAGAAATACCGATGGTGGAAAACCGTCCGCTCGCTCGTTCTTTATATTATCAAGTCGAGGAAGATGAGACGATTCCAGAAGATTTATACGTAGCTGTAATTGAAGTTATGCGCTATTTAATTCAAACGAATGAACTTGAAGTATAATAGCGCGTTTGGAGGGGATCTCTTTGTTTAAGATGGATTCTGCAAGAACCTATTTTTCTATCTTTTTAGCAGCGTCATTCGTTGTGGCGCTCCTAATTCCACTTCCACCATTTGTACTTGATATCGTTATCGTTTTTCTACTAAGTATGTCAGTACTTATTTATATGCGAGCGACAAGTATTAACGAGTGGGATGAATTAAAGTCATTTCCGACGATGTTGTTATTAATCGGGATTTTCCGCGTATCGATTAACGTTTCGACGACGCGAGCGATTTTAACAGACGGAAATGCGGGTCATGTTATTGAAGAGTTCGGTCAGTTCGTAATTGGCGGAAACTTATTAATTGGTATCGTTATTTTTATCGTTTTAATCATTTTCCAGTTTATCGTTGCAAACGGTGCATCTCGTACAGCTGAAGTAGCAGCTCGTTTTACACTTGATTCTTTACCAGGGAAACAAATGTCTATCGATGCGGATTTAAACCAGCGTATTATTTCAGAAAAAGATGCACAAGCAAAACGAAAAAAATTAAATATGGAAACAGAGTTTTACGGGGCGATGGATGGTGCCGGGAAGTTCATTAAAGGGGACGTTATTTTCGGGATTGTCATTTTATTCGTAAATATCATTTTCGGTTTAATTGTCGGAATGATGCAGCAAGGAATGAGCTTTGCAGATGCGGCTCTTCATTATACACAGTTAACTGTCGGTGACGGAATCGTAAACCAAATCGGTTCGTTAATGCTTGCGATTTCAACAGGTATTATCGTAACGCGTGTATTTGATGGTTCACCGGATACGGTAACGGAAGGTATCTTTAAAGAGTTATTAGCACATGAAGTTGTTGTATATGCGCTCGGTGGTTTGTTTATCGCAATGGGTATTTTTACTCCGCTACCATTCCTACCGTTTGCTCTCGTTGGTGGAACAATTATCTTCTTAGGAATTCGCAATAAAAAGCGAATAAAGAAAGAGAAAGAAGACGAGCTCCAAAAAGAATTAGAAATGATTCAAGGCGAGGATGAGCAATTACAACAAGTGGAAGATTCATTTGGAGTCTTTACAGATAAATATCCGATTATTGTAGAACTCGGTTTAGATTTAGCGGCACTTGTAAAGCAAAAAATTAATGGGGAGACAGCTCGTGATAAAGTTGTTCTTATGAGGAAATCGATTATTACCGACCTTGGTATTAACGTTCCTGGCATTAACTTTAAAGATAATACGAGTTTTAGACCACGTGGTCGTTACATTATTCGTATTAAAGGTGCGAAGGCGGCTGAAGGTGTTTTAAAATCAGGTTACTTATTAGCACTAAAAACACCGAACGTAATGGCTGATCTAGATGCAGAACCAGCGAAAGATCCAATCTTCGGTGAAGATGGATATTGGATTTTAGAGCATATGGTGCAAGATGCACAAATGAAGGGCTATCAAGTGTTAGAGCCACTTAGTATATTAATTACACATTTAGATGTTGTCGTTAGACGTAATCTTCATGAGTTAATTCAGCGTCAACATGTGAAAGACTTAATCAATTCTCTTGAAAATGATAATGGCGTTTTATTAGAAGAGATTAAGAAGAAAGAAATCGATTTATCACTCGTTCAAAATGTTATTAAACAACTTCTAAAAGAAGGTATTTCAATACGTGATTTACCAACGATTATTGAAGGTATTATTGACGGAAAAGAAGTGTATCAAAATCATGTTGATGGTGTAACGGCATTCGTCCGTGAATGTATTTCAAAAGTTATTTGTGAAAATGCAAAAAATCCGGACGGGAAAATTTATGCGGCGCTTTTCTCTGATTCAATAGAGCTAGATGCGGATGTTGTGAACAATTCCTATCAAGGTTACTTATTAAACTGGGATTTAGATTTAGAATCGCGAGTAGTTGAGCAAGTACAGCGCGTCTTTAAACAAGCGCGATTAATGGGAAGAGAACCAGTATTATTAACGCGTAGAAAAGATTTCAGATTTGCGATTGTAAGACTGCTAGAACGATATCAAATAGAAGCGCAAGTGCTTTGTATTAGTGAATTAGCACCAGAAATTGTTGTAGATCAAATTGCCTATATTGAATAGTAGGGGGTGAAGTAATGGAAAGTACAGAAAAGAAAGAAGCGTTAATGCGAATAAAAGCAGCTTCGAAAAATGAATTGTATCGAAAGTTATTTGACCAATATGGTACAGATTATTATTACGTTGTCGATGAAAGTGTAAAACGAAATATCCCGTTTTTTTGGAAAAAGGATTATGAAATGTTAGTTGCTTTTCCAGAGGATAAACAGGAAGAAGTGAATGAAGGAACAGCACAATTTCATGAACAATTAATGGATGTTGTGAATGATTCTTCAGAACAAATTGTGAAGGCAAATGGAATTCAATCAGTACTGCACAATTTAGAAAATGTAACGACTTCTATGTCATACGCGGCAATGCAAACAGGAAATAGTGAAGAATGGGCAAGAAAAAAAGAGAAACTATTAAAGTTGTTTGAAAAAGGAATCGTCGTGGTGAAACAGACGGAAGAAACGAAAGTAGTGAAAAAGCAAAAAGTTGTGAAACAAGTCGTTCCGACCAAGAAAAAAGAAGTAGTTGCAAAGAAAGAAAATCAAGAATCTGTACCGTTTATTATTCAAAAAGTAATTCGGATGCTAGAACAAAACGATGTAGAACAATATTTCATTCATGCATATGCTGAAAAGTTAAAAGTGAAGTTTGAAAATGCAACGATGATTACAGAAGAGGAAGTAATCGGATATATATTGGAAGATATGAGATCTCACTTCAACACTGAAAATGTATTTGAAAAAGAAGTACAAACAATTGCATTAATCGGTCCAACCGGGGTTGGGAAAACGACGACGCTTGCGAAAATGGCATGGCAATTTCACGGTAAGAAAAAAACGGTTGGCTTTATTACGACGGATCACTCTCGCATTGGGACAGTACAGCAACTGCAAGATTACGTAAAGACAATTGGATCAGAAGTAATCGCTGTGCGTGATGAAGCGGCAATGACAAGAGCACTTACGTATTTTAAAGAAGAAGCACGCGTCGATTATATTTTAATTGATACAGCCGGAAAAAATTATCGTACGTCAGATACAGTAGAAGAAATGATTGAAACGATGGGACAAGTAGAACCAGATTATATTTGTTTAACGTTATCAGCTTCTATGAAAAGTAAAGATATGATTGAAATCATTGCGAACTTTAAAGATATTCATATAGATGGTATCGTGTTTACGAAATTTGATGAAACAGCAAGTAGTGGCGAATTGTTGAAAATCCCAGCAGTTTCATCAGCTCCAATTGTATTAATGACAGACGGACAAGACGTAAAGCAACATATACATATTGCTACAGCTGAACATTTAGCGAAACAAATGTTACAAACATCGTAAGAAAAGAGGTGAAGAATAAGGCGGTTGCCTTATTCAAAGGAATATGAACGGTCTTTATATAGGTTCTATGGGAATGATGAATTACATGCAGCGTATTAATGTTCATTCGAATAACGTTGCAAATGCCCAAACGACAGGATTTAAAGCAGAAAATATGACTTCTAAAGTATTTGATGTACAAGACACATATCGCCGCGGAGATGGGGCTATGACAAATATCGGTTCGGTCGATTACGCTGTAGTACCAGCTGCGACGCATGTGAACTTAGTACAAGGAAATGTACAAATTACAAATAGTGCTACAGATTTCTTTTTAGATGACGGTGCGGCAGGCACATCATCATTTTTCGTTACATCTAAAAATGATGAAACGTTTTTAACGAGAGACGGAAGCTTCACATTAAATAGTGATCGTTATTTGCAAACATCTTCAGGTGCTTTCGTAATGGGAGAGAATAATGAGCGTATTCGTATTCCAGAAGGAGCAAAGGTTGCTGTACAAGCAGATGGTACATTATATGATGAAGTAACACAGAATAATATTGCCCGTTTGCAAACAAAAACAGTAGATGCAGAAACGAATGCTCGTCTCGTGCAGCGTGAAAACAAAAGCTTTACACTAGCAGAAGGAAATATTGCTAATTTACCGAACGGAACAGGAATAGTAAAAAATCATATGCTAGAAAATTCAAATGTAGATATGACGAAAGAGATGGCAGATCTTATGTCGAGTCAAAAAATGATTCAAGCATCTCAGCGTATTATGACTTCATTTGATAAAATTTATGAAAAAGAAGCGAATGAAATATTGAGATAAAGGAGACTTCCCGTTAAGGGGAGTCTTTTTTTTGTTGCTTATATTACAGTTACATCATAAAATGATATTGATAATCATTATCGTTTTATGATGTTTAATATGAATGGAAGTTGTGATGGTCGTATCAATTGTTTAACTAGGTGAATTAAAAACGAAGGGGAAGGTGTATTTATGTCTACTAAAAAGAAACTTTGCATTGGATTATGTTTAATTTCTAGAAAGAAAGAACAAGAGAGTATGTTTAATTCAGGGATAGATGAACAAGTAGAGTTGGCACTACAGGCAGAAGAGGCTAAGTTAGATTTTGTTTTTAAAGCAGATTATTTAGTGGCGCACCCGGATTTAATCGCTCGTAATAAGGGGAATGTAATGTTAGATCCGACATTATTATTTACTGCTATTGCGTATGCAACAGAAAAAATTGGAGTGGTTACGACTGCCTCCACATCGTTTTATCCACCATACATACTTGGGAGGCAATTACAATCTTTAAATTGGATTAGTAATGGCCGAGTAGGTTGGAATATTGTCACATCCATTGATGGTGCAGAAAACTTTGGAGAAGCCATCCTTATGAAGTTTTGAAAGTAGATAACACTGAAGTCATTAGAGAGATGGTAAAGCCTATTGAGCACAGTGGTGAATACTTTGAGGTGAAAGGACCACTTAATATTCCGCAGCATATTTCAGGAGAAATGCCATTATTTCAAGCGGGTGCTTCAGAGGCTGGCCGGAATTTCGCTGCTTCTGTTGCGGATGCGATTTTCGCCGCGATGCCAGATATAGAATCAGGAATCGAACTTCGTCAAAATTTAAGAAGAAGAGCAGAAAAGCATGGCCGAAAGCAAGATGATATACGGGTATTATCTGGATTATATTTCTTTATAGGTGATACATATGAAGAAGCGCTAGAGATGCATAGGCAAGCTCATCAACATCTCACAATGGAGAAGAGATTGGCTTTACTTGAAATGGTACTCGGATTAGATGCTAGAGGAATTCCACTAGAAAGTAAGATAAAGGAAGATATGTTGCCAAGTAGAGAGCAAACTGTACGCAGTAAAACACATGCCGAATTATTACGGAATTTCATCATTAAAAATGAACCAACTGTTGAACAAATACTAGAACGACCAGAAGTTGTTTGTTCTGCTCATTGGGTTACGATTGGTACACCACAAGATGTATTCCAGCAAATTATGAAAAGATTTGAAGCAGGAGCACTAGATGGATTTATTGCAATTCCAGGTGGGCCTCAGAAATCATTGGATCTATTCTTTAGTGAAGTTATTCCGTTATTTGTGAAGGCGGGTGTATTTAGGGAAGAATATACTGGTTCAACTTTGCGTGAACATTTAGAGGGGACTTTATCAAATACTTTGCTGTTAAAATAAGTGGAATACTATGTAGAAAATGCCTTTCATAAGAAGGCTTTTTCTTTTTGTTAAAATTTCAGAATTATCAATTGACTTTATGGGTCTTCTTTTTTTATATTAGTAGGTATAATAATAACTACTAATATAAAATGAATGCATCGTTTTCAAATGAGAGCTATGTAGATTGTGAGGGGTTACCGATGGATGAAATAATAAAAGAGTTACAAAAGCTAGGTTTTTCCCAATATGAATGCAAAGCGTACATTGGATTATTAAAACATTCCCCAGTAACAGGATACGAAGTGAGTAAACAAACAGGGGTACCTCGTTCGATGATTTATGAAGTACTTGGCAAGTTGATGGATAAAGGAGCGGTGCATATCGTTCCTTCTGACCCAGTGAAATATGTACCAGTGCCAGCTACGGAATTAATGGATCGAATGCGAAAAGACTTTGAAAAATCTTTTGCATTTTTAGACCAGAAATTAAATTGTTTAGAACAAGAGCGGCAAATTGATGTAATTTCGCATATTCGCTCAAATGATCGTGTTTTGAAAGAAATATGCAATATAATTAATAGAGCAAAAGAAGAGCTATGGATTTCAGTATGGGAAGAGCAAGTGCACGAGATTGAGCCGTTCACTCATCAAAAGGAAGAGGAAGGCGTACATATTTTTTCCATTTTATTTGGTGCTCCAGAAACAAAAATAGGAGCGACATTTCATCATAATTATATGACACCTCACGTCGTTGAAAAGAGAATGGGAGGTCATTTAACTGTTATCGCGCGTGATGGGGAAGAAGTATTAATTGCTAACTTTTCAAATGATAGCACTTCATGGGCGGTGACAACGTATGATCCAGCTTTAGTACTCGTCGCTACAGAGTATGTTCGGCACGATATTATGGTGGAAGAGATTACGAAGGAATTTGGAGCTGATAAATTAGATACATTATGGCGTGAAAACATAGATTTAGTTCATGTCGTAACAGGCAAACGCACGATGGAAGAAATGGAGGGAGATAATGGTGAATAAAGCTCAAGCACATATGACACTGCAGAGCGATGATTCATTTCAGCAAGGTGTAAAGGATTGTTTACCAACTGTATTTGGATATTTGAGCATCGGTATAGCAGCTGGTGTTATTGCGAAAACAGCAGGTTTTTCGGTCATAGAAATCGCCTTTATGTCCACGTTAATTTACGCAGGTTCTGCTCAGTTTATATTAGCGGGGATGTATGCAGCAGGTGCCCCAGCCTCAGCAATTATTTTTACCGTGTTCTTTGTTAATTTACGTCACTTATTAATGAGTGCGGCACTTGCGTCTTACTTCACGAAGATACCTCTTTTTAAAAATGTAATAATTGGTTCGCAAATTACAGATGAAACTTTCGGCGTTGCAGTGCAACAAGCAGCGCAAAAAGGATATTTAGGCGAGAAATGGATGATGGGCCTTAATGTAACAGCGTATTTAAATTGGATTCTTGCTACAGTTATCGGGGGGCTTTTTGGTGAGTGGATACCAGACCCTCATACGTACGGTATGGATTATGCATTACCAGCGATGTTTATCGGATTATTTGTACTTCAGCTAATAAGTAGTAAACCGAAACTAGCAATTCATCTCAGTGTAGCAATTGTAGCGATTCTTATCGCATACGTTTCACACTTATTTATGCCAGATAGTATAGCAGTTATTATTGCAACATTACTAGCTGCGACGATTGGAGTGCTGATTGAAAAATGGAAATGAGATTAGATGTATTATTACTATTACTAGCGGCAGGAGCTGTCACACTCGTTCCGCGTATTTTGCCTCTTCTCGTATTTAGTAAAATACAAATTCCAGACTGGGGTTTAAAATGGTTAAATTACATACCAATTGCGATATTAGCAGCACTTTTAGCACAAGTATTATTTATGCATGAGACGATGCAGTGGGATTATCTTATCGCCGCAATTCCAACATTTCTTGTCGCAATCTATACTCGTAGTCTATTAGGAACCGTATTAACTGGAGTGATTGTGATTATTTTGTTACGTTTCTTTTTCTAGAAAGGATTCGGCTCATATAATAGCGAAAGGTGTAATAATAAGAAATATATAGGGGTGGTGTTATGATACTTTTAACGATAGGAGCAATATTGTTAACGTTGTTTATTTTCTTTATTATCGGCTTTATTACGTTTATGATGTTTGTTGATAAGGCGACACCTCAAATTTATTATACACCTTGTGAATCAGTGACAGTGAAGTCTAAAGGTAAAGATAGAAGGAAGAAAAGTTGATGTTGTGCTTTTCTTCCTTTTCTTTTACATTCCTGAAAGAACTAACAACAACACTCCGAATAGAAAACTAATAAAAGAAAGAAAACCGATACATATCGATAACACACGATTATTTCTCCATTCGCGCCAGAAGACGATAGATCCTAAAATGCAAAGGAAAAACCAAATGGGTAAAAATATGAACTCACTCATTTTCTTGGGGAGTAACGAATAAAAAGTTGTTACATATAGTACCCAATTTGTTAAAAATAAAATACAAACGATAATGGATTGTGAATAGGGACGTTTTAAAAATTTCTCATTTTTAACTGTTATAAAAATGAGAGTTAGCGCTGATATAAAGGCAATGATTATGAAAATAAGTAAGAGTAATGTAAGGGGCATTAGAACCTCCTTTATAAGAGTGCTTTCATAAGAAATGAATCTATTAAATTGTATACTTGTTTTGTAGAGTGTTCGTTATATTTTTCAGTGTATGGATTTAAAAATCCATGCTCACCTTGTAGTTGTTTTATTTCTAATAAAGGATTATCTTGTTGCTGTAATGTTTTCGTTAAGGAGGATACTGAAAAACTAATTTCTTTTTCAGGAAAAATGAGTAATGTAGCACATGCAGGCTTCATGTGAACATAATCGCGTATACGAGAGCCGTAACATCCAATAATAAAATCTAGTTTTGGATTGTTACTACATAGCCATGAGATGGTAGCTCCAACGCTAAAGCCGATAAGTCCAATATGTGTGTAACGATTGGAAAGGCTATGAATGAGTTCCTCAATTTGCTTTTTTCCACCATCAAATCCAATGCGGTTCATAAAATATTGGTATGCTTTTTCTTCATTATTATAATGAAATGCCTGTTGTAGTTGTAGAAGATTCGGGCAGAATACATCTATTTGAGATGAAGTGAAGTGGTCAATTACATGATGCATATGATCATTTACACCATATATTTCATGTGAAACAACGAGAGCTAATTTTTTCTTCATCATTACAAAATTTCTCTTTGAAACTTGTATTCTTTCTCTACAAGGCAAATACGCAAGTGGAAGTTTTCATACCATTGCTCACGGCCTCTTTTTTTCGCTTCTTTATGTAATGTGTTCTTTTTCCAATTTTCAATTGCTTCAAGTGATTCCCAATAAGAAATTGTAATGCCGAGGCCCGAATTACCGCTTGCACTTTCTACACCTAAAAAACCAGGTTGCTGTTTCGCAAGTTCCTCCATTGTTTCGGCAACGGTACTATAATCTGTTGTATCATTTGATAAATTAGAAGTGAATATAACTGCATAATAAGGTTTGTTTTTTTCTAAATCAGATTTCATTGTCTTTCCCCCTTAATGTATAGTACGAATAATTCATCCATAGTTTGTATTTTAGCAGGTCACAAAAAGAAAAGAAGTGGAAAATTCAAATTTTTTCATCCCATGTAAAATAGAAGATAGAAGAAATTTATAATAAATAATCTAAAGAAAGAAAAACGCCACTTCAAAAAATTGAAGTGGTGTTTCTTATATTTCCTCTAAGCTATTAACTGGAACAGTTAATTCGCGACCTGGATTTTTTACTTCATATATGCGGGCGGTTTCGTTGCTTTCGTCGACGTGTTGAATCATAACAGGCATGCCTTGAAAACTGACATTAGCATGTTCCGCTGACACAGAAAGCTCTTTTGCACGTTGAATATTCATTTATATTCCTCCCATCATTATTATCTTTGCTAAAAAAGAGGAATAATATACCATTTCGAGACATTCTTAAAGTTTTTGTATTATTTGTAATGTTTCTTTAATAAATGAAGTGAAGATGGAATCAGGATAGGACTGTACGATTTCATATGCTTCTGTTACTTCTTCAAGAGCTCTTTTTTTATCATTAAGTTTGACATAACAAAGAGCACGATATGCCCCAGCTGTTATAAGCCGTGCGTGATCAAGTGGATGGTTTATATAATCTGGTATGATAGCACGTTGTAATGTTTTTAAAGCTTCTTCGTATTGTTTTAAACCATACAAAGCTTTTCCTTTTTCAAGATAATACGATCCATCATCTTGAAAAATTCGCTCATCTTTTAGTTTTTCTCGAAATTGTTCTACATGTTCTAATGCAATAGTATATTCATGAGTAATTGTGTTGTAGTAGTAAGCTTTTAAAAGATTAATAACCGCTGCAGATAAAGTATCTTCTGTAAAAATGGCAAATTGCTCTGATTTTTTTATGTAATGTAAATATTGTTCTTTATCAGCCGTTAGGACTTTTTGGTAAGATAAAATACGGTAAAATTCATCTGTTTTATAATACACTTGATGTTTTTTTGAAAATGCAAGTGCATCTAAAATGACACTTTCACATTGTTCGTAATTACCATATGCAAGAAAAATAATCGCCTCATATAAATATAACTCGATATGTATAATGAGATCCATTTCTAAATGTTTCTCTTCATAGTCATTTCGGATGCTAGCAATGAGTTGTAAACATTCAGCATACTTTTTACGTGTGAATATCGTAAAGGATAATTTTAATTTTGTTTCCGTACTTTCCCGGTATAACGTATATTTTTCAAAAATAGAAGTAGCCTTTTCCACGTAATGTTCAATATTGTAATCTTTCATTTTAGCCGCAGCTGTTACAAATTGTTTATATAAACGAGCGGTATTCAAAGTAGGAGGTAGCTCTTTTTGAACGATAGGTAGTAAAACCTCATATACTTCATCGTACTTATTTGCTTTTATTAGTTGTTCCATTTGTTGAATGAGTTCTATCATTTCCACATCATCATCTTCTAGTAAAAAACTCGTTTCGCATCCAAGTTTTTCAGCAATATATTGTAATGTTTTCATGGAAGGTGTAGCTTTTCCGTTTTCAATTTGGCTTAGCATACTTTTTGTCAGTTCTGAACCTGCTAAATCAGTTTGAGTAAGCTTTTTTTCTTTTCGTAACGTTTTAATTTTTGCACCGAGAGTAGCCATTATATGCTCCTTTATAATTTAAAAGTTAAATACAATTAAACTTTTTATTGTAAAAATTGGAAAGTTGATTATATAATAAGTTTAACACAATTTAACTTTTAAGGGGAGAGTGGCATAATGGGGGATGTAAGTATAGGTCAACATGATTGGAAAATGAAGATTGCAACGAGAAATATTATTTTAATGATGATTGGAAAAATGACGTCCTTGTTAGGGGCGGGTATTTATACGTTTGCAATGGGGTTATACGTATTAAAGACAACTGGTTCAGGAATGGGGTTTGCAACTACTCTTATTTGCGGATCAATACCAAGAATGATCTGTGGCCCAATTGCAGGTGCTGTAGCTGACCGCGTCAATCGAAAATGGCTTGTCATTGGCACAGATTTATTAAGTAGTTTAACGATGCTTATTATGTTTATTCTTGCAACTACTTTTGGGCCATCACTACTGTTTATTTATGTATCAGCGGCATTATTATCAATTTGTGCAAGTTTTTATTCTGTAGCATTAACTTCGTCTATTCCTAATTTAGTAGATGAGGAGCGTATTCAAAAAGCGAGTGCTTTGAACCAGACTGCAGCATCATTATCGAATATTTTAGCACCAATTATTGGCGGAGTTGTATTTGGTTTCTTTTCAATTAAGTCGTTCTTTCTGTTAAATAGTATTACATTCTTTTTAGCGGTAATTGTACAATTATTTATCGTATTTGATTTATATAAAAAAGAAATGGTTGAAAGTAAAGAGCATTTTTTGATGAGTATAAAAGAAGGTTTTTCATATATAAAAAGACAGCATGAAATATATGGTTTAATGAAAATAGGGCTATGGGTAAACTTTTTTGCAAGTGCACTGTTCGTTTCACTACCATTTATTATTATTCAAAACCTGCATTTATCCTCGAAGCAACTCGGTGTTGTAGAGGGCATGTTAGCAGTCGGGATGCTAATTGGTGCGATTGCATTATCAGTACGTAAAGAAGTGAATAATCCGTTTCGCTCTGTTTATATTGGGCTGTTTTTATTTGCGGGTTTAAGTTTATGTACAGTCTTCCCATTGTTAGTTACCATTCCGAAAGTAGTAAGTTTTATGTACTATATTGCTTTTATGATTTTAACGGGTATATCAATGATGGCTGTAAATATCCCGATGCAAGTACATTTGCAAAAGACGACAGATCCAAGTTATTTAGGCCGCGTTTTCGGTTTGCTTGAAACAATTGCTACTGCTATCGCACCGCTTGGTATGATTGTATATGGATTATTATTAGATATGTTACCGACTAGCATTGTTATGATGACAATAGGCGGAGGATTATTGTTAGTTGTTTTAGTTGGAGTGAAGAAGCATGTAGCGAAAAAGCAAGTGGATGTGTCAGCCTAAAAGAAAATTTGACTTAATGATAAAAAATGACCAAATTAGTATTTTAGTTTTTGAAACTCTTTTTCATGTATGTTACAGTAAAGTGAGCAGGCAAAGAAAAGGAGAAAACATCATGAAAAAAATAAGTTTTGTTATGCTTTTTCTGTTAGTTGTAATGGCTGGATGTAGCAATTATGACACGTATATTGAAACAGGTATGCAATCATTGAAAGATGAAAAATATAGTGATGCAACAATGTGGTTCGAAAAAGCAGAAAAAGAGAAATCAGGAAATGAAGCGAAATCATATAAAGAAATTGCCGAGATAATGGATCACGGAGCAACAGCATTAAAAGACGGTAAGTATTTAGAAGCGAAAGATATTGCAAATGAAGTGTTACAAAAGAAAAAAGATAATGAACTTGAAAAAGCTGTAAAATCAAATGCAGAGAATATGCTTCAAAAAGCAAAAGATGTGGAAGAGAAAGTAAATGAAAGAGTGGCAAAGCGGAGAAAAGTAGAAGAAGAAGGAATCGATAAACTTATTAAAGCTGTCGATAGTATAGATGAAGTGAAAGAAAAAGAGAAAAAAGTTTCAGAAGCATTAGATAAGGCTGAAGAGGCACAAGCAAAAATTGAGGCGAAGAAAAATAAATAGAGTTTTAGTTTAAAAGGCTGTCGTGTATAACGACAGCCTTTTAATTTTTGGCTGCGAAAGAAATGATGCTATGTAGTAAAAAAGAAATGATTTTAGAATTCCATCTGTCCTCATGATGAATCGTATAAATGTTACGCTGAAATTCAAATCTTGGAATTGGTATATAGCATAGCTCATTTCGTTGTATTTCTTGTTCAATAGCAAGTTTAGAAATAAAAGCGACGCCATTCCCATATTTTAAAATTTGTTTCATCGTTTCTAATGAATCTAGTTCAATTTCAGATTTGAATGTGATGTTATGTGCTAGTGTCCATTGTGTAAGTAAATCTCTCGTTGTAGATGGATTACGATGCAATAATATACGTTCTTTTTCGATATCTTGTAATGATACATTTGTCTTTTTAGCAAAATGATGTTCTTTGGAAAAAGCGAGAACAAGTGTATCAGGCATTACATTCGTTTGTTTTAAAAGTGGTTCATCAAATGGTGCAGCAGAAATTACTCCGAGATCAATTTCATGATTTTGTAGCATGATTCGAATTTCAGGAGCTGGTTTTACCATGAGTGTTATTTTTATATTAGGAAATTCGCATTGAAATTGGTGAACAACTTCTGGTAAAAGATAAGTCGCTGGTACATAACTAGCACCGATTGTTATAGCACCTTTATGAAAATCTTTAAACTCTTGTGTGACCCGCCTAGCTTCTTTCATAAGTGCATCTATTTTACAAGCATAATGATGCAATGCCTCGCCAGCCTCTGTTAAGAAATACCTTCCGGAACGTAATTCAAATAAAGACACACCGAGTTCCTCTTCTAAGCTTTTTATATGAAATGTAATAGTAGGTTGTTTCACGCCAAGTTTTTCTGCGACAATCGTAAGCTTTTTGTATTTCTTAATAAGCACTACAATTTCTAATTTTAAGAGATTCATTATGAATTGCCCGCCTTTTTTATTTTAACTATAGAAAAAATCTATAGAAATAAATAGTTTATTAGAAGTTTTTTAATTTAATCTTTACAGTACATTAACATTCAGTATAAATCTTCCATATAGAATGAAAGCAGGTTAAGAATGAGGGGAGAGAGGTGAAACGATGGATATTAAAATTCACGGATTAGAAAAGACATTTGGACAAACACAGGCGTTAAAACCACTGCAAATTGTCATGAAACAAGGGGAATTTACCACACTTTTAGGACCTTCTGGATGCGGAAAAACGACTTTACTTAGAATGATTGCAGGGCTTGAAGAGCCGGATAAAGGTGAAATATATTTTGGAGATAAGTGTATGTATTCCGGTGCGAAAAAAATAAAAACATCTCCTCATGAACGGAATATCGGTATGGTATTTCAAGATTTTGCTTTATGGCCGCATATGACTGTGTTTGAAAATGTTGCATTTGGATTAAGGGCTACAAAGCAAACGAATCATTTACGAGAAAAGGTAGAAGATGCGATAAAGCGAGTTCGCCTACAAGGTATGGAGAAAAGATATCCACACGAACTTTCTGGTGGACAGCAGCAACGTGTTGCATTTGCTAGAGCAATTGTAACAAAACCTTATTTTATTTTGTTTGATGAACCGCTTAGTGCACTCGATGCAATTTTGCGTGAAGAAATGCGCTTAGAGCTTATGGATATCGTTCATTCTATTGGCTTAACGGCATTGTATGTAACGCATGATCAAACGGAAGCTATGTCAATGTCAGATCAAATTATTGTCATGAAACAAGGAGAAGTATTACAAAAAGGAACGCCAGAAGATATTTATGTGAAGCCGTCTCATGAATTTGTTGCAAAGTTTGTTGGTAAGGCAAATTGGCTTGTAGAGAATAAACAAATGGTTCGTCCAGAGCACGTGAACTGGGCAAAAAATGAAGTGTGCGATACGTATACAGGTGAAATTCAGCACGTTACATATGTCGGAGAACGTTATGAAGTGAAAGTAAACATGGGGACACTCGGTGTATGGACAGCTTATCACAATTGTAAGCTAAGCGTCGGTAAACCGGTATCGTTATATGTACCAAAAAAATGTATTCATCATATAGGGGGAGAGTCGTATGAAGAAGTTCAGTTCGCTTAAGTCTTTATTTGTATGTACTTTACTATTTTCAGCTGTAGTAACAGGTTGTAGTTCAAAGACAGGTAGTGCAGATGCAAAAAATAAAAATTCTAATGAAAAGAAAATTGTTGTATATAGTGCAGGACCGAAAGGATTAGCAGAAAAAATTCAAAAGGACTTTGAAAAGAAAACCGGTATAAAAGTGGAAATGTTTCAAGGAACAACAGGTAAGATTTTAGCGAGAATGGAAGCTGAAAAGAAAAATCCAGTCGTTGACGTTGTCGTACTCGCTTCTTTACCAGCGATGGAAGGACTAAAGAAAGATGGTCAAACGTTACCTTATAAAGAAGCGAAACAAGCTGATAAGCTACGTTCTGAATGGTCAGATGATAAAGGACATTATTTCGGATATAGTGCTTCCGCATTAGGAATTGTGTACAACACAAAAAATGTGAAAACAGCACCTGAAGATTGGAGCGATATAACGAAAGGAGAATGGAAAGGAAAAGTGAATCTTCCAGATCCAGCACTTTCAGGTTCAGCTTTAGACTTTGTAACAGGATATGTGAAAAAGAATGGACAAGATGGATGGAAATTATTTGAACAACTTAAGAAAAATGAAGGTACAGTAGCGGGGGCAAACCAAGAAGCGTTAGACCCAGTTGTAACAGGTGCGAAAGATATGGTAATTGCGGGTGTTGATTATATGACGTACAGTGCAAAAGCTAAGGGTGAACCGGTTGATATCGTATATCCAAAAAGCGGAACAGTTATTAGTCCACGTGCGGCAGGCATTATGAAGGGTAGTAAAAATGTAGAAGGTGCAAAAGAGTTTATTGATTATTTATTATCAGATGATGTACAAAAACAAGTTTCTAAAGCGTATTTATTGCCAGGTAGAAAAGATATAAAAGCTGAAAATAGACCGGATGTAGAAGAGATTCCAGTATTACATATTGATTGGAAAACAGTTGAGAAAGAACAAGATGCAATAGGAAAACAATTTAAGAAAGTATTTCAATAAGATGGTGATTACATGGTAAATCGATTCGTGTCAGTAAGACAAGTTGGAATGACAGTAGCGTTGTTACTTGTGGCGATGTTAATCGTCATTCCGCTTTTTCTCATTTTATTTTCTAGTGTATATGAAAATAGCAGTTGGAATTTTTTAAAGCCTTTTGAAGTCATGCAGAGTGGCGGATTAGCTGGGATTTTTCTGAATTCGATGCTGCTAGGTGTACTCGTTGTAATAGGAGCTACAATATTTGCATTTCCATTGGCGTTCATTATGAGTAAAACAGATGTAGGAAAGTATAGTAAGTTAGATATTGTTTTTATGATTCCATTTATGACCCCGCCTTATATCGGATCGATGGGATGGATTTTGTTCATGCAACCTAACGGCTATTTTGAACAATTTTTTCCGATGCTAAAGACGATTTCATCATCGTTTTTTAGTTTAGGAGGTATGGTCTTAATTATGAGTCTGCATTTATTCCCATTCCTTTATTTCATGTTGAAAAACACGTTACTTCAGATTGGGAGTAGTAAAGAAGAAGCGGCAGCAGTTCATGGTGGGAGCTTTTTCTATCGTTTGCGAAAAATAATATTGCCGTTATTAGTATCAAGCTATGTCATGGGTGCTTTACTCATTTTCGTAAAGACGATTGCTGAATTTGGAACACCAGCTACATTTGGGCGTAGAATAGGATTCCACGTGTTAACATCAGAAATCCATAAATTTATTTCGAGTTGGCCGATTGATTTTAGTAGTGCAACAGCATTATCTTCTTTATTACTTAGTGCATGTATGCTCATTTGGTATATGCAAAACGTATTGAATCGAAAGTATACATATGCAATGGTTAGTGGAAAAGGTGTGAAATCTAAAAGGTATACTTTGTCTATATTTGCGCGCGTTGTAGCATGGGTTTATGTGATTAGTTTGCTAATCGTATCAATTGGTATCCCATACTTTTCTATACTGATTGCTTCATTGTCGAAATTAAGAGGCGGTGGCTTACATGTAAATAACTTTACAATAAGTCATTATGAAGCATTGTTTACAATGGGTTCTCCAGGATTAGAAGCTTTATGGAACAGTTTTCTTTTTTCGCTCGTAACAGCGGTTGTTGCTGTAATGATTGGAGTCTTTTTAGCACTTATGATTCGAAAGGGGAAGAAGTCTTCTGAAAAATGGCTTGATATGTGCGGTATGTTACCAAATATGGTACCAGGAATAGTGATGGTTGTAGGTCTTATTTTATTTTGGAATTCACCATATATGCCTATGTCCATTTACAATACACCTGTTATGGTTATCGTAACGTATGTTGTTCTTTTTTTACCTTATACAGTGCAGTATGTAAAATCATCGCTCGGACAAATTGATGACTCTCTTGTGCAGGCAGGAAGTATTTTTTCCGGGAATTATATTTATATTTTTAGGAAAATAATATTGCCTCTTATTATTCCTGGCATTCTCGCTGGATGGGCGATGACATTTACGATTTCAATACGAGAGTTAGTAGCATCGCTTCTCGTATTACCTCCATCAGTAGAAACGTCAGCAACGTTTATTTTTGCTCAATTTGAACAGGGGGAAGTATCTATAGGAATGGCGATGGCAGTTGTTTCTGTTGGACTTACAACACTATGCTTATTACTTCTGCAACATATGGAGCAAAAAAGAAAAGGGGTCGCATGATGAGGGTAGAAGTATGGGGAGGAGCAGGAGAGTACGGTCGTTCCTGCTATTTTGTAAAAAATAAAGAGACAAAAATCGTATTTGATTGTGGTATTAATCGATCGTATGAAGATAGTTATCCAAAACTAGAAAGAGAAGTCGTTCCATTTTTAGAGGCGGTATTTTTATCGCATATTCATGAAGATCATACGATGGGTTTACCTTTATTAGCGAAGTATGGATATAAGAAAAAAATATGGACAACTCGTTATACAAAGGAACAACTTCCAGCTTATTTTGAAAAATGGAGAAACTACAATCTTTCGCAAGGGTGGAATGTACCTTATAACGATCAAAATATAAAAGATTTAAATTATGTATGTATTGATGAGATTAGTAATCCAAATGAATGGATACAAATTACTCCTACATTGCGGTTTCAATGGGGGTATAGTGGGCATGTATTAGGAGCGGTTTGGTTTTTAGTGGATATGTGTAATACATACGTATTTTATTCTGGTGATTATTCCGCAGAATCTAATATACTACGAGCAAATTTACCTGAGAAGTTGCGAAGCAATATAAAAATTGCAATTGTAGATGCCGCTTACCATACTGATGATGTTTCGCAAAATGAAAGATTAGATAATCTATGTGCAGAAATTGAACGAGTTATGAAAAATAAAGGAATAGCATTACTACCGCTACCGCAACTTGGTAGGGCGCAAGATATAGTATTGTATTTATATGAACGATATAAAGAATTTCCGCTTATAGTAGATAAAGAAATTTTGGCTGGATTTGAAGAGATGTTCCTATATAAAGATTGGATAAAAAATAATGAAGAACTTCAATGGGTTATGGAGAGTTTAAAAAGAAACATAATCGTTATGGATCATGACATTAGTCTGCAAAATAGTTACGGAATAGTTGTAATGAGTGATGCGAATATGCAAACGAAACGCGCACAGTTATACTATGAACAAATTCGGCATGAAGAACGGAATTCCATTATTTTTACAGGACATATTGCGAAAGAGAGTTTTGCAGAAAAAGTTATGAAAGAGCATGTAAGGAATACATGTAGGGTGAATCGAGTTCCGTATAAAGTTCATCAAAGTATGGGTGATGTTAAGGCAATGTTAAATATATTATTACCGGAACATACTTTGTTAGTGCACGCTCTTAAAGAGGATACGGATCGATTACAACAAAAGCTAAGTACAGCAGGATATGAAAATATATATTCACTTGCAATGGAACGTATAGAAGTCATTTAAAATGTAAAGGGGATAGGTATATGAAAAAAGTATTTGTATTCGTAAGCATTTTCTTTTGTTGTTTCCTTTATAACGTGATGGAAGGGTTTGCTGCTAGTCCAATGAAACCTAGTTTTGAAGTGAAGTTATTATTAAAGCCAGAACAAGTATTAGGTTATAACAAAGAGATGAAGCAAGAGGTACTAGAACATTTCCAAGCTGGTACAAATGATGAAAGAATACAAGTGCAATTTTTAGATACGGCGAATAAAAGTTTAAGTAACGAAGGTTGGTTTGCGAGAATTCGAAAGAAAGAATTTAGTAAAGATTTTGAGCTAACATATAAAAAAAGATATCCTATTCAAAATGGTGTAATTCAAGATGCACTAGAAGTAGCTAAAAAAGAAGGATTTGATAGTAAAACGGATAGTTATGAGGCGGAAATAGATTGGGGATTTGGGAAGAAAACGTTAAGTATTTCAAATAAGAAAAGTTACAGTGCGAAAGGATATGGGGTACTTGATTTACCAAATGAACAAGCTTCTCAAAATATGTTAATAGAAAAGTTACCAGGGAAAATGAACAAATGGTTGTATACGAATTGGGGAGAAGAAATGTTAAGGGATTCTCATATTTACGGTCCTGTATTAATGAAACGATATACAGGTGAATTTGAAAATATAAAAACGAATATTGAAATTTGGCCATTAAGTAATACTGGGAAGATAGAAGATGACTTCGTAATAGAAGTGTCGTTTAAAACAAATGAGGAAAGTATTGCGACAAAACAAAGAGAATTATTAATGGCGAGTATAGAGAAAAAAGGATGGTTGTTACCGAAAGATAGTTTGAAGACAGAGCTTATTTTTCAGTAAATGAGAAAAAAGGAATCCATATTTCGTGGATTCCTTTTTCTAATATATGAGTATTAAGCTAAGTCAGCTGACACGAACATATCACTATTTTGAAGATTTTTAGAGCGTAAACTATAAGCAACTACCTTCTTTTTATGTTGTTTTACAACATCAACATGCTCCTCGTGACTATAAATATAAAATGTAAAATCCTTTTTGCCACGTTTTGCATTAATAATTAAAGGAGTGCCTTCATTGTGAGGCGGTGCATAATAGCGATCTAAAAATAAACCTTCATTAAAATCATGAATGATTTGAGACTTTTTTTCGTCTTCTACGCTCTTCCCATTAATAGTAATAGTCACATTCTCTTCTTCAAGTTGTGGATGTGTTTCGTACTTGCTAATAATGGATTCAATAACAGTGTTAGGAAGGCTAGAAACGATAATTTTAAATGCCCCAAATACAACTAACATTACAATAAACCAAGTCGTCATAGTATATCATCCCCTTTATTCTATTTAATAATATAACTCATATGGTAATAGTACATATGGTGAAGTTTTGTATAATTTGTGAAAAATATGCCATTTTTACGAACGAAATGTTAGAAAAATCAATTTTGTTACAAAAAGTTGAAATCGAAGTATTTTAAAAGAAAAAGGTTTATAATAAAAATATAACTAATAACCACATTACTAATTATAAGGAAGTGTAACTATGAGTACTGTAGCAATCGTGTATGGTATTATTCTTTCTACAATTATTGTTTTATTTTTCGTTGGAGTTTCACGTTATATTCATAAATGGAAAGAAGGCGTTGCGAAATTAAATCATATTGAAGAAGAACTTAGTGATTTAATGTTACATCATGGTAAGTAAAAGAGTTATTATTTAACTAAACAATGTGAAGGATATCACAAAACATGCTTTCCTAATGAAAGCATGTTTTTTTATTATGTGCTGAATAGGCACATATCATCTATTTTTTCCATACGATACATCGTTAAGTACAAAATGTTAGGAGCGGAAAAGAGGGATGATATGAGTACGTCAGGTTATGTTCCAGATAATAAAAATTTAAAGAAAAGCTCAGGAACTCCAAACCTTTTCTTTGATTCAAGAAAAAATGTCTTTTTTAAAAGGGATGAGAAAAACGTTGCATATGAAGTTACTTCAACGCAGTTACCAGCAATGATTGGAGGAGCATTTGTTGATTTATTTATGACGAAGGGACATATGCGAGAACCGCATTGGCATCCGAATGCATGGGAATTAGATGTTGTTGTATCAGGAGAAGCAGTTACATCCATTTTAAATCCTGAAACGAATCAATTGCAAAATTATCATGTAAAAGCGGGGCAAACAGTCTTTATTCCAATGGGATGGTGGCATTGGATCACAGCCATAACAGAAGAAGTACAATTACATTTGTTCTTCAATAACGATCAGTTTGAAACAGCAGAAGGATCAGACATACTTAGATTAACACCACCAGAAGTATTTCAAGCTGCATACGGTGTAAGTGCAGAGAAATTAGAGAAGGACCTTTCGCCAATTAAGGAGTCAGTTGTAATTGGTCCACCTAACTCCAAACGGCTAAAAGATGTTAAAGAAAGTGACGACTCAAATATAGTCGTTACGTTAAATGGACAAATAACTTCATGTGAAATAGAGTAACTCTTTCTTTTTTAGGAAGAGTTATTCTGTTTTGTATAATTTTGTAATTCAATTCGTTATAATAATTATATAGAAGGGAATGTATCTGGCATTAACGGGCAGTAAAACTCCCACCTTAAAATTCGGCTGGAGCGAAGATGTTAGGTGAGAGTCGGGCTGCCCGTAAACGCCGATTGGTTCAACTAATAATCAGTGGGGGATGAACACCCCCACTGATTATAGTTTCACTTTATTAGAGGGGGTATATTGTGAATATATTTAAGATTATAGGAATTGTTGCAGGAGTGATTCTAGTAGCTGTTATAGCTTTCTTTGTCATTATGAAGTACTATTTGTCAAAAGAAGATCCTGATTACGTATTAAAGTACATAAAAGAACATAAAGACGATGAAACATGTTCATTATTTATTAAAAGAAATGGAGAAGTATTAACTTCTATAAATGCCAATAAAAAATTACCATTGGCGAGTACGGCGAAAATCGTAATAGCAGTTGAATTTGCTAAGCAAGTATCAGAAGGGAAAATAAGTCGAGATGAACAAATTTCATTGCAGGAGCTAGAAAAATATTACGTTAAAAACACTGATGGTGGAGCGCATCCTAACTGGTTAGAAGATGCTAAAGCGAGAGAGTTAGTGAAAAATGGACAAATCGCTTTGGAAGAAGTCGCTAAAGGGATGATTCATTATAGTTCGAATGCAAATACAACATATTTGTTAGAAAAGCTTGGAATAGAAAGAGTAAATGAAAGTATAAAAGAGTTAGAGCTTACTAGTCATGACAAGTTCTCTTCGTATACTGCTTCACTATATATGAGAGGGTATGTAGAAAAAGAGCTTCATGAGCCAGAAAATCAATCTTTAGAAACGATACGTAACATGTCAAAGGATGAGTATAATAAACATGTGTTACAAATACATGAATGGATGAAAGATGAAGAAGAATGGAAAAAACGGGATATCCCATTAAAGGTAGATATGGAATTTCAGCGAATTTGGTCAGATCGATTAGTGGGTGCAAACGCTAAAGATTATATGAGTATAATGGGGAAAATAAATAGTAGAAATTATTTTCCAAAATCAATGCAAGATGAAATTGAGAATATTTTTAACGGAACAGTTAAAAATAGTAAGTTTGAATACGCTGGACAAAAGGGTGGTTCTACCGCATTCGTATTGACAAAAAGTTTGTATACTACGGATAAAAACGGCAATAAGGTGGAAGTTGTAATTATGTTTAACGATATAGATAATCAAGTTGCATATCAAAAACTTAGAAGTAACATAGATTATTTTATTCAAGATTTTATAACAAGTAAGGAATTTAGAAATAAATTATAATGAAATAATTTTATTATGTAAACAAAAGAGTGCTTTTTAAAAAGCACTCTTTTCTATAAATGATACAGGATTTTCTAATTATGCCATTGAATATAGATTGAAAATAAGAAAGGAAGTTGAAGAATGACGACAATATATTTCGTTCGCCATGCCCACTCAACATATACAAAAGAAGAACGTGAACGGCCTTTATCTGAAAAGGGACACTGTGATGCAGAAAATGTAACACGCTTATTAAAAGATGGGCATATTGATGTTGTGATCTCTAGCCCGTACAAAAGAGCAATTCAAACTGTACAAGGAATTGCGAATACATATAATGTATCGATACAAATAGAAGAAGATTTACGGGAAAGGTTATTAAGTTCAGAGCCACTAGAAGATTTTAATGATGCTATTGAGAATGTGTGGGAAGATTGGACTTTTGCATACGAAGGCGGAGAATCAAATAATGTAGCACAAAAGCGTGCTATATTATGCATGCAAAATATATTGGAAAAATATAAAGGGAAGAATATTGTAATAGGTACTCATGGGAATATTATGGTGTTACTTATGAATTATTTTGATTCGAAATATGATTTTCAGTTTTGGAAAACAATTCAAATGCCTGACGTGTACAAATTAACTTTTGATAATAATCGTTTCATTTCTGCTGAAAGAATAGAGGAAGCAGGTCATCGGATAAATATTTTGTAAAAGTTTATCAAAAAAAGAGGAAAGAGAGAAGTTATTGTAGAAGTATGACTTTGTAACATAAAAAATATATGTTAAAGGAGGCTGTTTACATGTTTGAGAAAGAGAAAGAAGGGCTTATTGAAGTTCACAACGTATATGAAATTGCACCAGCAGATGGAACAATTATTGGTATGGCAACGGAAGAAGAAATGGAAATTGCTGCTGAGCTAGAGTTACAGTACTGTGCCCATTCTCGTTTGTTAGAAGCAAATATTCAGTTAGACGGTTCCTCCTATAAAGAGTTACTTCAGGAGTTCCAGGAGTATGAAAGAAAATCGATGAACTTTTGGCGAGCATTACATAAACGTTTAGCTGTGCCATGGGCATGGGTACTACGTATTGATGTTGCGAATGGTCCTATATATGTAAGCAATGGGTATTCGTATTATGAAGAAATTGATGATGAAGAAGATTATGAATAGATAAGTAAGGAAGCAGCTTTAGTTGCTTCCTTTTTTTGTGTGTAATGAGTGAATAGCTTCAATGATAATATCTGGTCGATCATTTTCTATTCCGTGACTAGCATGTTCAGCTAGAATATATTGACTGTTTATAGAGAGGTGAAATTGTTCACGAATTAGTTTTTGCCACGTCGATTCAAGTTGTGTTGCTTCCTCTTTTGGCATGCCGCCCTCAATCATTTGAGTAATAGAATAATGAGGATCTCTACCGATAACGATTAATGGTATTTCTAATATTATATCCAGCTCTTTTATTGAACGAGCACAGTTTTTCCACTCGGATAGTTCAGAAACCGTCGCTTTATATAATGAGGGTGATGTAGAGAATTCTATATAATGTTTTGGTTTGTTGACGAGCATAGGTTTTTGTTCATTATAAAGTGTGTCGACATCCATTTTGGAGTACGTATTATATTTTTGAAGCCACATATCATCAGAATCAGTTTGATCAGAAATCGGTAAATGAAGTTCGTCTAATCGGTGTAAGTTCATGGAAGTAGAATCAACTAAAAGAAGTGCTTGTAGCCTATCTTCATGTAACATCGCAAAATGTTGTGCACATAATCCTCCATAGGAATGACCGATTAGAATGATTGGCTCATGAATATATAGTTTGTCTAGTAACATATGTAGTTCTTTTGCTACTTGTATCGTAGTACGCGGATACATTCCCAACTCACTTTTTCCGTAACCTGGGCGATGGTATGAAACGACTGTAAAGTGCTCGGAAAGCTTTTTCATAATGGGAAGCCAATCATAAAAGGAGCAAGTCATTCCAGTTTGAATGACTATAGTTTGTTTACTACTTCCTTTTATATATACTTCTATATTTTGTCCCAATATCTCTACAAATTTATGAATAATAATTCCTCCTAAGTTTGAAATAATTTTTGGCAAGCAAAAACGATACACCAAGCACCTATACCGAGTAGGACAGATGTACTAAGTGCAAATGAATTTTTTAAACTAATATAGACGATAAATAGTAGTAGTGCTGATGCAGGAAATCCATATAATACACCTAAAGCAAATTGACTCAATTCTTGTTTGTTGCCACCTTCGAAAGAAATCCAAAATAGACTAAGTAAACTGACAAGAGGAAGGGCAGCGATAAAGCCGCCTATCGTACTATAATGTTTAGCGACTTCAGTAATGATACCGATAATAAGTGCCGAAACGATAACTTTAACGAGGAAATGCATATTTTGCCTCCTTCGCTAATAAAGAAAAGGCTTTTTCAATTAATTGTTGTTCTTCTTTTGATAACTGTGATTCTAATATTTTTATCTTTTCTTTATCTAGTAAAGTATGCTTTTCTAATACTTCCATTCCTTCGGTTGTTAATGTAAGATTTACGACCCTTTCATCTTGTTTATTTCTCTCTTTAAGGAGGAAATCCTTTTGAATAAGGCGCTTTACGTGTTCAGATGCTGTGTTATGAGAGAGACTAAGCTCAGAAGCAACTTTTCCAATTGTTATATTTTTCTCACGGGAAACGATTTGTAAAATACGAATTGCTTGGTGGGAAAGGTTGTCCTCATATTCACATCGTAAGTGATAATAAATGCTCTCCCAATGTTGATTGATGTCTTTCATAATAATAAATCCCCCTGTTTTTATATCGTATAATAAGATATATTCGTTAATACAGAAATAAAATCCTTTTATTTGGATAAAAAATATTGAAAAAGTTTATTTTTATTGAAATATAAGGTAATCTATGTGTAAAGGTATACATTTAGCAAGAGAGAGGATGATAGCTGTGAATACATTTAAATGGATTAGTCATGAACAGATGTATGTAGATGAAATACATGTTGAAAAATGTGGTCCTCTTTCAGTCGGCGTATACGGTGGAAACCAAGAAAGTGATGCATATGAAAGAGGAGATGCGGTGCTTGCTTGGTGGGATCCTGAATTACAATTTGAATTTGTTATGATTTTTGATACACATCATAAAACGAAAAATATCCATTATATAATAGAAGCAATTTCAGAAAGAAAAGAGAAACTAAAAGAATTATTTTCATACCCAATACATTTAGCTTTTCATCATACACATATGTACTTATTAGCGTTATTCACAGATGAGTTATTTATTGAAAAATGTGATCAAAATGATGAAGAACTTGCATGTTTAATTTGTTTGCGAAAAGGCGAGTTCTTATATTGGCTATCAGTTGGTGATTGTTTCGCATACTTATTCCATTCTGAGCAAACGAAGAATGGAAAAGGACGATTAAATAAACGGAAGAATTACGAATATATTGGCAGGAAAAATATTTTCGCAGCAAATACACCTTGTTTTACTTCAGGTGTGAGGGGATTAGAAAAAGGTACGAATCACATTGTAATGGCAACGGACGGTATTTTAGAGTGTGATAAACGAAGGTTTGATGATGATCAATCTTTAGTAGAAATATTACACGACGGAAATAGCTTACAAATTGAGCCGGTATTAACAAATGTACTGCAGTGGAAAGGTAGAGATTGTGCCACGATTATCGGATGGTCTATCGATACTGAAAATAAACAATGCGCTAATTAATAACAAAAAGGAGTTCAAGGTTTGTTGTCCTTGAACTCCTTTTTGTTAAGCAATATGAATATGATACGTTTTCAACCATTCATTTACTTGTAGCATATACTCCATAGCACTCCTCGCTTCAAAAGTGTTAATCTCTTTATTACTTTGATCAGCAATTGAAAGTAGAATGGAATGGTTAATGAGTGAGAAAATAGGATTGTTTTTATTACTACACATATCAAGTGTTAAATTACGAATCGTTTGTAAGTAGTGTGGGTCTTGTGAAGTTGGATAAGCGCTTTTTCTTCTATTTCGTATATCGTCAGGTAAAGCTGGTTTTAGTGCTCTACGTAAAATGCCTTTTTCAATATTATCAATACTTTTTATGTTGAAAGGAACGTTCCATAAATATTCAACTAATCTATAATCGCAAAACGGCACACGAACTTCAAATCCTACAGACATGCTCATACGGTCTTTACGATCAAGTAAGAACGGGAGAAATCTCGTTAAAAATAAATAAAACATTTGGCGTTGTTTCGCGGATTTTTTACTTTCCCCTTCAAGAGTAGGTACTTCAAGAACTGCTTCATGGAATCGTGTATGAATATAATGCTCAGGATTACATTGCTTTGATACGTCGTTTAATAATAGAGAAGATGTGTTTTTCCAGTTTGTTAACCACGGAAACTTATCTACATATAATAGTTCTTCTTGATGAAACCAAGGATACCCACCGAATACTTCATCGGCAGATTCCCCGGATAAAGCTACAGTTGCATCTTTTTTCATTTCGCAAAATAGTAAATATAGTGAAGTTTCCATTTCGCCTGCACTTGGTAAGTCTTTCGCATGAAGGGGAACGAATAAGTGATTTGCTAATTCTTCAGCATTCACAATAATGTCATGATGCGACGTCCCTACATGTTCAGAAACACGTTTTACCCAAGGAGCATCTAGACCAGTTCGAGCAAATGTCAGTTCGAAATCTTTCGCGCTATTTAAAAAGTCGATTGAATATGTGTGAAGTGTTTTGTGTTCCTCTGCAAATTCTTTCCCCGCAAGTGCAGTAATACCACTAGAATCTAATCCGCCTGATAACATACAAACGAGCGGAACATCGGCAATTAATTGTCTTTTTACTGTATCTTGTAAAATAGATAAAATATGAGAAGATGTATCTTCTATAGAGTCTATATGGATCTTACTTTCTAAGTTCCAATACTTCGTAACTACTTTTTTATCACGTGTAAATGTTATAGAATGTCCAGCACGTACTTCTTGAATATGCTTAAACACACCACATCCTGGAGTTCGAAATAACCCTAATCCAAATATTTCATTTATTCCATCCGTATCAATTTCAGCAGGGACAGATGGATGCGCTAATAATGCTTTAATTTCAGATCCGAAAATAATACTTTCATTTCTTTCTGTATAAAAAAGTGGTTTTACACCTAAATGATCGCGTGCTAAAAACAATTGTTGTTTCTGATCATCCCATAAGGCGAAAGCGAAAATTCCATTTAAATGTTGTACGCAGTCTTCTTTCCATTCTAAATAAGCATGTAGTAACACTTCTGTATCTGAATGAGTTTCAAATGTATGTCCACATTTTTGAAGTTGCTCTCTCAGCTCACGGAAATTATAAATTTCTCCATTATAAGTAAGAGCATACGTATAATCACCAGTACGGAATGTTTTTGGTTGTGTCCCGCCTTCTGGATCAATTACAATTAATCGCCGGTGTGCAAAGGCCGCACGTGGTGAAAACCAAAATCCTTCAGCATCAGGACCACGATGCTGAATACTATTTGCCATCTTTTCTAAAATACCATGTTCATTGGAAAGATCCTTATTCCAATTTACCCAACCTGTAATTCCACACATACACATCTCATCTCCTAATTTAAAATGTTAAAAAGTAGATTAATGAAATAAAATGTACACTAAGTTAAAAAATAGCTATATAAATAGTGTACTACATTAATTAAAAGGCAGACTTGAGAAAATTTTCTTGTAATACATAGTTATGTGAGACAATGGCTTAGGGAAAGTATTCCATAACATACAAAAAATAAAAAAAGATGAGAGAAAATATTTTGTAAGACGTTATATAGGGTGTAAAAGCTTTTACAAAAAAATAAGGGGAATCGCTACATGAAATCAAATGAGAAAAATTTTATAAAAAGATTACAACGGCAAAAAGAAGATGCACTAGAATTCGTTGTCGATACATACTTACCACTCATAAAAGGAATCACGCACAAAGTTCTTCTTCCGGTTCAAAATGATGGACTCATAGAGGAATGTGTAAACGATATATTTCTTTCCATTTGGAATAACGCAAATAAATTTCACGGAGAGCCGAGTGACTTTAAAAAATGGATAGCGGCAATTGCGAAATTTAAGGCGATTGATTATTACCGGAAAGCAACTAAAAAAGTAGAAATTGGTTCAGATGAGTTTCATATCAGTACGGAAAGGTCAGCTGAAGACGAACTAATCGTTATGGAAGATAGAGAAGAATTAATGCAGCTTATTAATCAATTAGAACCGTTAAATCAAAAGGTATTCATTATGAAATATCTCCTCGGTATGAAGACAGAGGAAATCGGAGAGAAATTAGGATTAACCAGGGCGGCAATAGATAATCGTGTGTACCGTGGAAAAAAGAAACTACAACAAAATGCTACGAAAATTAGTTTTGGAGGTAGTGCAATATGAAAGACATTTATGAACTATTAAATGATATTGATATAGATGAAAAAGAACTTGAGGAAATTGAGGCTTCTGAAATTGAAAAAGAAAAAGTGAAGCGCAATGTAAAACAATCGATACGTACGAAGAAAAAGATGAAAAGTTGGAAAAAGGGTGTCGCTGCTGCATCTATTTTAGTCGGCGTATCGGTTGCCATGCTAGGCATAGGATTTCCTACATACGCTGGAGGACTACCAATAGTAGGGGACATATTCCGATTTTTAGATAATGGTAGAACAGGGCTATATGAAAATTATAAAGAGTTTTCGACTGAATTGAATATGACGAGAGAGAGTAATGGGGTTAAGGTTATAATTAATGATGTAATTTCTGATGGCAGAACATTATCTATAACGTATTCACTGGAAAGTGAGCAAGACTTAGGGGATGATCCTATTATATTAGGCGGATTGGATATAATGGACGCCCATGGTAGTTCAGGAAGTGGGAAAATGACTAAAGTTACTGAAAAAAAGTATGTAGGTATGGTAACAACGACGCACCATGATAGTAATAAAAAGGACAAAGTAAATTTTAGATGGAATATAGAGGGAATAGAGATGCCAGATAGGGAAAAATCAATACAAGGTAATTGGAATTTCGCGTTAACTGTAAAATCAATGGATAGTAAAGAGAGAACAATTGGTGAAAGTTCGGAAAAAGAAGGTATAAAGGCAAATATGGAAAAGGTCGCAATGTCGCCGGTTTCGTTTATTCTTTATTACAATCAAGAAGTTTCTAAGGGTGCGAGGAAAGAATGGGATAGTGTAGATGTTGAATTGACGGTTAAGGATGATCTAGGGAATGATTATTCGGGTGAAGGAAATGGAGGAAGTGGCAACGATCCTTACAATATTCGATGGAGTGCTACATTTCAAAAATTGAACGAAAATGCAACAAAGCTTATCGTTACACCTCGCGTACACTTACGAGTTCATACACCTGAAAATCATGGTGGAGTGGAGTATGTGAATGGAAAAGAGAAGAAAATTGAAGTGCCGAAAAAAGAAGCGAAGAGTAAAGATATTGTTCTAGATGATATCGTAATTGATTTAAAGAAATAAAAGAGAGACTGCCTAAAAACATTAGGCAGTCTCTTTTTCGTTAAAAACTAGTTACGAGTAAAGCATACGGATGCTGCGTTTTATACTCATCTTTCCACGGAATGTTTAGTTGTTCCCACGATTCGCCGCTATCATTGGATTGAAAGACGCCATTGTTATTTAAAGTGTAAAACGTATGTGGTTCTGCTGGATTTGTCGCAAACATCGAAATAACTGTACCGATTGCAGACGATAGTCCTTGCTGTACTTGCTTAAAAGGAGTATCTTTCGTTTTTCGATATATATAAGATTCATAAGGAATACGGTGATGAGCGAGATCGGCACTTGGCGCAGCAGAAACGAGAACAGTATCGCAATCAGCTGGATCGATAGCCATGCTGTATAAATAATGATGCTCAAGTCCTTCACTACATGAGATCCAGCTGTTTCCGCTGTTATAACTTTCAAGATAGGCACGATCAGGTCCGCCCATAAATCCGTCACCACATGATGCATAAAGGCGATTGGGGGCTTCGGGGTGCATGAGTAATTGATGGGCGTCGATAGGAGCACCGAATTTTTTATCAATCCATGTATGCCCTTTATCGTTACTTTGAATTACAGCACCAGCTTCGATTGAAACGTGAATTGTATTGGGATTGTTTGGATCAACTGTAATCCAGCGTACGTGATGAGTAAAAGGTCTAGGCGGGAAAGCCCACGTATAAGAAGATAATAATGATTTCATATTTTTAAGTTCCGTCCACGTTTCACCACCGTTTTCTGAACGGAATAAAGCACTCGGTTCAGTCCCTACATAAACGACTCCATATCCGCTAACTTGTTCATTAGGGCTTATCGTTATAGAAGTGATAGAGGAGTGTAAAATACCATCATCTTTAGGGAAATCAAAGTAACGATAGGAATCCCCAATTGGTCTCCACGAATCTCCGCCATCGTCGCTTAACCATAAACCTCGTCCAAATGTTCCGCAATATATGCGATTTTGTTGGAACGGATCAACGGCAATACAGGTAGGTTGCATATTTTGCAAGTGACAAGTCGTTTCGTAGTTACCATCTTGTTCTTTCACTACAACAAGTTCACGCTCCATACAGAGAAATAAACGTTTCATTTTCGTAACCTCCTTAAAATTTCTTTCAATAGTAAACAATATGAAAATAAAAAAGAAGTAGTCTTGTTTTTATTTGAGAAAAAGGGATTGTTTAAAAAGTAGCGAAGTGTGTATACAGAGGAAGCGGGGTTTACGGGCGGTCAATTCGGGATAAAGATGGGGAGTTTGTTTCATACTAACATACAGATATGGCACTTAAAGGAGTATAAGTATGGGACATTCACATGATCACGGGCATTCTAAAAATAAAAAGGCGTTACTACTTGCATTCTTACTAACAACAAGCTTTATGGTTGCTGAAGTTATTGGCGGATTTGTAACAAATAGTTTAGCACTATTATCTGACGCGGGGCATATGTTAAGTGATGCAGTATCCTTGGCTTTAAGTTTACTTGCGTTTAAGCTTGGAGAAAAAGCAGCGACGACTGCAAAAACATACGGGTATAAGCGCGTCGAAATGTTAGCGGCATTATGTAACGGTGTCGTTCTTATCGTCATTTCTATATACATTTTTATTGAAGCAATTCGTCGTTTTAAAGAACCAGTTGAGATTGCTAGTAATGGGATGCTCATTATTGCTGTACTTGGTTTGCTTATTAATATTTTATCAGCTTGGATATTAATGAGAGGCGGAGATGTGAAAGGTAATTTGAACTTAAGAAGTGCTTTCTTACACGTACTAGGTGATCTATTAGGGTCAGTTGGAGCGATTATTGCTGCGTTACTTATTAAATTTTTCGGATGGAATGTTGCAGACGCAATTGCTAGTATTCTTGTGTCTATTTTAGTCATTATTAGTGGGTGGCGTGTAACACGTGATACAGTCCATATATTAATGGAAGGTGCACCGCAGCACATAGATATGGATGAGGTGAAAAATACATTATTAACGATTGCGATTGTAAAAGAAGTTCATGATTTGCACATATGGTCTGTCACATCGGATTTTCAAGTATTAACTTGCCACCTGATTATAAAAGGTAATGAAACGCAAAGTGTATTAAAAGAGGCTACGGATGTATTAAAGGAGAAGTTTCATGTAGAACATGTCACTATCCAAGTAGAAATAGAAGGTGAGTTTTATCATAGCGAGACAACTTGCAAAGTATGAAAGAAAAAGGATCAGAAAAAGTGTCATAACATTTTTCGCAGGGCATACATATATATAATGTGGCCACAAATACTTTGTAAGGTAAATATTTCATAAGATTACTTTACTTATTAAGAATCATCTTTTATAATCAAAAGTGGTAATTGATAAAGATTATCATTTTCAATGATCGTAGAAAGGAGTTTTTTAAAAGATGAGTAGTCAACTCCGTTTTGCTGTTGAAAATCGTAAGAGGCATTTAATTGATGAGTTAATTGGAGCAGGGGTGTTTAAGATTCGCGACAGACAATTATACGAGCTATCTTTAGAGGAATTGGAAAAAGAGTACGAAGATATTGAATATTACGCGAATATTCAGGCATAGCATATAGATTAGTAAAGAGGGAGCTGGTTACACTTTTGTGTAACCAGCTTTCTTATTCTTTCATAGAAATCATTTTTTGTATTTCTTTCATGGGACGGAGCCAGTTTTGAGCCATCATTTGTTCCATTTGTTTTTCGTCCTGCTTTTGAAGTGCTTGAATGATAGAGTGATGTTCTTTAATAGATTGACTTGCAGGCACAAAGTTTTGGAAAAACAAATATTCAAGTCGTAAAACGTGAAGCTGCATATTTTCTAGAAAAGGTTCAATATATCGGTTTTTAGCAATAGAAGTAATTGTATTGTGAAATTGTATATCTAGTTTTAAAGCTTTTTTTGAATCTTTTTCATGTATAGATTGTTGAAAAGTATCATTTATCTCGGAAAGTAGTTTAATATCAGCATCTGTAACTTTTTGAAGTGCTTGTTTTCCTATAATTGAGTGAAGACCGGCCAGCGTCTCATAAATGATAGATACGTCTTCTAATTTAATAGGAGCAATTTTCGTTTTTTGACCGGGAATCATTTCTACTAGCCCAGAAAGCTCTAAAATTTGTAAAGCTTCTCTAACTGGTGTTCTGCTTACACCTAGTGCTTCCGCCAATTCCCCATCATTAATTTTTTCATCTGGTTGTAATACACCTTCTATAATCCAATCTTGTAGTTGGGTTAAAACGAGTGACTTTGCGGAAACTCTTCCAGGTTTTTTATAATTTTGAGGGACAGGCATAAATAATTCAATCCTTTCATTGTATGTTTTGTTTTTTTCTACTCATAAGTTTTAGCTTCGGTTTTCCTTCATCCGGCTTTTGGCTTAATATAAGCACCATTACAATGACACAAAAAGCACCTAATAACTGAAAAGATTGAAACGGTACGTGCAAAATAAGTACGGAAGAAATAATAGCTGCGAGCGGCTCTGTACAACCAAATAACGTTGTTTCTTTCGGCGTAAGGTATCTTATACTATCTAAGTACAAATAAAATGCTATGAGTGTCCCGAAAATGACTACAAATGTAATGAGCGGGAGGGTACTTAGTTTTACATACTTTATAGTGGATAATAAAATGAATTCGTTTGTGGAAACAAAGTGTAAAATCGTTACACTAATACCCCCAATAATCATACCCCAGCCAACGATAACAGATGAAGACCACTTTTCTAACAATTTTTTTGAATACAAACTATAAAATGCAAGAGATAGTCCAGATAAAATGCCCCAAATGATAGCTGGTGTAGATACAGCTAAGTTATGCATAGACCCGTTTGTTAATAAGAGAAAAGTCCCTACTAATGAGAGTGTAATTGAAATATAATCAATTTTTGATGGACGAACGTTCCATTTGAAAAGTAAGTATACAGTGATAAATATAGGGGCTAAATATTGTAACAAAGTTGCAACAGCAGCGTTTCCTTCTTTAATAGAGGCGAAGTACGTATACTGTACAGCAAGCATGCCGAAAAGACCGAACAAAATCATTTTACTAGCGTCGGATTTTTGCTTCCAGATGGTAAAAATCTCTTTTTTTCTCGTTCCGAATGATGAGATAATGAGTAGAATAACCCCAGATATAAGCAAACGGATCGTAACTAACCATTCGGTTGAAACATTTTCATATTGAAAAAGTTGTTGCGCAGCTGTTCCGGACAAGCCCCATAAACAAGCACCGATTATGACCATTATAATTCCTTTTAATCGATTTGGATCCATAAGACATATAATCCTCCTTCCAAAAATATATATTGGATACAATATGCAATATATCACAAAAAAGAGCATCAATAAACTGAAACTTCTAATTAAATGAAAAGTTATTAATAATGGAGACGAAATTTTTTTTGTACGTGGTAAAATATTGTAGAGAGGGCGGTATTGAAATGCTAGCAGGATTTTTGGTTTGTTTATTTGTTGGATTACTTATCATTTTTTTAGGGTATCAAATATATGTGAAAAAGAGATTGTTTTTGCTAGCAGGATATCAAGAAGAAACGTTTGTTGGAGATAAAAATAAATTAGCGAAGCTTTCAGGAGTATTTTCCTATATAGTCGGAGTTGCTACTATACTATTACCGTTTGGCTTAGAAAAAATAGGTGATGTAGTTGGTGTCGTATATGCTACCTTAATTGTTTTCGGTACAATGGTGTTTCTTATGAAAGCAAATATGTTAAATAAGAGTACTACAAAGTGAAAAAAGGCTCCATGCTATGGAAGCCTTTTTTCACTTTGTTATGAAGTATAAGTAAAAGCTGGAATAGGATCAACAAAGTTATTCCAATCTTGTTTCATTTCTTTTTCTGTTAATAGACAACTATCTAATGATTGTTCAATTAAAGAACGATCCATGTCAATTCCGATAAATACGAGTTCAGTTATTCGATCTCCATATTGTTCATCCCAGTTTTTCAATACTTCGGGTTCTTCTGTAATGATTTGATTTTTTTCCGCCTCAGGTAATGCCGCTATCCATTCACCAGCACCTTGAATTGTAATAGAGGAACCAGCTTGTGATAGAAGCCCTATCATAGTATTACGAGAGGCGAGCCAGAAAAATCCTTTCGCTCTTACAACATCTAATGGCCATTTTCCTAGCCAATTCATAAGGCGTTCAGGATGAAAAGGATATTTACGACGGTACACAAAGGAATGAATACCGTATTCTTCCGTTTCAGGTGTATGATGGTCACTATTTAATTCTTGCATCCAGCCAGCCGATTGACTGGCCTCTTCATAATTAAATAAATTTGTGTTTAAAACTTCTTGCAATGGTACTTTGCTAAATGAAGATTCAATAACCTTGGCGCTAGGATTTAATTTCTTTAGTAAATGATGGAGTTCTATCACATCTTCTTTTTCTAGTAGGTCTATCTTATTAAGAATAATTACATTTGCAAACTCAATTTGATCTATTAATAAATCAATAACTTCCCGAGTATCAGTTTCATCGATTGCCTGTTTTCGGTCTAGCAAACTTTCTCCATCTGCAAAATCATCCCAAAATCTATGTGCATCTACAACTGTAACCATCGTATCGAGGTGACAATTTTTCGTTAAATCAATGTTAAGAACTTCATCTGTATAAGTAAAGGTTTGGGCAACTGGAATAGGCTCACTTATACCAGAAGATTCAATAATAATATAGTCAATATCACCATTTTCAACAAGACGATTCACTTCTATCATTAAATCTTCTCGTAGTGTACAACAAATACAACCATTTTGAATTTCTACTAGTTTTTCCTCTGTGCGTGAAAAACCACCTTTTTTTATAAGGGACGCATCAATGTTTACTTCGCTCATATCATTAACGATAACAGCTACTTTTAAGTTGTTCTTATTAGTCAAAATGTGATGTAGTAAGGTAGTTTTTCCAGATCCTAAAAAACCACTTAATACAGTGATAGGTACTTTTTTCATGAAATAATCTCTCCTTCAAATCGTAATCATTACGTTTTATAATAAATGATGGGAAAGGAAAAATCAATAATAAATCATAATGATTACGATTTAAGAATAGAAATAGACTATAAAATTTATGCTGTAGTATGAAGCATTTGGACAAGCGCATGTTTACAAATAAATAAAATGGAGGCGAGAAGCTTGGTCTTTAATAGAGTTTCAAAAGAATTAATAGGCATAGCTCTTATCGCTATGTTTCTCTTTTTATTATTTTTTGTAGATTTTACAAGTCTAGTAAATTTGCACAAAAATATGTCGCAAGAATGGTTGAATGTGAATACGGTGTTTTTAAGTATCATTTTTGAAGCAATCCCCTTTATTTTATTAGGGGTAATTGTTTCTTCATTTATTCAAGTGTTTGTGACGGAAGATATGATTCAAAAAATACTGCCGAAATCTCCGATTGTTGCAATGATTCCAGCAGTATTTGTGGGAGTTCTTTTTCCAATGTGTGAATGTGTCATTATACCAATTGTAAGAAGGCTCATTCAAAAGGGGTTACCACTTCATGTAGGCATTGTTATTTTACTGAGTGCACCCATTATGAATCCAGTTGTTCTTTTATCTACTGTATATGCGTTTCAAAAAAATGATTACGTTGTATATGCACGCTTTGGGATAACAATTCTAGTTGCTCTATTCATAGGTCTAATTGTGTATTATCGCTATCGCGAAAGAAATGTTTTAAAAGACATAGAGGTTTCAGTTCAAACAAGCAAAAAAAAGAGTTGGAAAGATGTTATGAATCACACTGTAGATGAGTTTTTTGATACTGGTAAGTATTTATTGATTGGTGCTTTTTTAGCAAGTGTATTTCAAACGTTTTTTGATCGGAATGTACTGGATGCAGTAGCACATAATGAAGTAATTGCTCCCGTTATTATGATGGGATTTGGTTATGTTTTATCAATTTGCTCTGTAGCCGATGCTTTTATAGCGGCATCTTTTGGACATGTTTTCTCGGTAAAGGCACTTCTCGCATTTCTTGTGTTTGGGCCTATGCTTGATATGAAAAATACGTTAATGCTATTTGCGTATTTTCAAAAGAGATTTGTATTCTTTTTGATGGGAATTGTCATTGTATCTGTGTATACCATCGTGCAAATCATAATGTTATAGGAGGTGAGAAAGAATGGAGAAAGAGGAGCAGAAGGCGTATCATCGCTATATACGTGGCATTATTTTAATTGGTTTAGCAATGCTCTTATTTAAACTACTTGTAACAGGGAATATTTATAATTTTATCGCTCCAAAAATGATCAAATTTACGTATATAGCTTTTGTAGTAATTTTAATTTTGGGTACTGTACAAGTTTGGGGAGATGGAAGAGAAAAACAGCATGATTGTAATTGTTGTAAACATCATAAAACATCAAAATCAGGGATAAAAAGTTTCTTTGTATATGTTTTATTTGTTGTTCCGATAGTTAGTGCTTTTCTCTTTGGAAGTGTAACAATTGATGGAAGTTTAGCAGGAAAAAGGGGTATGAATCAAAGTGTACAGGCGAGAAGTATGGAAAGGAACGAAAAAGAGGGGAAACAGGTTAATTTTGATGGGCGAGAAGTATCAGTTGATCCAGAAGAAACATCAAATTTATCAACGACTTATGAAACGGAAGAGCAAGTAGTAAAAAGTATGTTAGGACAGCGTAAACTACAAGTAAAGGATAAGGATTATGTTCAAACAATGAATGTAATTGGTCAAAATGTTAATTGGTTTAAAGGGAAAGAAATTACATTCTTAGGGTTTATATATAAGGATAAAGATGTGACGGGTAATAAAGCAGTAGTGGCTCGATATGGCATAACTTGTTGTATTGCGGATGCATCAGTCTGGGGGATGATTGTCACTGGGCGAAACGTTGAAAAAATTCCAGAAGAAACATGGGTGGAAATAACAGGATTATTAGATGAAACGACATATAAAGGAACAGTCTTTCCACTTGTAAAAGTAAACAAAATCGAGAAAATTAATAAGCCAACTGACCCATATGTATATGATGCTTTACCTCAATAGAAAAGAATAAATTCTTTATATTTTCATGAAATAGAATCATAATCATGACGATAAAAAAATAAAGATAAGAGTAATTTGGTTTGTTAAAAATATGTGTATAAGGAGATATGCAATGAACTGGGTTACTCATAAACCATCGTTTGACTTTGAAAAATTTAGTCCTATTATTCGGTCACAATCTGCGTGGAGTGGGCATTTGAATTTCGCATATGACTTAGTACGATTTGAAAAACCAGCAACTTTAGTTGAGTTAGGTACACATCTAGGTGCTTCCTTCTTCAGTTTTTGTCAGGGAGTAAAAGATGGTGGGTTAACTACAAAATGTTTTGCTGTAGATACTTGGGCTGGAGATGGGCATACAGGTCCATATGGAGAAGGGGTTTTTCAAATAGTAGAAAAAGTTGTGAGTGCTAACTACCTTAATATAGGAAAATTAATTCGGTCTACTTTTGATGATGCTATAGATCAGTTTCAAGATGAAACGATAAATCTTTTGCATATTGATGGCTATCATACGTATGAAGCTGTTTCTCATGATTATAAAACGTGGTTACCTAAAGTTGCCAAAAACGGTATTGTATTATTTCATGATATTGAAGTGAGAAGTGGTGATTTTGGCGTGTATAAGTTTTGGGATGAGATCAAGGCGAAGCACCCTCATTTTCAGTTTGGACATTCATACGGACTCGGAGTATTATTTCCAAAAGGGTGTAGTGATAAGTTTTCGGAGATACTTAAAAATAAAGAAGAAATACAAAATTTGTATAAATAAAAGTGGAGCATGCATCATTTTAATGATGTGTGCTTTTTTTGGGGAGAAAAATGGTAGTCCTTAAAAGGTGAAGATAATAGTAAAAAATCTTATTGTGGCAAATATTAAAAAAGTTATTCTTAGATTATTCTATCTAAATAAAAATGTAACATTTTTTATATTTTCCATTGCGAAAAGTAACATCTACTTTTACAATAGAAAAGGTGTCCAATATATTATACTGAAAAAATAAATCGAAATAATATGAAAATTTTGTTTTGTCTTCGCTAATTGTATACTACATACATGTAAGACGACATACATCATGTTATCGACTTGTAAGGAGAGAAAAAAATGAAAAGTGTAAGATTACCATCGATACCAGAAATTATCGTTCTTTTAATGCTATTTCTTGCTGTCGTCTTTTCCTTCCAAACGATTTTTGATCTCCCAATTCAATTAGCGCTGTTTATTTCATGGTTTTTAGTTATTGCGCTTGGATTAAGGTTAGGATTTCGTTATCAAGAATTGCAAGATGCAATTACAAAAGGAATTTCTAATGGATTAGAAGCTATTCTTATTTTAGTTGCAGTAGGGGCTTTAATTGGAACATGGATTGCTGGTGGGGTTGTACCAACATTAATTTATTATGGATTAGAATTTATCCACCCAAGCATATTCTTACTGGCAACTTTAATTATTTGTTCTATAACTTCTATTGCGACCGGAACATCATGGGGAACAGTTGGAACAGCTGGTATAGCTATGATGGCGATTGGTGAAGGGCTTGGATTACCACTTCCGCTTGTTGCTGGTGCAGTTCTTTCAGGAGCTTATTTCGGAGATAAATTATCACCACTTTCTGATAGTACAGTTCTTGCAGCTTCTATGGCAAAAGTAGATGTTATTGCTCACGTTCGAGCTATGCTTGTATTAGACGTTCCGGCGTATATTATTACTAGTATTATGTTTACTGTAGCTGGCTGGATGTACGGCGGGGATAATGTAGATTTGAACCGAGTAGAGTTTTTAAAAGAAGCTTTATTAAAGCAATTTGATATTAAAATATGGATGCTTGTTCCAGCGGTCATTGTTATCGTTCTATTAGCAATGAAGAAACCGTCGATGCCAACAATTGCAATGGGAGCTTTAATCGGTGCAATTTGGGCAACTCTTTTCCAAGGGATGAACTTTGGAGAGGCAATTGGAACAGCTTATAATGGATTCTCAATTCAATCTGGTGTTGAGTTTGTCGATAAGTTATTAAACCGTGGTGGAATTAACGGTATGCTTGGCTCAGTAGCCGTTATTATATTTGGCTTAGGTTTTGGTGGATTACTTGAAAAGCTAGGTGTTCTTAAAGTAATCGTATCGAAATTTGAGAAGAAATTAAATTCTGCAGGTAATGTAACGTTGTCTACATTAATCGTTGCATTTTTAGCGAACGTATTTGGTTGTGCGATGTACGTATCACTTATTTTAACGCCGAAAATTATGGAAGATAGCTATGATAAACTAAAAATAGACCGTCGTGTATTAGCACGTAACTCAGAAGTAGGTGGAACGTTAACTTCAGGTATGGTTCCATGGTCGGATAATGGTATTTTTATGGCTGGTATTTTAGGTGTAGCAACGTTATCATATATTCCATTTATGTGGTTAAGTTTTGTATCGTTAATTTTAGCAGTTATTTACGGATATACAGGCAAGTTCATTTGGTATGTAGATGATGCGGATAAAGGAAAGCAAGCATCATAAATGAAAAATCACCTTCTACACATTGTAGAAGGTGATTTTTTTATTTTGTATTTTGAGCTATTGAGGTTATTTCATGCTCATATTTAGTGATTTTTTGTTGTATCTTTTTTAAGTTCTTTTCAGTATCTTTAATGTGCTGTAAAACATTTATCTTTTGTTGTTTCATTAATTCTAATCGTTGAAGGATAGTAGATTCTCCATCCATGGACCAGTCAATAAATTGTTTTATTTTTTGAATAGGCATACCAGTTTCTTTTAAACATAAAATCATCTCTAAATATTTGAGTGCTTCTTCGTTAAAAACTCGATCTCTTTTTTCATTTCTTTGAAGAAAAGGGAACAGTCCTTGTCGATCGTAATAATGTATTTGAGAAATAGTTAAGTGGTGCATTTTGGCGACTTGACCAATTGTATAATACATGTGATTCATCCTCTTGTTACCAGGGTATAATTCCGTTTTTATTTAATATTTTACCATTATAGTTTGTTGCACTTAATGCATATTTAATAATAATCTTAGCACTTTCATTGGTTGTATGGCCACCAGGTGCATTTCCATTAAGGTCGGTAGTTGTAAAACCAGGTGTTACCCCGAAAACTGCTGGACCGTTAGTACCAAATTCTTTGCTAAAAGCTAATGTTAAAGCGTTAATAGCTGTTTTTGAAGAATTATATCCTAAAGCATTAATTGGATGTGTTTCACCATTAGCGAACATTGTTTGTGAAGCCATGTCAGTTGTTACATTTATTATTTTGCTGTTGTTTGACTTCTTTAATGATGGTAAAAAGGCTTGCATCATTTGGAAAGTTCCAAAAAAGTTAATTTCAAATCCTTGACGTAAAGTTTCAATATTTAATTTGCTAGGTAGCGTATTGAAGTCTAGTGCTATACCTGCGTTATTGATTAGTAAATCTAAGTGATCAGTCGTTTCATACATTTTTTTCATTGCTTTTTGAATGGATTGTGAATTTGAAATATCTACTTGAACATAAGAAACGTTGGAAATATTTAAAGATTTCACAGCTTCTTGACCAAGTTGTTCATTGCGAGCACCTAAAAATACGTGATAGCCTTTCTCTGCTAATTGGCGAACGAGTTCATATCCAATTCCTTTATTTGCACCTGTTACAAAAGCGTATTTTTTCATATTGAATTCCTCCAGTATCTTTTTAGTAGGTCACAATGGAAAGGATACAGCCTAAACTTAAGTTTAGGTCAAGAGGAATTTTAAAAAATAAATATCAAATATTTATATATACGAGTGAGAATTCTTATCATTTGAAGGGAAGTCTGTTAATATAAGAAATGTAGGTATTAAATTTTCAAGGGGATGAAAAAATGGAGTACAGAATTGAAAGAGACACATTAGGAGAAATAAAAGTTCCGGCTGATAAATTATGGGCAGCGCAAACACAAAGAAGTAAAGAGAACTTCCCAATTGGAACAGAGCAAATGCCGCTTGAAATTGTAAAAGCATTTGCGATTTTAAAGAAAAGTGCGGCCCTTAGCAATCAAAAACTAGGGAAGTTATCAGAAGAGAAAGCAAAAGCAATTGTGGAAGCTGCTGATGAAGTGATTGAAGGGAAATGGAATGAGCATTTTCCACTTGTTGTATGGCAAACGGGTAGTGGTACACAATCTAACATGAATGTGAATGAAGTAATTGCAAACCGCGGGAATCAAATTTTGAAAGAAAAGGGATCTGACGTACATATTCATCCGAATGATGATGTGAACATGTCTCAAAGTTCAAACGATACATTTCCAACAGCGCTTCATGTAGCATGTGTAATTGCGGTAGAAAATCACGTATTACCAGCAATTACGAAGTTAAAAGAAACTTTAGCAGAAAAAGCAACTGCATTTGAACATATTATAAAAATCGGTCGTACACATTTACAAGATGCAACACCGTTAACTTTGGGACAAGAAATTAGTGGATGGCACCGTATGCTTGAAAAAACTGAGCGTATGATTGCTGAGAGCAATACATATATGAAAGAGTTAGCAATTGGTGGTACTGCAGTTGGAACGGGTATTAATGCTCATCCTAAATTTGGTGATATGGTATCTGAGGAAATTAGCCAATTTACAGGTAAGAACTTTATTTCTGCACCAAATAAGTTCCATGCATTAACGAGCCATGATGAAGTTGTATATACTCATGGTGCATTAAAGGCATTAGCGGCTGATTTAATGAAGATTGCTAACGATGTACGTTGGCTTGCAAGTGGTCCACGTAGTGGTCTTGGAGAAATTATTATTCCAGCAAATGAGCCAGGAAGCTCGATTATGCCAGGTAAAGTAAACCCAACACAAAGTGAGGCGTTAACAATGGTTGTGGCGCAAGTGATGGGAAATGATACAACAATCGGATTTGCTGCGAGCCAAGGGAATTTTGAGTTAAACGTATTTAAACCAGTTATTGCTTATAACTTCTTACAATCAGCGCACTTATTAGCAGATGCAATTGTTTCGTTTAATGATAATTGTGCAGTTGGTATTGAAGCGGATGAAGAAGTAATTAACGAAAACGTGAATCGTTCATTAATGCTTGTTACAGCATTAAACCCTCATATTGGGTATGAAAATGCAGCGAAAATTGCAAAACATGCTCATAAAGATGGTTTAACTTTAAAAGAGGCAGCATTGCAATCGGGATTATTAACAGAAGAGCAATTTGACGAAATTGTAGATCCGAAAAAAATGATCGCTCCAAAAGAATAATAGAAGAAGCCCAGATTCGAAATTTCGAATCTGGGCTTCTTTCTCACATATAAATTTTAATCCCTTTTTATGTTTTCTTCAACTGCACAACTGTAAGTTCTGAAATATTATTTGGTAGTGGTCGAATGGATTACTTTTATATGTGGGCAGTTCTCTTTTAAGAGTGAAATGAATTTTTCTTCGTCTTGTGGTACGAAAGTTTTCACGGAATCAAATAAATTGTAATCAATTTCTAATTGTTGTCGAGTCCATTTTTCTGAACGGAGTTTTTTGCCAGAGTATTTAATGTGACGAATGTCTTCAAATGGAATTTCAGTGCGCAGTATGAAACCGTGTTTTACAACAATTGATGATTTCGTTATATTATAGTGTGAAAAATAGAATGAAGAAAGATTCACGATATTTAACAGCATCATAAGAGTAAAAAAAATAGAATTTTCATTTTGGAAGAATAGTGAAATGAAAAAAATAATTATAAATAATATAATGAAAATGACGTGAAATGGATTTTTTTTTGCTTTAAATTTCAAGTAAGTCACCTCGATAAAAGTGTTCTTTAAATAAATTAAATCACAATATCTTAATGAAACCCAAAAAATATGCAAGATTGCATATTTTTTGGGTTTGTTATTCGTGTAAAATTTTTTGATAGGATAAATGTAAATAAAGTTTTTTTATAGTGGAGTGGCATGAAGTGGCTTATAAGAATAGAAATGTAGCGCTAGTCATATTTAGTTGTATAATGATTATGAGTGGCTGTTCAAATAAAATGGTTGAGGATGGAAACCGAAAACATGTATTTATAGAGACAAGTAAAGTTTTAGTAGAGGTTGTTTGCAAAAAATATAAAAGATGAAAGGGTGCTTCCATAAAAGGAAGCGCCTTTTTTGTAGTTAAAATGGAATATTTGATAGGGGGTAAATAGAGGGTTTGTTTCATTTCGGATATCACTTTAATTAAGTTATTACAGTTTCTCCATGGAATAATAATTTCATTATAGTTAGCGGTTATTTGAGAAATTTATAGATGATTTTATAAAAGTTTGCAAAATAGGTAAACGAAACATTGAAATGTCTGATTTATGTATGTTAAGATGATGAAGTGATAATAAACGTAATTGTAATTTGTTTGTTTTTAAATAAACATTTTGAAGGAGTGTTTAGTGTGAACGATATTTCAGAGAAGTTTTGGGATGCGTCGGTAGAGGAACTGAAAAAAGGGTATGTGTTTGATGAGGAAGCAGAGGAGTATATTTGTTTAGCATGTGGAGAAGCGTTTATTAAAGGAGTTATTTATCAACATAATCAAGTTTTGTATGAAGCAGAGAAGTTTGTCCAATTGCATATGCATAGTGAGCATACGTCTATGTTTGATTATTTATTAAATCTTGATAAGAAGTTTACTGGTTTAACCGATTTACAAAAGAAGATGGTTCAGTTTTTCCATATGGGACTGAATGATAAAGAAATTGTAAAAGAGATGGACGGCGGTAGCACATCGACGATTCGTAATCATCGTTTTACATTGCGAGAGAAGATGAAGCAAGCAAAAGTATTTTTAGCGTTAATGGAATTATCAGAAGAAAAATCGAAGGTACAAACGAAATTTGTACCAATTCATAGAACGGCAACGATGGTGGATGATCGATACAATATTACGGAAGAAGAAAATGATGAAGTATTAAAAACTCATTTTATAGATGGATTAGATGGCCCGCTTTCTAAATTTCCGAAGAAGCAAAAGCGTAAATTAATTATATTACGTCACTTAGTGAAAAAGTTTGATAGTAATCAAAAGTATTCCGAAAAAGAAGTGAATACAATTTTAGAAAATGTATATCCAGATTTCGTGACTTTAAGAAGATATTTAATTGAATATGGATTTTTAGATAGAACAGCAGATGGAAGTCAATATTGGGTGAAGTTATAATAATGCGGAAAGAAAATGAATAGAAGCAAATCATTATAACAACTATACAAAGAGATAGAGATGGAAAAAAGATTTTTAATAAAAGGAGAAATGTAATTTGAAACCACCTACAGATAACAATAAAGAAGGTGTGGAGTCACATAAGTTAGAAAGTGAGAGTAAACCGATTTGGAAATCGATGTCTATGTTTTTAGTACCGCTATTATTAAGTAATGTACTTCAATCAGTTGGACAATTATTTGGTATGGTCGTAGTAGGGAGATGGCTTGGTGTCAATGATTTAGCAGCTATATCAGCATTCTTTCCGTTATTTTTCCTACTCGTTTCATTCGTAATTGGAATTGGGTCGGGTAGTTCTATTTTAATTGGTCAGGCGTTTGGCGCTAAAAATGAAGATCGTTTAAAAGCTATCGTTGGTACGACACTTACATTTACGTTTATTATCGGAGTTGCATTGGCGATAATAGGCAGTATTTTTGCAATGGATATTATGCGTCTAATGGGAACGCCAGAAAATATAATTGAAATAAGTGTACATTATGCAAGAATTTTATTTATATCGATGCCAGTATTATTTTTATATTTTGCATACACAACATTTATGAGAGGGACAGGAGATTCTAAAACGCCATTTTACTTTTTAATTGTAAGTACAGCGCTAAATATGATCTTATTACCAATTCTTATTTTTGGCTGGCTAGGAGCTCCGAAATTAGATGTGTATGGAGCAGCATATGCTTCTGTTATATCGACAGTTATTACGTTTATTGTCATGCTAGTGTATTTAAAGAAGAAAAATCATCCACTACAACTAGATGGAACGGTAAGGAAATACCTTCGAATGGATGGTGAGTTGTTAAAGCTATTGCTACGACTCGGTATTCCAGCGAGTATTAATATGATATTAGTTTCATTATCTGAAATTGCGGTAATCGCGTTTGTAAATCGTTATGGTTCGGATGCAACAGCTGCTTATGGCGTCGTGAATCAAGTTGCCAGTTATGTACAAATGCCAGCCGTTAGCCTTGGCATTACAGTCTCTATTTTTGCGGCACAATCAATTGGTGCAAATCAATTTGATCGATTGCAGAAAGTTGTAAAGGCTGGAATTATTATGAACTATGTTATCGGTGGTATGTTAATATCTCTTATTTACTTGTTCTCAAGAGACATTTTATCACTATTTTTAACGAGTCAAACTACAATTGATATTGCTCATAGTTTAGTTATGATTACATTATGGAGTTATTTAATTTTCGGTCATGCACAAATTATTAGTGCGACAATGCGAGCGAGTGGTACAGTATTATGGCCAACTGTTATTGGTGTTGTATCAATTTGGCTAGTTGAAGTACCAGTAGCATATTATCTTTCTTACCATACAAGTCTTGGAATTGAAGGGATATGGATTGGATACCCAGCAGCATTTATTGTTAGTCTCATATTACAGTATGCATATTATAAGCTTTCATGGCAGAAGAAACGAATTACACGATTAGTTAGTTAAATAGTGAAAATGTCCCTAAGTTATTATACTTAGGGACATTTTTTTGAAGCGTATGTTTATCTCGCAAAATCCTGATTGATGAGGGCTAATAATTAGTGGGGATGAAGAAAACCCCCACTGATTAAAGTTTCACTTTATAAATAGCTTTTTAAAGTGATATCAAAATGTTGTCTAATAAGTTTTTTATCACTCATATAAAACTCCCACGCTTTTTCTGGTGCACCGATAATTTCAAAGGATTCTTCTGTAATATATAAAGCGCAATCATCTTCTAGTGCAATCCCCTCTATATTACCTTGGTGATTTTGTAAAAAGGAATGAAAAGCATTCATTCTATTTAATTGATTATAATGTGGGCAAAACCTTTTGTTAACAATCCCCCATCCGTTACTTTCTACATAACCAGAACCTTCATAATCTGATCGGATACTAGATGTGAACCAACACATAGCACCAGCACTATACCCTGCAATGAGTGTTCCTTGCTCGAGAGCCAATAGTAATTTCTCATCTAGTTTATGTTCTTTCCATTGTGTAAGCATTTCAACATAGTTTCCACCACCAAGGTAAATGAAATCGGCTGAATGAATCATCTCATCTATTTCATATTTAGAAGGTATATCGGTTATTGTACGTAAAATTTGTACATCACAATGGAATTGGTTTTCAAACGTGTCTAAAAATAATTTTATATAGCTTTCATCATCATGACTAGCTGTTGGAATGAATAATATTTTTGGGTACTGTTTATTTGTTAATTCTATAAGTCGTTCATTAATATGAAAGTGATTTAAATCTTGTAAATCACCACCACCAATGACAGCTAATTTCATAGTAAAGCACCACCTAATCATTTTTGTTATGTAAAAATTCGATAGAAGAGAGTTACATTCCTTCTCTAATGTAATGAATAAAGAGAAAATACAGTTTAAATATATTGGAATAGTAAAGGGAACGATGATTATATAGAGTGATGAATTAGAAACAGTTTATTGATATATAATATTGCATACTATTGTTTCAAAATATGGAAACAATATGGTTAAATGGATATAACGACTCATTAATTAATATTGAATTAGTGTATATATTTTATAAAGGCGTCGGAAATACTAGGGATTTTACAAACGTATTTTTTACTTTTTATAGGAACTTGTATTACAATATGGTAAAATTATATTAATATATTTATTCGGTATAGAATGAAAAAAGGAGCGTGAAAAAAGTGGATTTTCGATTTGAATTTACAACGAAGTTGAAAGAATACTTAGATGATGAGAAGGATGAAAAAGTAATAAAAGATGGACATAGAGATATAATTTTTCATTATTTATATGCATTAGAGAGTGAAATTGGCGTCGTTAAAAATCCTAACTTTACTTTTTTTGCATCAGGAAGACGTTCACATATAGTATTGGAGAATGTTGAATTTAAAACGGAAGTCAATGTGAAAAGTAATATAATTGAAATTACAAAAATAGTGGATAATGTAGCTATTCCGTTAGACACTATCGTAGCGAAAAATCGGGAATTATTTGCACTTGGGCGTAATGAGAAGTTTAGTGTACAAATATTAGAGCAGTATCTATTTGATACATTTGGAGAGAAGTTAGGTTTACAATGAATGGATATTCATAATTAGTGGATAGCAGTTTATATCATTCGTGTTTGACCTTTCATTTAATTTGTACTACAATCTGTAGTGTGAAAGGAGCCATACTATGTTTACTCAAAATTATAAGTTAAATGAGCAAGGGTTAAATCACTTCTTTGGACCGCTTGAAGCGAAAATAATGGAGATTGTTTGGTCCACTGAAGGTATTACCATTAAAGAAGTACAGCAGAAATTAAGTGAAGAATCACCGGTGAACTTTAATACTGTTATGACAGTTATGAACAGGTTAGTAGAGAAACTACACTTAGAAAAACAGACTGTGAGAAGAAGTGGCATATATCATGCAGTACAAACAAAAGAAGAATTCTTATCCAATCAAACGAAGAAAATGACGCAGGAATTAATGGGGGAATTTGGAGATTTAGTTGTAAATCATATGTTAGATGAGTTAGAGCAGGCTGATCCGACTTTACTAAAAAAATTAGAAGATAAATTGAGTCAGTTAAAAAAAGAGGATCGATAAAATGAAATGGCAAATGCGTAAAATCGTATTGTTAGCAGTAATTGTTAGTACTCTCTTTTTTTGTATGTTAACGTATTACGTTACATATCCATTTCTTTTTCAAAATAAGGCGTTCTTTCTTTCAAAGTTTTGCTTGTTTCAGTTAGAAAAACATATGAAAGAACTATCGTTGATTCGTATCATAATAGCTGGATTATTATTACTTACTGTACTGATAGTGTGCAAAAAAGTTTGGCGGCAATTTTTCTATAGTAAAAAATTACAAAAAGTACTTGTACCTTTTATTAGAAAAGGAAAACAAATATATATATTACCGACCGAGGAAATTGCAGCATTTACAATTGGATTATTTCGTCCGAAAGTTGTCATGTCAGAAGGGATACTTCACACGTTTTCAGAGGAAGAAATTGATGCGATTGTTTTTCATGAAGAATATCATCAAAACAATCGGGATCCACTAAAATTATTTTGTTTTACGTTATTAGCAGAAGGAATGTTGTACATCCCGATACTAAAAGGGCTGCTACAGCGATACCATACGTATCAAGAGTTAGCAGCAGATAAATATGCGATGCAAAAAATGAAATCCTCATTCGAGTTAGGTAACGCGTTATTAAAATTAATTAAAATAAAGACAATGGAAAATCGATGTGTGACAGCTTCATTTGCAAAAACAGCAATAAATTTACGAATTGAGCAAGTGTTAAATGAAAAAGTTGTGAAGCTTACTATCCCGTTACATACAAATTCGGTATATGTAACGCTAGGTTTATTCTGTATGTCGATTGTACTTATTGTCGGAGAGTGCATATAGCCTCTTTTTTTAACAATTAACACTACTAGGTGTAGTGTTTTTAGGGGGAATAAAATGAACGCAGCAGATTTAACAATTTGGCTTGTAGCTGGGGCGGGAGTATTGTCATTTATATCGCCATGCTCTTTACCTCTATATCCATCTTATTTATCTTATATTACAGGTGTTTCAATTCAAGATTTAAAAGAGAATCGTGGGATTATGCAAAAATCAGCGATTATACATACCGTATTTTTTATGATTGGATTTTCGGTTATATTTTATGCGTTAGGTTTGTCGGTAAGCTGGATTGGAATAACATTCTCATCTAACCAAAAATTGATTCAACAAATTGGTGGGGTTTTTATTGTTTTGATGGGGTTATTTATGACTGGATTGTTTCAGCCTAAGTGGCTTATGGCAGAGAAAAAGGTGCAGTATAGAAGTAAATCGACTGGATATATTCGTTCGATATTAGTCGGTATGACATATGCAGCGGGATGGACGCCATGTGTTGGGCCGATATTTTCAGCTGTACTCATGCTTGGTGCGACGAATCCTGAAGGGGCACTTCTTTATATTACAGCGTATACGCTTGGATTTGCAGTTCCATTTTTCGTGATGGCATTCTTTATCGGAAAGGTAAAGTGGATTGTTACATATGCCAATGTCATGATGAAAATTGGCGGCGTAATGATGATTGTAACAGGTGTTTTATTGTATACAAATCAAATGACGAAAATTACAGCGTTCTTTATTCGCCTATTTGGTGGATTTACAGGATTTTAAAAAATGAGGAGGAAGAAAAGTGAAGAAACTAATTGCTATTATATTAGTAGGAGCACTCGTTTGGGCGGGTGTTAACTTTTATAATTCAAAGAAAGAAGAAAAGGAAAGAAAAGCGAAACAAGCGGAGTTAAAAGAGAAAGAAGTATTACCACAAATAGGATTTAAAGCACCAAATATAACATTAAAAGGATTAGATGGAAAGTTGTATTCGCTAAATGATGCGAAGGGAAAACCATATATTATTAATTTTTGGGCATCGTGGTGTGGACCATGTGAAATGGAGGCACCTGACTTAGTTCGTTTTTATGACAAATATAAAAAGGATATTGAAATCTTTGCAGTAAATGCAACTGTTAGTGACCCAGTACAAGAAGCAACTGCATTTGCGGATCGCTATGGATTTGAGTTTCCAGTTCTTCTAGATATAGATGGAGTAGCTGGATTAGATTATAAAGTATTTTCTTTACCAACGACATTTTTTGTTAATAAAGATGGAATTATAGTAGATCATGTACGAGGGGTATTACCTCCAGATCAATTAGAAAAGAAATTTCAAAAATTAATTGAGGGTTAAGAGGGGATTTTGCAGCGATGGAGTGGATCATGAGGTTACAACCCGTATCTCTTATAATTGGAAGTCTATTTGGATTTATGCTGATGAAACGAAAGATGAAGCATCAAAATGTACTGTATGAAAAAATGATGGATGCTGTAACAAATGCGTTTCTTATTATCGTATTTGTATGGAAATTTGCACCGGCAATTTTAAATCCAGTATGGGCTTTTAGGTCGCCATTGCAAGCATTACTAGCTGTAGGAAGCATGCAGCACATTTTAATAGGGGGCATAATTGCGAGTGCATACATTGTTTGGAAAAGTAAAAAGGAGCAATTTTCGCTTCATATTTTACTTGATGCATTGCCTTTTGCATTGTGCGTGAGCAGTATCTTTTATTTTCTATTCCATCGAGAAGTAGGTGTACAAACGACACTACCATGGGGAATGAAAATATATGAATCTAAATTTTTATATCATCCTATTTTCGCATACGAGATCATCCTCGCCCTTTGTGTAATTGGTTTGTTATGGATGAAAAATGAAAGATTAGGAACTGGAAAAAATATAAGTGTTTTTCTAATTTGTGAGGGGACTGCTCATATTGTTATTTCGCTTATTAGTGAACAAAACTCGGTTCTATTTGGCCTGTCAATACAGCAAATACTTAGTTTTTGTGTTATTAGTTTAGGCATTTTGTTCATGCCGAAAAAATAAAAATAGCCATGTACGGAGAGTATCCGTGCGTGGCTATTTTTATTTTATATATTAAAAAATCGGCGGGGTAACAGAAAATAAGACAATTGCATTTTTCTCGAATTGATTTACCCATTTATGCTTTAAATAAGCAGGTATTTTTACACTATCACCAGTTTCTAATGTGTACTCTTCTTCATTTAAATACAATGTAATTGTTCCGCCTAATACAAATGCTAATTCTTCACCTTTATGTTCTAGAATATTATCTGATGAAGAAGTATTTGGGGGAACAGTCATAATTGCTGTTGCTAAATTACCTGTGAAATCAGGCGATAGCATTTCATATGATAAATTATCGATAATCATTTTTTTTCGTTTATGAGAGCGCACGATTAAATCGTCTGTATTTGTTTCTTCAAGTAGAAAACTAAATGTTGGAACATCCAGTGCCTTTGCGAGTACCTTTAACGTTTGAATGGAAGGGTTAGCAGAACCACGCTCAATTTGACTTAACATAGATGGTGTAATTTCAGCCATATTTGCTAGTTGTTTACTAGTTAAACCTTTTTCTTTTCTTTGCTTTTCAATCTTTTTACCAATATCTATATTTTCCATAAAACATTCTCCTTAATGATTATTAAATTATATTTAAATAAATTAAATTAAAATTAACTAAAATGAATAATTTATGTTAAACTATATTAAAATTAATTTAATTATAATTTATTGTATAGCAAGCTACAAGGATATGAGGAGGAAACGGAATGAAGGAAATAGAGGTATTAAAAGCAGAGTATCCATTAGTTAACAAGCTTATTGCAACAGAAGAAATATTTTGGATAAACCCGAATATAGAAAAATATGAAACAGCAATAACAGCTTCACCACTTAATGAAGAAGATGTCAAAGACGCGGAAGAGAGATTAAAGCGTTTTGCACCATATATTGCGAAAGTTTTTCCTGAAACGAAAGAAACGAATGGTATTATAGAATCACCTTTAGTAAAAATACCTTCAATGAAACAGTCTTTAGAGAAAAATTACGGGCAACTTATACTAGGAAAATTACTATTAAAATGTGATAGTCATCTTCCGATATCAGGATCAATTAAAGCTAGGGGCGGGATTTATGAAGTGTTGAAACATGCTGAACAATTAGCTCTGCAGCATGGAATGTTAACAGAGGAAGATAATTATTCTATTTTAGATAGTGACACATGTAGAGAGTTTTTTGCAAAATACTCAATTGCGGTAGGTTCTACAGGTAATTTAGGGCTAAGTATTGGGATTATGAGTGCGAAACTAGGTTTTAACGTAACTGTCCATATGTCAGCAGACGCAAAAGAATGGAAAAAAGATTTATTAAGAAATAAAGGTGTAAATGTTATTGAATATGAAGCTGATTATAGTAAAGCAGTAGAAGAGGGGCGTCAGCAAGCAGATGCAGATCCTAGCTGTTATTTTGTAGATGATGAAAACTCACATGATTTATTTTTAGGATACGCAGTAGCAGCATCTCGTTTACAAAAGCAATTAGAAGAGTTAGAGATTATAGTAGATGAAGAACATCCTTTATTCGTTTATCTTCCGTGTGGAGTAGGTGGGGGACCTGGCGGGATAGTATTTGGTTTAAAGTTATTGTATAAAAACAACGTCCATTGTTTCTTTGCAGAGCCAACACATTCTCCATGTATGTTACTCGGGTTAATGACAGGACTTCATGATAAAATCGCCGTTCAAGATATCGGGATTGATAATATAACAGACGCGGACGGACTGGCAGTAGGAAGACCGTCTGGATTTGTCGGTAAAACGATAGAACCATTTTTGAACGGAAATTACACAGTAAGTGATGAAGAGTTATATAGATTATTAAAAGAACTGGCTGATAAGGAAAATATTAATTTAGAGCCTTCTGCATTAGCTGGTATGGTTGGGCCAGTGAATGTATGTAAAAATGAAAACGAGTATTTACAAAAGCAACAGTTAACAGAGACGGTGAAAAAAGGTACTCATATTGTGTGGGGAACTGGTGGGAGCATGGTTCCAGAAGATGTGATGAATGGGTATTATAAGAAAGGTTTGGAATTAACAATATAAGAAAAATGAGGCTAGTTGTAGCCTCATTTTTTCATGTACATAAAAATCTTTGTTATTTTCACAATAGTTCTTTATAGTATAGATATGAAGGATTACTAATATCGAATAAATATAACAAAACAGCTTTATTTTACATAATAAGAGGATGTGTGTATACGATGTCATTACAGACTAAATATATAGCGGGTATTTCGCTTGGGGTTATGGGAGTAGGCTTTGCTGCTTCTATCCCTTTTCAAGGAACGATAGCTGGAGAGATTATACAAGGGGGATTTGAAGCTGGATTAGTTGGCGGACTTGCGGATTGGTTCGCGGTTACAGCATTATTTCGTCATCCGATGGGAATCCCAATTCCGCATACAGCTTTGTTACCTAAAAACCGTAAACGAGTAACGAAAGGGCTCATTCATACGTTAGAAAATGAGTGGCTGACGAAAGAAAGTATTACGAATAAAGTAAAAGAAATGCAGTTAGCGCAAATGGTGCTACAAATTGCTGAGAGAAAAATGCAGTCTGATGCTGTGAAAAAGGGAATTGTAACGATTGCTGAGAAAGCGATTGTTTCAATAGATACAGAAAAGTTAGCTGTTATTATTGAAAAAGAACTTAAAACATATTTGCATACAATTAATACGAGTAACATCTTACAAGTGCTTGTTGATCAATTAGTTGTGCAAGAATATGATGAAAAGACACTTGATTACATATTAGTAAAAGTGAAAGATTGGACAGCGCAAGATGAAGCTCGTTACCAGCTTGGAAGCTTAGGTATGAAGGCGATGGAAAACATAAAAGTAGATGGATTCTTACAGTTTACTTTGAAATCGTTTATGAATATTGTAGATGAAGATAAAATTGGCGGCATTTTGCAGAAATTTATTATTAGCAATATTAACAGCTTACAAGATGCAGATAATGGCACAAGACAACTTATCTTATCAAAAATTCGCCAAGAAATTATAAATGTAAAAGAAAATGAAGCTTTACTGCAGGAATTAGAAAATTGGAAAGAAAAATGGATTGCCAATTGGGATGCTACTGACAAAATTAAAGAGATGCTAGAGCAAGTACAACAAAGGGCAATTATTTTTGTGAAAAATGAAGAATTTACGGATAAATATGTTATTCCATTTTTACAAACACAAATGAATAAAATAAAAGAAGATGAACAAACTGTTCAAAAAATAGAAGATTGGTTACAAAAGCAAGTTGTCACACTTGTTGAAAAGAATCATTCGAAAATTGGAAAACTTGTACAAGAAAACCTTGATAAACTAGACGATAAAACATTAATTGAAATGATCGAAAATAACGTCGGTAAAGATTTGCAGTGGATTCGAGTGAACGGGGCTGTTTGCGGATTTATGATTGGCTTAATTTTAGAAGGAATTAAAGCGATTATATGAGAAAAACCTTCCACATTTGTGGAAGGTTTTTCTTATTTTTCGATAACGTTCATATTCAAATTATAAGCTTTCTCAATATTTAATTTGTACGTTCCATTTCCAGTTTTAATTGAATTTTTATACCAATGTTCTCGGTCGATTAATTCTGGATTTTCTTCTGAAGTATTATTTTCTTTTTTCGTTAAATCTTCAACTTGTTCCCAAGGTGTGTTTCCATGTGTTTCTTTTTGATTTGTTACTGCTGTTAAAGATACATCACTCTCTTTTGCAAGATGGACAGACACTCTTGAGCTTTCTTGTACAAACCAATTATTTTGTAATTGACCTGGATAAAGAGATAGTTCGTTATTTGAAGCACGGATTTCCACATTTTTATTTTGCGGAAGAACAAGCGTTGGTTTCACCTGTGGTGCCGAGTTAAATAACGTATGCTGAACAGGTAATGATTTTAATGTGATATGCATCGTTTCTCCAGCCGTTTGAACGGAAAGGAAATCATCTCGTTTTAAATTGAGTTTTTCATTTGCTTTCGTCGTCATTTCATACGTTCCCAAAAGATGAATTTGATTTGTATTATTTCCCTCTATGGTTAGAGGCTGATGTCCTGCATCTACTACGATTTTTTTGATAGATTCAGGTATATCAAGTGGTCCGTCTGGAATATTACTCGTTTGCCTCGTTGTATTCATAGAATGACGAACTTCGTCTAGTAATCCAGTAGATAATAAACAGTAAAAAGCAATTCCAACACTTCCTAAAACGCCGATAAAGAAAATACTAAAAATATCATATTTAATAAATGATTGTTCCTTTTTAGAAAATAGAAGGTATAGTAAAATTTCAGCGCCAAGTATAATAAGTAAAACAGGCCACCATGCTGTTAATGTATCCAATACTTGGGTGCCTTTAATGACTGAAAATAGTAAGAAGCAACCTAATGTAATAATGGAAAGCCCCATTGAGAATGTTCCAACGCGCCATGTTCTCATTCGTTTGTACCACCTTTATTTTCTTTATTTCCAAGTAACAATTTAAAGCCGCCGCCAATTAAAAGGAGAGCAACGATAGACGTTTGGAAATAGCGATAATATAGTTCGCTAAGATGAATATTAAATATAGTTGCAAAATAGTCATTCAAAATAGGAAGGACTGTTTGATCTAATAAATAATAACCACCTAATACAATTAATCCGATACCGATCCATCTTTGATGATTTATAAAATAATCTATGATAGGTTCGTCATTAACACGTTCTTTTCCGTATTTTGCAGTTTGCTGTAACGCATCAAAAAAGCTATAGAACCAAATGATTGGTACTAAAAATAAAAACGCAGAAAGTCTTAATAAGTCGAGCAAATAAATGGATAGTAAAAAGGCTGCCATAAGCTGAAGACCACGGCGCTGTAAGCCTAAATACATATGTCCTGCTCCAGGAAACATCGCTAAAATGGAAGCGAATGTTTTATTTTTCTTTCCTTGTTCTCGGTGCTCTTCAAACTCTTCAAAAATAGTACGGTCATCTAGTTGCTCTCCGCGTTCTTTTTTCTGTAGTTGTTGAACAACATCGAAGAAATTATAAATCCATAAAACAGGTAACGTCACGAGAAAGATAAGGAAACTTTCTTGAGATGTTAAAAGGGCAACGAAAATGATCATACTTCCGATTCCTGTACAAGCTACTAAAAATGTAAGGCCACGTTGCATAAGTCCTAATTGAAAGTGACCAAGTCCAGGGATAATTGATAGAAGAATGATATAAAATCGTTCGCTCTCTTTAGAGGACTCTGTAAATTCTCCGGCCGCTTGTTTTTTCGATTGATTAATAATAGTGATAACTAAATCTAATAAATTGATCGCCCATAACACGACTAGTAAAAATAGAGAAAGAAAAGCAATATCACGCTCTCCTAATGCTATTGTGCAAAATGCTGCAAAGATAAATAGAAATACAGCCCCTCCGCTATATAAAATAAACCGTCCAAACTTCTTTAAATATAAATGTCCAAGCCCAGGAATTAGCCCTAATACAAGTGCTAAAAAGGGGTTTTTATTCATGCTTTGAACCTCCGTCCTTTGTTGATGTGTCTACCGATTTGTTTACAATTTGTTGTGAGATAGAAGACTCGTTATGTTTTGAAGATTTCTCGAAATTTGATGTCGCTGTAAAAATATATTGGAATAAACCACTTACCATAAAAATAATTGTAGCCGCAGTCGCAATTATGTAGTGAATAATTGTGCGTTTTAGTGAGTTTGTTTTTATATATTCATTAGACTGTAGTGTTTCAAAATTAATTTGCGTCATAACTTCGTTCGTAAATGAATCATCATTTATCATTGGAAGGTTTTCATGTTGTTCATCAATACTTTCCATATAAAGTGCTAAACAATAATCACATTCAAAAAGATGTTCTTCCATAGATTCACGTTCATTGCTTTCTATAAAATCTAATGTATAATTGCGCCAATCTTCTTTTGAATAATGCATCATAGAAACTCTTCCTCCTTCCAATGTTTTTTAATCCATTTTCTTGCCCGATACAGTTTCATTTCGACTGTTTTCACTTCGATGTTTTCCTGCAAAGCAATTTCTTGATAACTTTTTTCTTCTAAATAATGCGAGAGAACGACATCACGGTAATTTTCAGGAAGTTCTCTTAGTTTTTGAGCAATGAGTAATTTTTGCTCTTTCGTCAATAGTAAAGCTTCAATGTTATGAGAGGATTTTATATTTTCCTCAGTTTCTTTACATAAGGAGAGTTCTTCGTGTTCTCTAGCTTTCTTCCTTTTATAATCAATAGCGTGATTGGTGGCAATACGCGCCATCCACGTTTTTAATCCGCGAAATTGATAATTTGGGAGAGAGGCGTGAATTTTTACGAATACTTCTTGTGTAACATCTTTCGCATCTTCTTCATGTCTTAAAATAGAAAAGATAACTTGGAAAATATAGTGACGATATGTTTGCACAAGGATACGAAAAGCATGTTCGCTTCCTTGCTGTGCTTTTTCAATTAATTGTTTTTCCTCAATGGGTCTCTCCCTCCTTTTTGACGCATTCTATTATATAGACGTAAGAAATGATAAGTCACCCTACACATGTTGTAAAAAAAGAATAATATATTTTTAGAAAGGAGGCTATATAAAAAAAGGTGTGAAAAAATGGTAAAAAGGAGTATATAATGAGCAAAGAGGAAATGTTACGCGGAGAAAGGATGTGAATGTTAGTAGGAGGACGTCCATACTAACAAACATGAAAATTAAAATATTAATAGCAGATGATAATTCTTTTATTAGAGAAGGTATGAAAATTATTTTAAATACATACGAAGAGTTTGAAGTATTAGCTACTGTAAATGATGGAAAAGAAGCCGTAGCATATTGTAAGAAGCATGAAGTCGATATTGTGCTTTTAGATGTTCGTATGCCAAACATGAACGGGGTAGAGGCGACGAAAATAATTTGTGAAGAGACGAAAACGAAGTCACTTATTTTAACGACGTTTGATGATGATGAATATATATTGGACGCAGTAAAAAACGGAGCAAAAGGTTATTTATTAAAAAATAATGATCCGGAACGTATTCGTGATGCGATAAAAGGAGTGTATAACGGTCAAACTGTTATGCAAGATGTAGTACTTGATAAAATTAAATCTAATTTAATGGAAAGTAAAGAGGAAGAATGTAAAATAGATAAAAGTCTTTTTACAGAAAGGGAGCTTAGTATTATCGCATTAATTGCGAAAGGTTTCTCGAATAAAGAAATTTCGAAGCAACTTTTCATATCCGAAGGAACAATTGCAAATTATATTACATCTGTTTTAGGGAAAACTGGACTTGAACATCGCACACAAATCGCGATTTATTACTTAACAGGGAAAGTAGATTAATGATATGGAATTTTGGTTAATTGTAAGTAAATTAATTGTCTTTATATATATTGTGTTCAGTTACATCCATTCAAACGTTACGAACTTACCGTGGGTTATACTTACTTTGCTTTTATATCTTTCTATAAACGTGCTGATCTCCATATTTAAAAAAGATACGTACAAAAAAATATTAACTTGTGTGTCAATTGGTGTAGTTATGTTATTGACATGGAAGGTTCATCCGTTTTTTATTTTGTTTTTACCTTTGAATGTATACGAAGTGACATTTCATTATATAGAGAAGAAATGGCAACTTTTTATCATTATGATGATACCTATTATTATTACAGATGAAAATATTCGAATGACGTATGGATTAATTGTTGCATTTTCTTTTCTCGTTTTAACTATGGCAAATCGATATATATCGCGTGTAGTAAAGCTGGAATCACAAAATGATAAGATGCGAAAAGATATGCAGCGACTGACGAAAAGCTTACATGAAAATAAAGAATACATAAGACAATCAGAGTACACGTTTAAGTTAGAAGAGAGAAATCGACTATCTCAAGAAATTCATGACAAAATCGGTCACTCGATGACAGGTGCGCTTATTCAAATGGAAGCAGCAAAGAGATTGCTTGAAATAGATAAAGAAAAATCTGCCGAGTTATTACAAAATGCAATTCATATTTCGAAAGATGGCATTGAAAGTATTCGGGTTACATTAAAAAATATGAAGCCACCTACTGAGCAAATTGGTATTCATCGTATGAAATTATTCATAGAGGAATTTGCCGGTAAGCATGATGTAAATATTCCTTTCGTATATAAAGGGAATTTAGATATGATTTCACCGATTCAGTGGAAGATTATCGGTGAAAATGTTACGGAGGCATTAACAAATGCGATGAAATATGCTGATGCGACAGTCATTTCAATCGATATTCATGTACTTAACAAGATGGTGAAAGTGCAAGTGAAGGATAACGGAAAAGGTGCAGCACTTGTAAAAAAAGGTCTCGGTATTATGGGGATGGAGGAGCGAACAGCATCTGTAAATGGAAAAATTATTGTAGATGGGACAAGTGGTTTTTCAGTAACAATGTTGCTGCCGATATAAAAGAATGGGACGAGGATGAATCATCTCATATGAAAAAAGTGAATAATCTCATGTGAAAAGAATGAACTTCTGCACTGAGCAGGTTCATTCTTTTTGTTTATACTAAAAGCAGAGAAACCGAAATAGGGGTGAAATGATGAATACATTAGAAATTAAAAATTTAACGAAAAAATTTGGTGATTTCATCGCGGTAGATAATATGTCTTTATCTATTAAAGAAGGAGAAATATTTGGCTTTTTAGGATCAAATGGTGCAGGTAAGAGTACAACGATTAATATGATTGCTGGTTTGCTAAGAAGTAATGAAGGTGAAATTAGCATACTAGGAAAAAATATAAAGAAACATAATCGATTTGCGAAAATGAATATTGGTATCGTTCCGCAAGATATTGCGATTTATGAAGAGTTAACTGCCTATGAAAATGTGAAATTCTTTGCTGGATTGTATGGATTACGAGGAGCCGAGCTAAAAGCGAGAGTAGAGGAAGCACTTCAATTTGTAGGGCTTAGTGATAAACATAAAAGTTACCCGAAAAACTTTTCTGGTGGGATGAAACGAAGACTGAATATCGCTTGTGCAATCGCTCATAGACCGAAGTTAATTATTATGGATGAGCCGACAGTTGGAATTGATCCACAGTCAAGAAACTATATTCTCCAGTCTGTTCGAAAATTAAATGAAATGGGAAGTACCATTATTTACACGAGCCACTACATGGAAGAAGTAGAAGAAATTTGTACGAAAATAGCAATTGTTGATCACGGTAAAGTAATTGCAGAAGGAACGAAAGAACAGTTAAAAGCGATTATTACCGATACGAAAGACATTTGGATTGAAGTAAAATCAGTAGAAAATTTAGATGTAGAAAAATTAAAAGAGATAAACGGTGTGAAAGCTGTTCAAATTGAAGAGAACGTAATTAAGGTAAACTCGGATGCAGGAGTAAATAATTTAAATAAAATTATTCAGCATTTCATTAATCATGACATTGAAATTCGTTCGTTAGAGGAGCAGGCTCCGAACTTAGAAACAGTATTCCTTACGTTGACTGGAAGAAACTTACGAGATAAATAAAAGGTAAATGAAGAAAAGGTAAAGGGAGGTTCATCAATTGAACATCTTCAATATTGCAGTTATGCATATTAAAAGAGATTTCAGGGACGTAAGAACTTTAGTTTTTATGTTAGCATTTCCTATTGTGCTTATGCTTGTGTTAGGAACAGCGTTAACGAATGCATTTAATAGTGATAGTCATTCTATTAAAGATATTCAAGTGCTATACAAAGACGAAGCGAGTAGCACGTTTTCTCAATCATTTGAAACATTTACGAAAGAAGTCGATAAATCGGGCATTCATTTTAAAAAAGCTTCTGAAGGTATAGATGGGAAAGAGGCAGTGAAGCAAAATAAATATGCTGCTTATGTAGAGTTAAATAAAGATGGTGCGAAATTTTACGGAAGTGACAGAAGTAGTATAGAGGGAAGTATTGTAGAGGGAATGCTTACAACATTTGTTGATAAGTACAATGTAGCGTTCGAAGTTGCAAAAGTAGATCCTAGTAAGGTTAGCGCAGTTATTTCAAACGGAAATCATAATGATTATATAAAAGAAACATCTTTACAAGCTGCGAAAAAACCAGGTTCTATGGATTATTATGCGGTTGTAATGACGACGATGATTGCACTATATGCTGCGATGGGAGCGAGTTCTTTAATTCGAGGAGAACGAATACGTAAAACAGGAGATCGTCTCATTGCTGCACCTATAAGTAAGGCTGAAATTTTCATTGGGAAGGTGCTAGGTAGTCTAGTAGCAAATGCCCTGTGCATATTACTCGTCATGTTATTTAGTAAATTTGTTTTTCAAGCGAATTGGGGCGACCATCTTGGAATTATATTTCTTATTTTATTAACAGAGGTTTTTCTGGCAATTAGCTTCGGTTTAGGGATCGGGTATATTACGAATACAGGTGAAGCATCTAGAGCAATTGTTTTAGTTATAGTGCAATTAGCTTCTATTTTTGGCGGAGCATACTTTGTAGTAGAAGAAAATGTCGTTACGAATTTATCACCATTAACGTGGGCAAATACAGCTGTTATGAAAATTATTTATGCGAATGATGTAGGAGCTGCACTACCGGTAATATCTTTAAACCTTGGAATTTCAGCACTCTTTTTAATCATTGCGATTATTGCATTACGCAGACGGGAGGGGCTATAGTATGAAAGATATTTTATGGCTTATACAAAAAACACTAACTGTTCTTTTGAAAAATAAAAAAGGATTATTCATTATTATTAGTTTGCCGATAATAGGAACATTAATCTCCTTTTCAATGTATGGGAATGTGGGGCAAGGGACGTTAAATATCGGAGTTATAAATAAAGAAAATCAACTTATAGCAAATGATACAGTGAAATTTTTAGAACGGTTAAATCATGTAAATGTGAGTAAGGTTAAGGAGTCTGAAGTAGAAGAAAAACTCACTTCCAAAAAACTTGATGGTGTGATTACGTTAGAGGCTGGTTTTTCCGAAAGTGTTCGAGAAGGGAAACCAGAGCATATTGAAATTTCATCGATTAAAGGTGATCAAGTAACAGGATTTATAAAATCTTATTTATACAACTATATTGATAATGTAGCAGCTATTAGTAAAGTAGCAGGAACAGATCAAAGTGCATTTGATAGTATGTACGCAGGATATCAAAAAGGTTCATTTAAAATGAAAACGGAGACGCTAGAAGATACTTCGAAAAATAAAGATATGACAAACCAAACGATGGGTTATCTTATTATGTTTATGCTATTTTCAGCAGCGAACTTATCAGGTTATATTTTAAAAGAAAAAGAAAATAGAACGTATTTTAGACTATTATCAACGCCGATAGATGGAAAGAAATTTATATTATCTAATGTCGGGGTAAATATGATGATACTAACAGTACAAATTCTAATTACAATCTTATTCCTAACGAATGTATTTCATACGAATATCAATATGCCTTTCATAGTGATGATTGGTGTACTCATGCTATTTGCTTTAATAGCGATTGGAATATCGTTAGTCCTTGTCGCCTTTTCGAAAAACTCAGCATCGGCAAATGCACTGCAAAATATGATTATTGTACCGACATGTTTACTGGCTGGATGTTATTTTCCGTATGACATTATGCCGAAAGCGGTACAAAAAGTAGCTGATTTTCTTCCACAACGCTGGTTGTTAGATACAGTATCAAAAATACAACAAGGAATTCCATTCTCTGAGTTGTATTTAAATATTTTAATCTTATTCGCCTTTGCGGTCGCATTCTTCTTAATTGCTATTTATAAGTTTGGAAGAAATAATGATGCGAGGAATTTTGTTTAATGTGAAAAGGATGTGACGTTAAGTCACATCCTTTTTTGTATGAAGCATGAAATCTAAACTTGAATGACAAAATAGAAAGGTGGAAAGAAAATGATCGGAAGGAAATCAAAATGATTAAAAAAATATTGCGAGTTACTTCTATTGTTATTGCTATTTTCGTTTTTATTTTAATATGGATGCATATCGATGTTACCTTAGGTAGGAAAATGGAAGCTGGGAAAAACATGCCGACAGAGTATGCACCTCATTATAGTGATTTTCAATTATATGTAAAAGGGAAGTCGTTTTATAAACAGTTATTTACCGACATAAGAGAAGCAAAGCAATCTATTTACACGTATTTTTTTATTTTGTCGGATGATAAAAGTAGCCATACGTTTTTAAATTTATTAAAAGAGAAGGCAAAAGAAGGAGTAAACGTCTATTTATCAGTTGATCGCATTAATGATTTATCATTTGAAGGAAAGATGATAAATGAATTGCGGGAAAGTGGTGTACATTTTACGTATAGTAGAAAACCTGAATTGCCATTCGGATTTTATTCACTTCACCATCGTAATCATCGCCGTATTACGACAATTGATGGGGAGATTGGATATACAGGTGGTTTTAATATAGGAGATGAGTACTTAGGAAAAGATAAGCGATTTGGATATTGGCGTGACTATCATGTGCGGCTTAAAGGAGAAGGAGCAAAAGATTTAGAAGAACAGTTTGCTTTAGATTGGAAACGAGATACGAAAGAAAATATAAAGAGAAGTACGAATAAAGCTAGTAAAGGGAACACGTTACATACGATGGCCAGTTACAATGGGCATAACGTCGCCGAAAAATATGTAGAGTTAATAAACCAAGCAAAGCATTCGGTTGTCATTACGACGCCGTATTTTATAGCGAAAAATAAAGAGCTAATGAATGCTTTAATCGCAGCACAAAAGCGTGGTGTTACAGTAAAAATACTTTGGTCATATAAACCAGATCTACCTCTTATAAAAGAAGCGGCGTATCCGTATATACGTCAAGCTGTTAATAATGGGATTACTGTATATGGGTATAAAAAAGGAATGTTCCATGGCAAATTAATGCTGATTGATAATGAGTTAACTGTTATAGGTACAACGAACTTTACTGCACGTAGCTTCTATATTAATGATGAGATGAATTTGTATATTCATGGTGGATCTATCGTCTCAGAAGTGAATGAGGCGTTAACGCAAGATTTTCATGATTCGAAAGAAATGACGAAAGAATTTTTTGAGAAGTTATCATTTTGGGAGCATTGTAAGGAGAAGTTGGGGGGATTGGCTGATTTTTATTTATAAAGGTTAATGAAAAAGGGTGTCTTTTAGAGACACCCTTTTCATGAGAAATAACTATTATTCATGCACAAGCATCGAAACATCATCATTAATCAACGTCCCCACATGTTCCCCTAAACATATTTTCTTCATCACCCCAGGCTCATCGAAGTTAAAGACATGTGCTGGTAAATTGTAGTCCCGAGCAAGCAATAAAGCGGCTTGGTCCATGACTTGTATGTTTTGTCTAACAACATCGTTATAGTTCAGCTTTCGATACATTTTTGCTGATTTGTTATGCTTCGGATCACTTGTAAAAACGCCGTCCACACCTTGTTTTGCGACTAATATGGCGTCACTATTCATTTCGATTGCTCTCTGTACACTTGGGTAATCTGTCGTAACGAAAGGTTGCCCGTTACCGCCTCCAAAAATAACGACATAACCGTTATCTAAATGATGGACTGCACGCAAGCGAATATATGGTTCAGCTACTGCGTTAAAAGGGATGGAAGTCATAACGCGTACTTCTTTATTTGTTTTACTAGTTAAAACACCGCGTAGCATTAAGCTATTAATAATCGTACCTAACGTACCGATATTATCAGCTTCTACACGATCAATTCCCCATTCTTCAGCTAGATGACCTCTGAAAATGTTACCGCCACCGATAACGATGGATACTTCGATACCTAAATCAACAATGGATAAAATTTCGTTTGCGATATGTTCTAATCGTTTGGAGTTAAAGCTATTTCCAGTTTGATCGGCAAGAGCGCCGCCGCTTAGTTTTATTAAAACTCTTTTATATGGCCTCATAACAATTCCCCCTATATAGATCGCAATAAAAAAGGAACAAAGGCGAATGCCTTTGTTCCTTTTTAAGAAAACGAAAAAGAAAAGAAGAAGATAGGACGAATTTTTTCACGTAACTTTTCATACTATCCACTCCTTTTCATTTTGATTTGTTTTAAGTATATATCTTTTTGATTATACGAAACAATCTGATTACTTATCAAGTTTATTTTATCATTTTTTAACAAAATGGTGTCAATGAAAAATATAAGAAAAATATTTGAATTTTTTGTGACAAACTTGTAGGTTTTTGTATGATTTTGTAGGTTCGCTTATATGATGTGTGAGTAGCTTTTATAAATTCAAATTGAAAGCGTTCGCATGAAGGGGATGAACATAAATGAAAAAATTCGGATTGGCAACACAAATTTTTGTCGCGCTTGTTTTAGGGATTGTAGTAGGGGCAGTCTTTTATGGCAATAAAACGGCGATTTCTTATATCACACCAATTGGGGATATATTTATTCACTTAATTAAGATGATTGTAGTACCAATTGTTATTTCAGCATTAATTGTTGCGGTAGCTGGCGTGGGAGATATGAAAAAGCTTGGGAAACTGGGCGGTAAGACAATTCTTTATTTCGAAATTATTACGACGATTGCTATTTTAATGGGATTACTTGCAGCGAATATATTCCAACCAGGTACTGGCGTTGATATGAGTAATTTACAGCAAAGTGATATTTCTTCTTATAAACAAACTGCAGATGCAACAGAGAAGAAAGGATTTGCTGAAACGATTGTTCATATTGTACCGAAAAACGTATTTGAATCTATCTCACAAGGTGACTTATTACCGATTATATTCTTCTCCGTGTTATTTGGTTTAGGAGTTGCGGCAATTGGAGAAAAAGGAAAGCCTGTCTTTAACTTTTTTGAAGGTGTACTCGAAGCGATGTTTTGGGTTACAAATCAAGTTATGAAGTTTGCACCATTCGGTGTATTCGCATTAATTGCTGTTACGGTTGCAAAATTTGGTGTAGCAACACTACTTCCGTTAGGAAAACTAGTGCTAGCTGTATACGTAACTGTTATACTATTCGTTGTGATTGTATTAGGTATTAATGCACGAATGGTTGGCGTAAACATTTTTACATTAATAAAAATTTTAAAAGAAGAACTTATTCTTTCATTTACGACAGCAAGTTCAGAAGCTGTTTTACCTAATATAATGAGAAAAATGGAAGAGTTCGGTTGTCCAAAGGCAGTTGCCTCTTTCGTAATTCCGACAGGTTATACATTTAACTTGACTGGATCGGCTATTTATCAAGCGTTAGCGGCATTGTTTGTTGCACAAATGTATGGTGTACACATGTCACTGACGGAGCAAATAACGTTATTATTCGTTCTCATGTTAACATCCAAAGGTATGGCGGGAGTTCCAGGTGCATCGTTCGTTGTTGTATTAGCAACGTTAGGTTCAATGGGGTTACCACTAGAAGGTATCGCGTTAATTGCGGGAATTGACCGCATTTTAGATATGATTCGCTCATCTGTCAATGTATTAGGAAATGCATTAGCGGCCATTGTTATGTCGAAGTGGGAAGGCGAATTCGATAATGAGAAAGCAAAACAATATGTAGAAACAGTCAAAGAAACAAAAGCAGCATAAGAAATCGTTAAGGAGTGAATAATCATGGCAACATTAACTGAAGTTAAAAATGGTGTGCGAATTGAAAAAGATTTTTTAGGTGAAAAAGAAGTACCAAATTATGCTTACTACGGCGTACAAACAATGCGTGCAGTAGAAAACTTCCCAATTACAGGTTACAAAATTCATGAAGGTTTAATTCAAGCATTCGCAGTTGTAAAAAAAGCAGCAGCACTTGCAAATACAGATGTAGGTAGATTGGAATTGAATAAAGGCGGCGCGATCGCAGAAGCTGCTCAAGAAATTCTAGATGGAAAATGGCACGATCATTTCATCGTCGACCCAATTCAGGGCGGTGCAGGTACTTCAATGAACATGAATGCAAATGAAGTCATCGCCAATCGTGCTCTTGAATTATTAGGAATGGAAAAGGGAGACTATCATTATATTAGTCCAAACAGTCATGTAAACATGGCACAATCAACAAATGATGCATTCCCAACGGCGATTCATATCGCAACATTAAACGCATTAGAAGGTTTATTACAAACGATGGGTTATATGCATGATGTATTTGAATTAAAAGCAGAACAATTCGACCATGTTATTAAAATGGGTCGTACGCATTTACAAGATGCTGTACCAATTCGTCTTGGACAAGAGTTTAAAGCGTATTCTCGCGTACTTGAACGTGATATGAAACGTATTAAGCAATCACGTCAACATTTATATGAAGTAAATATGGGAGCAACTGCAGTTGGTACAGGCCTAAATGCAGATCCAGAGTATATTGAAGCAGTTGTAAAACATCTTGCTACAATTAGTGAATTACCGCTTGTTGGTGCAGAAGATTTAGTGGACGCGACGCAAAATACTGATGCGTACACAGAAGTGTCTGCAGCACTAAAAGTATGTATGATGAACATGTCTAAAATCGCGAATGACCTTCGCTTAATGGCATCAGGTCCACGTGTTGGTTTAGCAGAAATTATGTTACCAGCTCGTCAACCAGGTTCTTCTATTATGCCAGGGAAAGTAAACCCTGTTATGCCAGAAGTTATTAACCAAATTGCGTTCCAAGTTATTGGTAACGATCATACAATTTGCCTTGCTTCAGAAGCAGGACAATTAGAATTAAATGTTATGGAACCAGTACTTGTTTTCAACTTACTTCAATCTATTAGCATTATGAATAACGGTTTCCGTGCCTTTACAGATAATTGCTTAAAAGGAATTGAAGCGAATGAAGATCGTTTAAAAGAGTATGTTGAGAAAAGTGTAGGAATTATCACAGCCGTGAACCCTCATATCGGTTATGAAGCAGCAGCTCGTGTTGCGAAAGAAGCAATTGCAACAGGTCAATCCGTTCGTGAACTTTGTGTGAAAAATGGTGTATTGTCACAAGAAGATTTAGAGTTAATTCTAGATCCATTTGAAATGACACATCCAGGGATTGCAGGAGCAACTCTTTTAAAGAAAAATTAAAAGAAGAGGGGGACAATCCCCTCTTTTTTGTTTACAATATAGAAATGCTATATATGAATAGAGGTAGGGATGTTATGAGTAAGTTTACAGTGGCTTCTAATGGTGCATTAGAAACAACATTAAGAGGAGCAGAAGTATTATCAACACCACTTTTAAATAAAGGGGTAGCTTTCACACAAGAGGAAAGAGAAGAGTTAGGTTTAAAAGGTTTATTACCGCCAGCGGTTTTAACATTAGAAGAACAAGCACGCCGAGCATATGAACAATTTAGTTCTCAGCCGGATGATTTATTAAAAAATGTATACTTAACGGCGTTACATGATCGAAATGAAGTATTATTTTATCGTATATTAACAGATCATTTACGTGAAATGTTACCGATTGTATATACACCAACTGTAGGTGTAGCAATTCAAAGGTATAGTCATGAATACCGTAAACCACGTGGTATTTATTTATCAATTAACGATCCATCAGGTATTGAAGATGCATTTGCCAATATCGGTGCAACAGCTGAAAATATTGATTTAGTCGTTGTAACGGATGGAGAAGGTATATTAGGAATTGGTGATTGGGGTGTTGGTGGAATTAACATCGCAATTGGGAAATTAGCTGTATATACGGCCGCAGTTGGAATCGATCCTAGCCGTGTATTACCAGTAATTTTAGATGTAGGTACAAATCGTGAGGAATTATTAAACAATCCATTTTATATCGGAAATCGTCACCCTCGTATAACAGGGGAAGCTTACGATGAATTTATTGATACGTTTGTTCAAGCGGTAAATAAACAATTCCCGAAGGCGCTTCTACATTGGGAAGACTTCAGTTCTCGAAATGCACGAAAAATTTTAGATAAATATCGTCATGACGTTTGTACATTTAATGATGATATTCAAGGTACAGGGGCAGTTTCACTTGCTGCTGTATTATCGGCAGTAAAAGCTTCTGGTGTACCGCTAAGTGAGCACCGTGTTGTTGTGTTTGGTGCTGGTACGGCTGGAATCGGTATCGCAGATCAAGTAAGAGATGCAATGGTTCGCGTCGGCTTATCAGACGAAGAATCTCATAATCGTTTCTGGTGTATTGACCGTAACGGATTAGTTACAGATACTATGGAAGATCTTCTTGATTTCCAAATTCCATATGCAAGAAAAGAAGCAGAAGTAAGTGATTGGAAACAAAATGATGTGATTGGGCTTGCTGAAGTTGTGAAATATGTAAAACCGACAATTTTAATTGGAACATCAACAGTTGCGGGCGCATTTAAAGAAGAGATTATTAAAGAAATGGCTTCTCACGTAGAAAGACCAATTATTTTACCAATGTCGAATCCAACACCACTTGCGGAAGCGAAACCAGCAGATTTAATCGAGTGGACAGAAGGAAGAGCGTTAGTTGCAACAGGAAGTCCGTTTGAACCGGTTACATATAACGGTGTAACGTATGTGATTGGACAGTCAAATAACGCACTTATTTTCCCAGGACTAGGTCTTGGTACAATTGTTGTTCGTGCAAGCGTCATGACGGATGGAATGTTCGCAGCAGCAGCTGAAGCAGTTGCAAGTATGGTAGATACAAGTCAGCCAGGAGCACCTATTTTGCCAGAAGTTGAAGAGTTACGTAATATCTCTGAACTAGTTGCAATTGAAGTAGCGAAAGTTGCAGTTGCAGAAGGTGTTGCTAGAGAGAACTTAAGTGATAACGATATTAAGATTGCAGTGAAAGAAGCAATGTGGAAGCCTGAGTATCGTCAAATAAAAGCGGTAGAAAAGGTTAGTATATAGAGAAAAAGCCCGTTTATAATAATAAACGGGCTTTACTTATACATTTTGAAAAAATATATAGGAAGTGGCAGCTTTGAATTGGAATCAATTATGGAAGAAAGATATGTATCTTTTAATTATATTAATGGTAGTTGTCCCAATTGCTGGAGAGCTTAATTTTCATCCTTTTAATGATATGTTTCGTGTTAGCTTCGGGACACCGCTTTTCTTCTTTTTATTACTATTTTTAAGAAGAATACCAGCAGCTGCTGCAGGTGTTCTCGTCGGTATATCTGTAGTTTTATTCCGTGTAAGTCTTGACTGGGTATTGCAAGGTTCATTCCATATGACAGAATCATTTTATTTGCGCTATCCTGTGTTCTTTTATTATTTTATTTATGGAAGCCTCTTTTCGTTTTGTAGGGTAAATAAGTTTCATCAGAAGCCAATTGTTATTGGGTGCCTTGGAATTTCAATTGAAATTATTGCAAGTATGTCAGAACTTGCGTTTTATCATATGCTCGTACTAGGCACAACAATAACAGTTTCTGAAGTGAATAAACTAATCATTATAGCTATTTTCCGTAGTTTCTTTGCGCTCGGTTTTTTAAATATGATGAATTTATATGAAACGAAATTAAAAGAATCCCAAGTTCGAAAAGAAAATGAAAATATGTTAATGTATCTCTCTAATTTATATGTGGAATCTGTCCATTTGAAAAAAACGTTACAAAATGCTGAGTTAATTACACAAGAAGCATATCAACTATATCGAAACTTACAATCGAACGATGACTTAAATAGCAAAACAGCTTTAAAAATAGCAGGAGAAGTGCATGAAATAAAAAAGGATAATCAAAGGATTTTTGCAGGGTTATCTAAACTGTTATTAGATAAAAATGTGGCTGAGTATGTAGAAGGACATGAATTAGCGGAAATAATTGTAAGAATAAATGAGAAGTATGCTGAAATGCTAGGAAAAGAGATACGTTTTTCTAAACATATAGAAGGTGAGCACGCTGCATATCACGTGTATACAGTTCTATCAATTCTTAATAATTTAGTTGCAAATGCAGTGGAAGCAATTGAGGATAGAGGTCTCATTAGTATAAAGCTATATAAACGAGATAAACATATATTCTTTGAAGTAATTGACGATGGTCCTGGTATTGCACAGAAGTATAAGAAATTAGTATTTAAGCCAGGGTTTACTTCAAAGTATGATCAAACGGGAACACCGTCAACAGGTATTGGACTTTCTTACATAAACGAAATGGTAACAGAGCTAGGTGGAGAAGTGAGATTAGAAGACCGAGAAACTGGCGGCGGGTGTAAGTTTATCGTTTGTTTACCGGAGTGCAGTTTAAAGCGGGAAGGGGAATAATGTTGTTTTATTATATCGTAGATGATGATGAAGTTTTCCGTTCTATGCTTTCGCAAATTATTGAAGATGGAGATCTTGGGGAAGTAATTGGAGAGTCGGAAGACGGAGCTTTTATTGAAGCGGACCAACTGAATTTTAAAAAAGTAGATATTTTGTTTATTGATTTATTAATGCCAATGCGAGACGGAATTGAAACAGTTCGTCATATTGCGTCCGCTTTTACTGGGAAGATCATTATGATTTCTCAAGTTGAATCGAAGCAACTTATAGGTGAGGCGTATACACTTGGAGTAGAATATTATATTACAAAGCCACTGAATAAAATTGAAGTTGTATCTGTTGTACGAAAAGTAATGGAGCGTATTCGTTTGGAGCGTTCTATACATGATATTCAAAAATCATTGAATAACGTTTTTAAGTGGGAACAGCCGCAAGTTCGAAATGAGCCAATACAAGAAGGGAAGAAAATAGCGGATTCAGGGCGCTATTTATTATCAGAACTCGGTATTGCGGGAGAGAACGGAAGCAAAGACTTGCTTAGTATGTTGGAATATTTATATGGGCAGGAAAAGGCACAAACATTTGAATTTGGATTTCCTGCGTTAAAAGATATTTTCCATCATATTACAATAAGAAAATTAGGGGATGTAGCTTTAGATACGGATATTGATAAAGAGAAGAAAGCATCTGAGCAAAGGGTAAGAAGGGCGATTTATCAATCGTTAAATCACTTAGCTTCCCTCGGGTTAACAGACTTTTCGAATCCAAAATTTGAAAGCTATGCTCCGAAATTTTTTGATTTTACTATAGTTAGAAAACGGATGACAGAAATGACGAAAGATGAAGTAGCGGCTTCTGGTCATATACGTATTAACACGAAGAAGTTTATTCAAGTGTTGTATTTTGAGGCAAAACGGTTGATGGAGGTAGAATGAAAAGAGATAAGTGTTTCAGATTGTAGACAAAGTCTTGTTCAAATGACATTGAGTTTCTTGGTGCTCAACACGCTTTTGACTCTCTTTTTTCATTAGAGTTGGAATAGAAGCAAAAAATAAATATAATATGGTTAATGCACCAACGGGGAGGAGGACAGGGCATGAATAAAGAAGAAAAGATCATAGTGGGTTTCAGGGACTTATATAATAAGATTGTTTGGCTTAATAAGGATAAGATGGAAGACAGTCTTAAGGGGTATAATTCTTCTGAAGTACATTGTATCGAATACATTGAAAAAAATGTAGATTCTAACGTGACAAAACTTGCGGAGTCCTTTTATATGACTCGCGGTGCCATAAGTAGAATAACAAAAAAACTTATAAAAAAAGGCCTTATCGAAAGTTATCAGAAGTCGGATAATAAGAAAGAAATCTATTTTAGGCTTACTGAACAAGGGAAAGTAATTTATAAAATACATGAGGATCTGCACAAAGAGTTTGAAGAACGGGATAAAGTTGTGTTTGATCAAGTAACCGAGGAAGAATTTGATAGTATACTTAGCTTTGTGGAAAAGTATAGTAGACATTTAGATACAGAAATAAAGAAACAAGGTGTACATATTAAGTCGTAATCTATTTAAAAAATAAAAATGAAACGAAAGGCAGTCCAAGGATGGATTGCTTTTTTATTGTTGTAATTTTGTTGACAGGGAAACAAAATGGAGTTATTGTTTTGTTGATAAGGAAACAAAAATAACTGTTGGGGTGAGAATGTAAATGTCCAAATTCAGATCACATAATGAACATAATACGGAAAGAGTCATAGATAAACACGCCTTACTATTCGGTCTTATCTCTGTGTTTCTTTGTGGAATAGGATTCAGCATTATAATACCTGTCGTTCCATTTTTAGTGCAGCCGTATACAAGTAATTCGGCAGAACAAGCGGTCGTCGTTACGCTATTAACTTCTGTTTATGCAGTCTGCGTATTTTTTGCGGCTCCCGCACTTGGAGCTTTGAGTGATAAATATGGTCGTCGTCCATTACTTTTAGTATGCCTTTTCGGTTCCGCAATCGGGTACTTAGTTTTTGGCATAGGAGGAGCTCTATGGATACTATTTGCTGGACGCATAATAGAAGGTATAACAGGAGGGAGCATAAGCACTATCTTCGCATATTTTGCAGATATTATTCCTCCAGAACAAAGAACGAAATACTTCGGATGGATAAGTGCGGTTGTAGGAGTAGGCACTGTTATTGGACCAACTATAGGTGGATATCTTGCCAAGTTTGGTTATTCTGTACCTATGTATTTTGGAGCAATCATAACTTTATTAAATGTTGTTTATGGAATCTTATATATGCCTGAGAGCCTTGACAAAAATAATAGATTGAAAGAGATTACCTTTGTAAGATTGAATCCATTTACACAACTTGCAAATATACTTTCCATGAAAAATTTAAAATGGCTACTTGTCTCAGCATTCTTACTTTGGATACCAAATGGATCTTTACAGGCAATTTTTTCACAATTTACAATGGATACTTTTAGTTGGAAGCCTGCGTTAATCGGACTTATGTTTTCAATTATGGGATTCCAAGATATCATTTCACAAAGTTTTATAATGCCAAAACTTTTGACAAAACTTACTGATAAACAGATAGCAATTCTCGGAATGGTTTCGGAGATTATAGGTTATAGTCTTATTGCAGCATCAGCTTTGTTCTCATTTTATCCGTTTCTTATCGCTGGAATGTTTATATTTGGTTTTGGTGATTCCATCTTTGGACCTTCATTCAATGGGATGCTCTCGAAGTCTGTCGATTCTAGTGAACAAGGAAGGATTCAAGGAGGTAGTCAATCTATTCAAGCTTTAGCAAGAATGATTGGGCCGATTATTGGAGGTCAAATTTATGTTTCACTTGGGCATGCCGCACCTGCTTGTATGGGGATCATCCTTATACTAGCCGCAATAACAGTCTTATATAAGGGCACGCATGAAAATATGTAAATTATCTACTTTATCCTCTTATTATAGACAGTAAGCCCCCTGCATCAAAATATGCACATCCATCTCTACGGTGTGTGTGTGAAAAACCTTTATCACTCTTCTTCATAAAATCATATCTTTTAAATTGTTGATGCGATGGCCGGTAAAACTTTTACATGAAAAATGTAGAAAATATTTAAATACTATGCTGGAATCTTTCAGAATCGCCTGTATAATAGGCGGTTTTAAGAGTTTAGGGACAAGTACTGAAACTCTATTTGCTTACAGTCTGAGGCGTTTATAAATAAGTATCTTTTTTGTTAAACCAACATTTTATATTTTCTCGTGAAGCATGTAAAATGTTAAGTAAGAGAAAATTGTTTTACAGTAAGGAAGTGTCAAAGCAATGAGTTTTACATTAAATAAATCGATTATTAAAGAAGTGTGCGGAGAGACCTCATATAAAAGAGGCGAAGCTTATTATAAATCAAATAAAGTAATAATAAATCATTATGATGAAAATAAAGAAATTTGCGAGGCAACAGTAAAAGGAAACGAAGATTTTCATGTTACAGTCGAAAAAATTAAAAAGGGTGATGTTGTTGCGAAATGTAGTTGTCCTTCATTAGCGTCTTTTCAAACGTACTGTCAACATGTTGCAGCAGTATTGATACAAATAAATTATAATCAGCAAACGGGTGGAATGCGCCCAGCTAGTAGTGAACACATGAGCGGAAATGATCAATTAACAAGTGGGATGTTTCAGTTGTTTGCAGACAAGCCACTGAGACCGAAAAGTAAACAACATCGTTTTGATACACGTGAAATACTTCATGTTGAATTTATTTGTACACCAGTAGTTACGAAACAAGGTGGAGCGCTTCTAGGAATGCAGCTGAAACTTGCCAAAACGTATTTCGTAAATCAGATTAGAGAATTTCTTTTTAAGGTGGAGAGAAGAGAACTTTTTAATTGTTCCAATGAGTTTACATATACACCAGATGTACATAGCTTTAAACAAGATACAGATGCGATTATTCAGCAACTTATTAAAATTCATCATAATGAAAAAATGTATGAGGATACGCTAGAAGTACATGCAAAACAAGATGATAGCATGATTTTAATACCGCCAGCGTCTTGGGGGGATATGCTTTCTTTACTTTCTAAAGTTGAGTGTGTGAGACTGAAGCAAAATGGACAATCTTTTCATGGTTTACAAATTTCAAAAGGACTCCTTCCATTACATTTTGAGTTTAATAAAGGGAGTAACAGTGGGTTTACGCTTTATATTGATGGCTTACAACGAGTTGAGGTAATGGATACGTATAGTTATGCTCTATTTGGAGGGAAACTGTATCAGTTGAACGCTGAGGATTGCAAGCGGCTTATCGAATTACAAAAAATGATGAATCGCTCTAGTAGTAACCAATTATACATTCCGGCAGATAAGATGGAATATTTTGTAGCGAAAGTTGTACCAGGTTTAATGAAGCTAGGAACTGTACGAATAGATGAGGTAGTATCAGATCGTGTTGAAACACCCGTATTAAAAGCGAAATTATATTTAGATAGAGTGAAAAATCGCTTGTTAGCAGGTCTTGAATTTCACTATGGAAACGTCATAATTAATCCGTTAGAAGAGGATGGACAGACGTCTGTTTTTAATCGTGATGAGAAAAAGGAAAAAGAGATTTTAGATATTATGAGTGAAAGTGCCTTTGCGAAAACGGAAGGCGGTTACTTTATGCATAATGAAGAAGCTGAGTACAATTTTTTATATCACGTCGTTCCAACATTAAAAGGTTTACTTGATATTTATGCGACGACAGCAATCAAATTACGAATTCATAAAGGAGATACAGCTCCTCTTATTAGAGTTAGACGAAAAGAGAGGATAGACTGGTTGTCATTTCGTTTTGATATAAAAGGAATACCGGAGGCGGAAATTAAAGGAGTATTAGTAGCTCTTGAAGAGAAACGGAAATATTACCGATTAGCGAACGGTTCTTTATTATCACTGGAGAGTAAAGAGTTTAATGAAATTAATCAATTTGTAAAAGAAACGGGTATTCGGAAAGAATTTTTACATGGGGAAGAAGTGAATGTTCCGCTTATCCGGAGTGTAAAATGGATGAACGGACTTCACGAAGGTAATGTTTTAAGTTTGGATGATTCTGTTCAAGAGCTAGTAGAAAATATTCAAAACCCGAAAAAATTGAAATTTGCTGTGCCAAATACTTTACATGCAGAAATGCGAGAGTATCAAGTGTATGGATTCGAGTGGATGAAAACACTCGCCTATTACCGTTTTGGAGGCATTTTAGCAGACGATATGGGACTCGGGAAAACACTGCAAAGCATTGCTTTTATAGACTCTGTTTTGCCTGAAATTCGAGAGAAAAACATGCCTATATTAGTAGTCTCTCCGTCGTCCCTCGTTTATAATTGGCTGAGTGAATTGAAAAAATTCGCCCCGCATATTAGAGCAGTTATTGCAGATGGAAATCAAATAGAGCGCCGAAAAATTTTAAAAGATATAGCAGAATTTGATGTCATAATTACGTCATATCCATTGCTGAGAAGAGATATAAGGTTGTATGAAAGGCCGTTTCATACACTATTTCTTGATGAAGCACAAGCGTTTAAAAACCCTACAACGCAAACTGCAAAAGCGGTGAAAACGATTCAAGCGGAGTATCGTTTCGGATTAACAGGAACACCTGTAGAAAATTCGTTAGAAGAGCTATGGTCTATCTTCCATGTCGTCTTCCCAGAATTATTACCAGGAAGAAAAGAGTTCGGTGATTTAAGGCGTGAGGATATAGCGAAGCGAGTGAAACCATTCGTATTAAGACGATTAAAAGAGGACGTATTAAATGAGTTGCCAGATAAAATAGAGCATTTACAGTCATCGGAGTTATTACCAGACCAAAAGAGATTGTATGCAGCTTATTTAGCGAAATTAAGGGAAGAAACGTTAAAACATTTAGACAAAGATACGTTACGTAAAAATAAAATTAGAATTTTAGCTGGTTTAACGAGATTACGACAAATTTGTAATCATCCTGCTTTATTCGTTGATGATTACAAAGGCAGTTCAGCTAAATTTGAACAACTGTTAGAGATTTTAGAAGAATGTAGAAGTACTGGGAAGAGAATTTTGATCTTTTCTCAATTTACGAAGATGCTTTCCATTATTGGTCGTGAGTTAAATCGTCAAGCGATTCCATACTTTTATTTAGACGGGAGTACACCAGCGCAGGAACGTGTAGAGCTATGCAATCGGTTTAACGAAGGTGAAGGCGATTTGTTTCTTATTTCTTTAAAAGCTGGTGGTACGGGTCTTAACTTAACTGGTGCAGATACAGTGATATTATATGATTTATGGTGGAATCCAGCTGTTGAACAACAAGCAGCAGATAGAGCATATAGAATGGGACAAAAAAATACGGTGCAAGTTATTAAGTTAGTAGCCCACGGAACAATTGAAGAGAAAATGCATGAACTACAAGAAACGAAGAAAAATTTAATTGCTGAAGTAATTGAGCCAGGAGAAGGGAAATTATCCTCCATAACTGAGGAAGAAATTCGAGAAATTCTTATGATTTAAAATAAAAAAAGCTATGCTTTCAAATTTATGAGAGCATAGTTTTTTTGTTTTAATAATTATATTTTGTTTTGAACAAAGTAAAGAAATCAAATGGTATTTAAATTATTTCTTTGTGCCTTTACTTTTGTATGGCTTTGCTGCTTTCTTTTTCTTTGCACTTGATTGCCAACGGTTCCATCCTTTACTTCCTGTACCTTGTCCTACACCTTTTTTCGGTTTCGCTTTCGTTTTGCTCATATGATCACTCCGTTATATAAAAATCTTGTTTGATAATAGTCAATGAATTAGAAAATACTCTTGATAAATGACTATGTTTGCTTTAAGTAAAAACAAACTGCTTGAATGCTATAGTATATCATGAAATTGCAAGTAAACTGAAAGGAATTACAAAGAAAATGAAAATAATAAGAAATACTGCGGATTCTATATTTCGAACGATTACACTAATTGTTGTGTATACGTTAGTTTCGGTTAGTGAAACATTTTTTGGATTGACGAGGCAGAAGAAGTAAAGATGTTAAATTAACAACAATCAATAAAGCCGTAAAATATAGAATTGAAAAATATTTTAAAACTTTTTGTTGACTTTCTTTATTTTTTGTATAGAATAATCATTAATAAAATGTTTCAGAGATGTGACAACAAAACGACTATGAAAGGACGAGTAGTAGTAGGACGTAGTCTAAGCGAGTCAGGGGTGGTGTGAGCCTGATACGAAGCCTATTATGAAGAACCTCCTGGAGTTGCTAACCGAAACCCTTTATAGGAAAGTAGACTTAGCCGGGCACTTCGCCGTTACAAGAAGAACAGTATCGAGATCTTCATCTCCGTACTGTATAAGTGAGCAACCTCTGTTGCTAATTTGGGTGGTACCGCGGAACCAAAGCCTTTCGTCCCAGTTTTTTGGGGAAGAAGGGCTTTTTTTGTTGGCTTCTTTTCACAACATCCAAACATTTTAGGGGGAAACCACCATGTATCAATCATTAATGACAGTAAGAGAGACTCAAATCGCAATTAAGGAAGTTAAAACATTTTTCGAAGACCAATTAGCAAAACGTCTTGAACTATTCCGCGTATCTGCACCATTATTCGTAACAAAAAAATCAGGATTAAACGATCATCTAAACGGTGTAGAACGTCCAATTGAATTTGATATGTTACATTCAGGAGAAGAATTAGAAATTGTTCATTCACTAGCAAAGTGGAAACGATTTGCACTACATGAATATGGATATGAAGCTGGTGAAGGTTTATATACAAACATGAACGCGATTCGTCGTGATGAAGAACTTGATGCAACACATTCCATTTACGTCGACCAATGGGATTGGGAAAAAATCGTTCAAAAAGAATGGCGCACTGTAGATTACTTACAAGAAACAGTACGAACAATTTATGGAATATTCAAAGATTTGGAAGATCACTTATTTGAAAAATATCCGTTCCTTGGAAAGTATTTACCAGAAGAAGTTGTTTTCATTACTTCCCAAGAGCTAGAAGATAAATATCCAGAATTAACGCCGAAAGACCGTGAACATGCAATTGCAAAAGAACACGGTGCAGTCTTCATTATCGGAATTGGTGATGCACTTCGTTCAGGTGAAAAGCATGACGGACGCGCAGCCGATTATGATGATTGGAAATTAAACGGTGACATTTTATTCTGGCACCCAGTATTACAAGCTTCATTCGAATTATCATCAATGGGAATTCGTGTTGATAGTAAATCACTTGATGAACAGTTAACAAAAACGGGTGATGATTTCAAACGTGAGTATGATTTCCATAAAGGTATTTTAGAAGATGTACTACCATTAACAATTGGTGGTGGTATTGGACAATCAAGAATGTGCATGTACTTTTTACGCAAAGCACATATCGGTGAAGTTCAATCTTCTGTATGGCCTGACGATTTACGTGAAGCTTGTAAGAAAGAAAACATTCATCTGTTTTAATTAATATAAGTGAGAGGGAGAGTAGCTTGAAAATAGAGTTACTCTCCCTTTTTTTATTGTGTAAACTAGTGGTTTACAGTGCGTATTACTAATAGTTTCTTTCTTTTTTATCTCCTTTTATGTAATAATTTGTTAAAGGAGGGGGCGTTATGAGTATAGGAGAACAGCTAAAAAAACTACGAGAATCAAAGGAGTTTTCGCAAGAGGATGTTGCTAAAAAAATTGGTGTGACGAGGCAAGCGGTTTATAAGTGGGAAAATGATAAAAGTTACCCTGACATTGATAATTTAATTTTACTGAGCGAAATGTACAACGTTACGCTAGATGAGTTAATAAAAGGGAATCAAAGCTTTAAAGAGAAAATACATATTGATGAAGAAGAGGCGGATTTTGAGAAAGAGAATGAGTTTGGTTTTTATATTGGATGTGGTTTGCTCATTATGAGTGCGTTCATTGAGTATGAAAAAATACAGGTGGTTGTATTAGGAATTGCACTATTCATGATGGTCTTTTACTCGGATGTGAAGAAAATTATTTTCAATGAATATAGATCATTTTTTCAAGGGAAAGAGAGAAACGATATGTGTGATAAGAAGTAAGAAGAGTCAACTATATTTCCTAGGAAAGAGTTTAAAGAATAATTTTATTTTTTTATAATGATTTTTGGATATCGATAATATATTAAAAAGCTGTTTGCGTAGAGTCTTGAAATCTATGCAAACAGCTTTTTATTTATATAGGAAAGAAATAGATTAATATGTTTTTGTAAGTTGCAATAAAAATATTAAATTAGCTCATTTGCACTAAAGGCTCAATTTTCGCCATAAATGATTGATGAAGTGCTTCCACACCTGTTACTAAATGAAGGCGGTCAATAACGACAGACACTTTAATTTCAGATGTACTTACCATTTTAATATGAATATCTTCTTCTTTTAAAGTAGTGAACATATTCGCAGCAACACCTGGATTAGATACCATACCAGATCCTACAATTGATACTTTTGCTAAATGATTTTCATGTTCTACAGACTCATAGTGAAGATCTTCTTGATTCTGTTCCAATACTTCTAGTGTTTCTTGTAAGTCATTAGAATGGATAGAGAAGGAAAGATGAACACTTCCTTCATTTGTAATACTTTGAATAATAATATCTACATTAATATGTGCGTTAGCTAACGTAGAGAAAATTGTTGAAAGTGAACCTTGCTCTAATCCTTTAATTGTTACACGAGTAATATTATCTTCAAAAGCAATACCTTTAACGATTGATTGTTGTTCCATGTTACATTCTCCTTTTACAATTGTTCCGTTTTCTTGTTCCATACTTGAGCGAACTTCTAAAACGACATGATGATTTTTGGCAAATTCAACAGCACGTGGATGTAATACGCCGGCGCCGAGGTTTGCCAGTTCTAACATTTCATCATAAGAAATTTCATCTAATTTGTAAGCTGTCTTTACAACTCGTGGATCCGTCGTGTATACGCCTGTTACATCCGTATAAATATCACATTTTTTCGCTTTTAGTGCCGCTGCTAATGCAACAGCTGTCGTATCAGAGCCACCACGTCCAAGCGTTGTAATTTCATTTTTTTCACTGATTCCTTGGAAACCAGCTACGATAACAATCGTGCCTTCAGTAAGATAAGACTGAATACGCTCAACGTTAATGTCAGTAATCCGTGCACTACTGTGTACAGATTCTGTCGTAATACCAGCTTGCCATCCTGTTAATGAAATTGCGTTATAACCTTTTGCTTGTAGTACCATTGTTAATAATGAAATAGTTACTTGTTCTCCTGTAGATAGAAGCATATCCATTTCACGTTTGCTTGGATTTTCCGCAATAGCGTTAGCAAGTGCTACAAGTTCATCTGTGCTTTTCCCCATTGCTGAAACGACAGAGACGATACTATGTCCTCGTTCATATTCTTCAATAATTAAATTTGCCACATGTTGAATGCGCTCAACACTTCCGACAGAAGTACCACCAAATTTTTGTACAATCGTTTCCATTACGAATTCCTTCTTTCGTCCATTTTTAAGAATAGATTAGGACATATATAAATCCCAATATTCCTGTAGTTACCAGAGAGAAAAACAAAAAACACCATCTCAAATAAGTGAGGATGGTGCTGTTACAGGAAAAGGGAAACAGAAAACGGAGCTAATAAAAAAACCGCCAAAAAAGGAATACCATGAAAATGATATCTCTTTTTTGTAGATAGCTCTTCATACGTACATGTCTGTACATATGACAGTTCTGTTTCTATTCGAAAACAGCCCCAATTGATAAATGCAGAGAAATTTATCAATTTCGGCAACACTTCCTTTCATCCAATTTCATAGACATCTCTGTGTCTCCATTAGAATACTCATAAGTATTGCAACCTCTATCTCACGTTTTAGGCGAGAGTGTTTGATTTATGAAGTTGTTGGTAACATTTGTTTTATAATAATTTAAATTATTCAGGGAATCAAGTGTTTTATATATATTTTCAAAATTCTTTCTTTTTAGAGATAAAGTTTGTGAAAAATGTAGCAAAATACATATATTACATGTACATTAAAAATATAGAGTATAGGAGGTCGGAGTATGAAAAGAAAAAGGCCTATTTATGTTGCAACAGAAATGAAAACGACAATAGAGAAATTATGGGAATATACGCAAGAACCAGACCTACATACAGAGTGGGATGCTCGTTTTACTGAAATTTCGTATTTAGAGAAAAAAGAGGGAGAACCACAGAAGTTTTTATATAAAACAAAGATAGGATTTGGGCTTGAAATAGGCGGAGAAGGGGAATCGATAGGTGAAATAAGAAAAGAAACTGGTGAACGGATTTCTTCTTTGAAATTTTGGACAGACAATACATTATCACTTATACGAATAGGGCGTGGTTATTGGAAGTATACACCGCATAAAGAGTGTATTCATTTTGAAACGCAATATGATTATGATACGAGATATGGTCGTATAGGAAATGTGATTGATTCATATATGTTTCGTCCATTATTAGGTTGGGCGACTGCTTGGAGTTTTGATGCTCTCAAATTATGGTTGGAAAAAGGTTTGCATCCTAGTTTGCTAATTAGAAGAACGATGACGTATTGGCTCGTTTGTTTTTTATTTGCTTTTGTATGGATATATCAAGGGATAGTGCCAAAACTACTGTTTACTCATTCAGAGGAAGTAAAGATGCTTTCTTTATTAATCGGTTCAAATGAAAGTAGTGTATGTATACTTAAAATAATTGGGGTGTTAGAAATAATTTTCGGTGTCGTATGGCTGTTGCCAATAATAAAACGAAAATTATTTATACTGCATATTATTGTATTACTAGTTTTAACGTTAGCGGCAGGATTTACGAATATCGCAAGCTTTACAGGGCCGTTTAATCCGATTACATTAAATGTTCTTCTAATGGGGTTATCAATTGTCGGTTATATAAATAGTTTCGATTTACCAAGCGCGAAAAATTGCAAGAGGGCGAGAAAGGGACAAGTGTATGGCTAATATGTATGAACGATTATTAGGGGATACCTATAAAAATCTTCATCCTGAATTGCAGAAGCGTTATGCGATTACAGAAGAGAATAGTTTTACAGGGGAAGGAAAGATGGATGAAATTTACGGTGGCTCTTTTTTCGTAAAATTTATATTGAAAATTGCATCGAAGTTTCGAATGTTTTTCTCGGAACGAGGGGAGGAAATTCCATTTACGATACAAAACATAGCTGAGCGAGATGAATATGGACAAGAATTAGTAAGGTGGAACCGTACTTTTTATTTTCATAATAAGAAAAGATATTTTAACGCAGTTATGCAATTGGATGAAAACGAAAATGAAATTGTAGATTATTTTGGCGAACCACATTTACTCGTTTCTACACTGCATTTTCATATCGATGAGTTAGGGGCAATGCATATTTCTTCAAAGGAACAATGGTTTTATATGTTTGGAAGAAAAATGCCGTTACCAAAATTTTTGTATGGTGAGGCAAAAATTGTTGAAAGTTATGATGAAACACTTAAGTGTTTTCGAATTCATGTACAAGTACGAAACCCGTTAATTGGTTCGCTTTTTTCATACAAGGGAACATTTGTAGAAAGGGAATAAACGATATGAAAAATATAATATTTGGGCTTGCTTGTTATGTTGTTTTTCTAATATGTGAGTGGTCGAATATAAATCCTGTTGAAGCAATTATATTATTATCTGTTTTATTATTTATACCGATGTCTTTTTGTATTATTGATAAAAGAACAAGAAATGGATCGTATTTATTATTTTATAAATTCGTATCGTTTTTATATCCAATCGCAGCAATTTGCGCAATGCTAGCTTTCGTCACAAATCACTATTTATTTGCGCTAGTTTGGTTTGTATATACAGGAATTGTTGCGTTATTTGGTGTAAGTAGATTGCTAGAAAGAGGATGGAAGCCGTTAGAGGAGACCGTCATAGATAGTGCGTTTATTTATTTGTTTTTAGGTGGTTTTTGGTTTTTTGCTTCAGTAGCAAAACTTTCAATTATGCATTTTAGCTCTGACATTGTTTTACTCACAGCTGCACATTTTCATTATTCGGCGTTTTTATTGCCATTATCAGCTGGTTTAATAGGGAGAAAAAGAGAAAAGAGAAGTAAAGTGTATGATGCTATTATGTTTATCATCATGATTTCACCTATGACAGTTGCAATAGGAATTACATATTCGAGGATATTAGAATTTTTTGCAGTTGTGATATATTTATGTGCTATTTATGGATATGGTATTTACGTTTGGAAAGCGAAATTTAATGCTATTCGTGCAAAGGTTCTCTTAATCATTTCGTCTAGTACGCTCATGGTTACAATTATGTTCTCACTCATATATTCATACGGAAATTTAAAACAAGTACTGACGATTACAATTGCTCAAATGGTTTGGATTCACGGTGTGGTAAATGGCATTGGAGTAGCATTACCAGCATTTGTAGGTTGGATGATTGAAAAGAGTGCTCCAAATTATAAGTACTATGGGAAACCAATGAGTAGATTAAGAGGAAGCGTGAGAATTGGTGGGACATTTTTACAGAATGGAAATTTAGTAGATAGTAAGGAATACAACGGTTTAGTTGATAAAATAAATGATTTTCATAGTGAGTCATTTGACGTGACGAAGGTTCCTTTAAGTATGATTCGTTTTTATGAAAATACAGCAGCGTATGAGTTACAATCGAATATTAAATGGGCTCGTTGGTTCCGTCCATTTGCATTTTGTTATACGAAAATGAGTAAACGAGTAGGACAAATACATTTAGGTATGGGCGATAAGTGGGAAACAATGTATGGCTCTATCATAGGTGTAAATGATGAGAAAGATGGAAGAGAGAATGTAAGGGCTTGGCTAAGGGAAAATGAAGCAGGAGAGTCTATTTTTTTGGCTCTGTATTCAAAACATACGCATAAGAACGAGACATATATGAATATCGCATTGCCTTTACCTTATTCGAATATGACAGGTATTTTAAAAGTATGTAATGATAGCAATGATTTAATCATTACTAGTAAGTTGAGAGAAAATAGTAAGGGAGATGAGGGGATTTATCTACATACTGGTTTCTTTACAATCCGTTTACCGTTAACAGAGATTTTTATCATTAAAGAGGGAAAGGGTCACATGCTAACTGCTCACCATAAAATGTGGATATTCGGAGTTAAGTTTTTAGAAATTGATTATGAGATTAAGAAAATAGAGGTGAAGTAAGAAAAGCTTGGAGGGATTCCAAGCTTTTTTACGTATGGGTAATTGTCATAGCGACTTGTTTATCTAAGTCTCGGTCCCAAACACGTTGAATTTCAAACGTGCCTTTTTTAAAAAATAATGGGAATCTTTCTTTAAACCAATCTTGCATAGGAAGATTGAGTGCTGTATCGATTGGCACCCATACTAATTCACCCTCAGGAGGATTAATAAGAAGCTCGCCTTCAAATGAGTCTGTCCAATAGTTGAATACCATATATCGAACATGCTCCTTAGGATTTACATATTCGTCTACCCCTTTAAAAGTTAAATTAGAAACGTGTAGTCCAGTTTCTTCTTTCACTTCTCGTATAGCAGCTTGGACGATACTTTCTGGGAAATCTACTTTTCCGCCAGGAGCTATATAGCCAGGAAAGCCTCGATGATTGGGACGTTTTAAAAGTAAAATTTCATTGTTACGCTGGATCATACACATTGTATAGATCTGGTGCTCGATGTTAGGTGAATTGGAAGGCATGACCATATTTTCTCCCTTGTATTTTTTTGATAATTTTACCATAAATATAGTAGTTTCATATTATAATTTAAAATAGAATATTAATATTTTTCAGATGTTTATTATAGAGTTTATAGTTAATTGAAAAGAGGTGAGGAAAATGCAGGGAGAAATACAAACCCAAAAAGGTTTAGGATATGTCGGAAAATTACTGTTGCCAGTCAAAGTATCACGGCATTTTAAGTTTTTGTGGATTGGACAATTGCTTTCAACTTTAGGGAGTTCTATAACAATGGTTATTTTGCCAGTCGTTGTTTACTCACTAACTGGTTCAACAGTTGTAATGGGGATGACTATGGCAATGTATATGCTACCTAATATTCTTGCTTTACCGTTTGCAGGGTTAGTTGTAGATCGAATTGATCGAGTAAAATTAATGTTATTTACGGATATAATCCGCTGTATAGTAATGCTATTACTTGCATCGCTTATATTTACGGATTTGTTAACGATTAGGCTGTTATATGTCCTCGTTGCCGTATATGGACTTATGGAAGGGATATTTCAGCCAGCATATTCTGCCGTGAGGGCGAAAGTATTCGTACCTGAAATTCGCAATGCAGCTAATGCATTAACGCAAATGAGTAATCAAGGCATACGGTTAATTGGACCAGCACTTGGTGGATTAATCGTTTCAGTTGCATCTGCTGGGATAGGATTTGGATTAGATGCAGCAACGTACTTATTATCATTTTTATGTTTATTATTTTTAAAAGAAATTAAGTTTAAAAAAATAAAATCGATTGAAAAGAGTAAGGTTGATTATAAAAAGGAGTTTATGGAGGGTGTTTTAGTTTTAAAAAGTCATCCGTGGCTTTGGATTACAATCTTAGTTTTTTCTTTCGTAAATATTTGTTATGCCGGCATTATCGTCGTATTAATTCCATGGTTATTTAATATTCATCATCATTTTGAAGCTTACGTTTACGGACTGGGAATGGCATCTTCTGGTGGCGGTGCTGTAATTGCCGCATTAATATTTGGTGGGAAAGAGCGGTGGCACAAGAGAGGGTTACTGGCCTATGGAGGTGTTTTAATTAGCGGCTTCGCTCTATTAGTTATGCCTTTTATTTCTTGGGCGCCTGCTTTAATATTCTTAATGGCAATTGAAGGATTCGGTATGATGATATTTGGACTCATTTGGGAAACGAGTTTACAAGAGCTCGTACCGGAAGAAGCTTTCGGAAGAGTAGCAAGCCTTGATATGTTAGGTTCTTTTGCTTTATTGCCATTAGGATATGTAGTTGTTGGTTGGTTAGCGAATGTAATAGGCGGAGAGGTAACTATATTAATGCTAGCATTATTCGTAATCTTTACAATTGTAATTGCTCTATCTGTCCCAAGTATTCGTAAGTTTGATTAATAATTTGAATGAATAATGAAAGGAGTTATTTTATATGGTTGTAGATTGCCTCAACGAATTTTTAGAATCGGAACTACAAGGCGAATATGTTGTAAAAGAACAGGTATTTGATACGAAGAATTTTACTGTATATATTGTGACTCCTGTTGATAATAAACTAGAGTATGAACGGCTCATATTACTGAAGCATCTTTCTAATGAAGAGCCTTCTGTACATATATGGGAAACATGTATTTGCAAGAAAGCAACGAAAATGGAAATTGCAAAAGAAGTGACAGAAGCGATCCAATCGGGTTTCATAAAAAAAGACTAAGCCATACTTAAAATAAGGCTTAGTCTTCATTAAATACAAATGTTTGTTTCATTTTTTTACCCTCATTTACCGGATGACCATTGTAAGAGAAATTCTTTTCTTCCCAAGTAATAACGACTTTAAAATTATGGCTATTAAAGTCTAATGGAAATACCATGTGGTCAAAGCTTGTATGACTTTTTGAGATGTTTTCATCAGATGTAGTAGGTGTAAAGGTAGCTTTAGATGTAGGCGTGTTATCAAGTATTTCTACAGATACATTTGAAACATCAGTACCGATATTTTTTACGAGTAAACTATACGTATCATATACACCTTGTTTTGACCGGATTACTTGTTCATTTGAGTTATGAGATTTATCAATTTCGATATACCATTGTTTAGACTTTAACACAATTGGTAGCGATTGAAATGTGTAAGCGCTAGCTTGCATTGGTAGTACTACACAAATAAGCACAAAGAGAAAGAATATTTTTCGTTTCATTTTTTGAGAACTCCCATTCTGTAACGGATTTATTTGTTATTATCTTCTCTTTATAAGAGGATATACCATTTAATGTAAGGGTGATTGTTAAGAATTATTACATTTGATTCATATGCTAATACACATCAAACGCAATGAAAAAAAAGGAATGGTGAACATAAGGGGAAGCGTATGTTGAGAATATTAATAAGTATGGGGAGCAGTGTTTTTCTGCAACTATTATTTTTGTATATAGTTATTTCTGGACTCTTATTAGACTTTAATCCTTGGTATGCAGTAATTGTGTATATAAGTATTGCGATACTTAGTTTTATTTTAGGTATATATTCAATTGTCAGTTCTGTAAGAGAAAGTTCAAATGTTACGCTGCTTACAATACCAATAGGAGTTGTAACTACATAATTTTCAGTAGTAATCATTGGCTTTACAGTATTTGCTTATTTTTTACTAGAAGGGGGATTCCCCCAATCATTCGATTGTAAAATGTGAAAATCGCTTCTAACATTCCACTAAACATATCTCCGATTGCAGGCACGGTTATTACAGTTGTTTTAATTGCTATATTCTTTATGAAAGCTGTGAGCAATAGAAAAGGGAATATCGAGGTAGATGTAAAGTTAGAGTGAAAAACTGTGTAGAGATTTTCCTGCACAGTTTTTTTTAATATGAAAAATTTACCAAAAATATGTTAAAATAATATTATCATACAACAAGGGGGATTTGTTTTATGGAAAATGGGCATCTTGCTAAAGTAGATTTAACGAAAAAAATTGAATCAAAATCTAAGTACAATAAGAAACTCGAAAAATATCAAAGGCGCTTATTAGCATTACAGCAAATTTTAAAAGAAGAAAAAATCGCGGTTATGCTCGTTATGGAAGGTTGGGATGCGGCTGGTAAAGGTGGGGCAATTAAGCGGGTGACGGAACATCTTGACCCGCGTGGTTTTCAAGTAACTCCAATTGGAGCGCCTGCACCTCATGAAAAACGTTACCATTATTTGCAACGTTTCTGGCGCAAAATTCCACAGTACGGGCAAATTACTATTTTTGATCGCTCATGGTATGGTCGTGTGTTAGTTGAGCGTGTGGAAGGATTTGCTACAAAGGAAGAGTGGATGAGAGCATATGATGAGATTAATGATTTTGAAAAACTATTAACAGATGACCATTACATAATAGGGAAGTTCTTCTATCATATTAGCAAAGATGAACAGTTAAAAAGGTTTAAAGATAGAGAGAATAATCCTTTGAAGAGATGGAAAATTACAGACGAAGATTGGCGTAATCGTGAAAAATGGGACGAGTATGTTGAAGTAATGGAAGAAATGTTTGAAAAAACAAATAAGCCAAATGCGAAATGGCAAATTATCGCGAGTAATGATAAATTATATGCACGTTTGAAAACATTGAAAGTGATTATTTCATTAATTGAGGATTATTTCTTAGAGCATGGTATAGAATTACCTTCTTATTATTATGAAATGAAAGAAGGTAAGGCAGAGGGCTTTGAAAATAATCAAGATGTAGTTGTAAAATAGTCGAAAGTTTGAATGTGAAATATAGGAAGATCTACCCTGTGATTTTGGGAGCCCCTCGGTAATGAGCGAAACATAAACCGTGGGGTTCTTTACATTAATAAATAAACTGTAGCATTTTAAATTTTGGAATTTTGTTGTTCTATAGTACATTAACAAGAGGTATTAGTTTTATAGAGAGGGTGAGGAAATGATAGAGACAGCAGATGCTTCAATACGTAATCGTATGTACACAGAAGAAGAGCAACAAAAATTATATAAACGAACATTAATAATCGTAAGTATTTCACAAATGTTCGGTGGAGCGGGATTAGCTGCTGGAATTACAGTAGGTGCACTTCTTGCGCAGCAAATGCTTGGGACAGATGCATATGCAGGATTACCGGCTGCTATGTTTACAATGGGGTCTGCGGTAGCGGCTTTCTTTGTTGGGAAGTTATCGCAAAAATATGGTCGCCGAATAGGACTTGCAACAGGGTTTATAGTAGGGGGGCTAGGGGCTATTGGAGTTGTATTGGCTGCTTTAACAAATAGTATTATTTTATTACTAGTCTCTTTACTCATATATGGTGCAGGTACAGCGACGAATCTACAAGCTCGTTATGCTGGTACCGATTTAGCAGATAAGAGACAACGAGCAACTGCTATTAGTATTACGATGGTTATGACGACTTTCGGTGCAGTTGCAGGACCGAACTTAGTAGGCGTAATGGGAGATTTTGCCCATTCAATCGGAATTCCTAACCTTGCAGGTCCGTTTATATTATCAGCAGCGGCATTTATACTGGCGGGTCTTATCCTTTTTATTATGCTTCGTCCAGATCCATTAATTATTGCTAACATAATAGAAACATATAAACGAGAACATACATATAAAGGGCAACCAGTAACAGAAGAAGTGAAAGAAAACAAACGAGGTATTACAGTTGGAGCAATCGTTATGATACTTACTCAAATAGTGATGGTTGCGATTATGACGATGACGCCAGTTCATATGGGGCATCATGGTCATGGTTTAAGTGCAGTAGGGCTTGTAATTGGTTTTCATGTAGGTGCAATGTATCTTCCGTCTCTCGTTACAGGAATGTTAATTGATAAAATCGGACGAACTACGATGAGTATAGCTGGTGGAATAATTTTATTAGCGGCGGGTGTCATAGCTGCGATGGCGCCGAGTGATTCTTTACTATTATTAATTGTTGCTCTGTCTTTACTTGGGTTAGGTTGGAACCTCGGTTTAATAAGTGGCACAGCTCAAATTGTTGATGCAACTATACCTTCTACACGTGCAAAAACACAAGGCAAAATAGATGTATTTGTTGCGTTAGCTGGGGCTTCTGGTGGAGCGATGTCAGGTATGATAGTAGCGAATTCCAGTTATGCCGCATTATCATTAGCGGGAGGAGTGCTAGCATTATTGCTTATTCCTATTATGATATGGTCTCGAAAAGGGGCGAGAAATTAAATGAGAAAGAGGTTCTAGTTACTAATTAGAACCTCTTTTTCAATACTTAACTTAAATCCCACTCCACAATAAGCCCTAAATGCGTAAGTCCACCGCCAAATCCGTATAGCAAAAGTGTATCTCCGTTATTTAATCTTCCTTTTTTTCTAGCTAAATCTAAAGCGAGTGGAATAGAGACGGAAGATGTATTCCCCATATCTTCCACACTCGTTAATGTTTTTTGAATAGATATTTTTGATTTTTCGCAAATAGATTCAATCATTCTTAAGTTAGCACTATGTGGTATGAACCAGTCTATATCATCTATTTGCAAATTTGCAGTATGTAATAGTTCTTTTATGCCGTATGGTACTGTTCGTACAGCCCATTTATATACTTCTCTTCCGTTTTGAACGATTTTTTCATTTGTTTGTAGTGGTGTGCCATTCATAGTAGTAGATAAGTTTGTTCTGTATAGATGAATACCACCGTTACCGTTTGTTCCCATGTGAGCAGCAATAAAGCTTGGTTTGTTTTCATCTCTTTCTAATAAAATAGCTCCAGCGCCATCACCGAACAAAATACAGGTCGTTCTATCGGTGTAATCAGTAACTTTAGATAATGTCTCTGTCGCTATGACGAGTACTTTTTGATGTGATCCAGAAGTGATTAAGCTATTACCGACATGCAGTCCGTATGTGAAACCAGCGCAAGTCGCATTTAAATCAAAAGCTAGTGTATGAGGTATGTTGAAGTATTGTTGTATTTGGCAAGCGACACTAGGAAAAACATAGTCAGCAGTAGTTGTAGCAACGATGATACAGTCAATATCTTCTAAGTTTTTCTTATATGTTGTACACAAATTTTCGACTGCTTTAATGGCTAAGTATGAGGAGTATTCGTCTTCGTTAGCAATTCTTCTTTCTTTCATGCCTGTTCTTTGCACAATCCATTCATCATTCGTATGGACCATTTTTTCTAAATCGTTATTAGACAATATTTGATTTGGAACATAAGTACCAATTGCGGTAATACGAGATTTAGAATTCATAGGGACATCTCCTAACTTATTTTTATAACCTTATACTAATACCAGGTTATAAAAAATGTCAATAAAGACTTTTATTGTATGGAAACGATACTGTTTAATTTACTCTGGAGGAATTTGACGAGTAGCGTAAAAATAATATACGAGAAGCTTTTGAAATTGATAATGAAGGGAGTGGGGCTCCTTGAAAAGAATTTTGCGCATGTTGCCTGTTGTCATTATTTGTAGCTTTATTCTTATTATTTTTCCAGAGAAATCTCATGCTTGTGATTGTATTAATGTAACAGCAGAAGATGCATTTCAAAAAAATGATGTAGTGTTTGAGGGGAAAGTAATTGAGATTGGAAGGAAAGAAGGGATTGGGATTGAAGTATTATTTGAAGTGAAGAAAATATGGAAAGGGACAACTTCTTCGCAAATTATCGTATATACAAATGGTGGTGATTGTGTGTTTCACTTTGTAGAGGGAGGAGAGTACTTAGTGTTTTCTTCTCAAAGGGGATCAGAAAAACAATTACACACACATAGTTGTAGTGGAACGAAGAGATTGGATGAGGCAGGGGTGGACAAAGCGGCTTTAAGTCATATTGCAAAAGAGTCTGTTCCGACGAAGAAAGTGAATTTAAAAGGTGGAATGGTGAGTGGTTTCAGTTGGTGGCAAGTTGCTATCATATCCATAGGTCTGCTATTGATCATTGCTGTTGTTAGTTTTTTTGTGAGAAGAACACGCAAAAAATGACGATTAAAGTAAAAATATAAAGATTTTCTTTCTGTTTCTATAGGGGGGGTAACCTTGTGAAAGCGAATTACTTATGCTACACTTTATATAACTTAAAATGAACGGAGGGGCTTCCTTTGATCTTAATCAGATTACGTCTCAATACTTTGTGCCAATAATTGAATAGCGCTCAAAGGCTCTGTCTGTGTACAGAGTGAACGGGATTGGTCTGCCTATTTTAAAGGAACCCTTTATTAAGCTTATATGTGAAAAAGAGGGAGGGACGAATACGCCCTCTTTTTGTTTTGCCTTTAAAATTAGATTGGGATCGTATAGGTGAACACTTGTTGTGGATTCGTATATGATCTTGAGACTTATTGACTATGAGATAGGATGGAAGTATAACTTTCTTCTATTTCTTTGGTGAACCCTTATCCGTTTACGAAAACACAGGCAGCGACCTGTGTTTTTTATTTTACGTAATCGAAATGGAGGAATAAATATATGGAAGAATTATTACAAAGAGCAGTTTTAGTTGGAGTGAATTTAGGAAATGAAGATGATTTTGTATATTCTATGGAAGAGTTAACGAATCTTGCAGAAGCTTGTGATGTAGAGGTAATCGGGCAAGTGACGCAAAATTTACAACGAGTAAACCCATCACATTATATTGGAAAAGGAAAGATTGAAGAAGTAGCAGCCTATGTAAATGAAGTAGATGCGAATATGGTAATCTTTAATGACGAATTATCTCCTTCACAAATTCGAAATTTAGAGGAAGATTTAGACTGTAAAGTTATTGATCGTACCATTTTAATTTTAGATATTTTTGCGCAACGTGCGAAAACGAAAGAAGCGCAGCTGCAAGTAGAAGTAGCGCATCTTCAGTATATGATGCCTCGTTTAATCGGTCTTCGTGAATCATTAGGAAGACAGAGCGGAGGCGTTGGTACGAAAAATAAAGGTGTCGGTGAGAAAAAATTAGAGTTAGACCGTCGTAAAATTGAAGAGCAAATTTCAGTTTTAAATAAAGATTTAGAAGCGCTTGTTGCTCAGCGTCAAACGCAGCGAAAGCAACGTAAGAAAAATGCAGTACCAGTTGTAGCATTAGTAGGCTATACAAACGCAGGAAAATCAACGACGATGAATGCAATGCTGGAAATTTATAATGGCACGGAAGAAAAACAAGTATTTGAAAAAGATATGTTATTCGCGACATTAGAAACATCTGTACGAAATATTGATTTACCAGATAATAAATCATTTTTATTAACGGATACGGTTGGATTTGTAAGTAAATTACCACATCATCTTGTGAAAGCGTTTCGTTCAACGTTAGAAGAAGTAGCAGAAGCAGACTTACTTATTCACGTTGTAGATTACGCAAATCCAAATTATGAACAATTAATTGATATTACAAATGAAACGTTAAAGAAAATTGGAGTAGAAAATATTCCAACGATATATGCATATAACAAATCAGATATGATAGATGTTGAAATTCCAAAAGTACAAGAAGACCGCGTGTATTTATCTGCGAAGAAGCATGTTGGAATTGAAGAGCTTGTAGAAATGATTCGCTCGTATATTTATAAAGAGTATACGAAGTGTGAAATGTTAATTCCGTATGATCAAGGACAGGTAGTTTCTTATTTCAACAATCATGCGCACGTTTTATCTACGAGTTATGAAAACGAAGGTACAAAAATTGAACTAGAATGTAAGACGAGTGATTACGAAAAGTATAAGCGTTTTGCGATTTAATTTGAGAGGCAACCCAGTATGTGATTGGGTTGCCTTTTTCTGTAATGTTTTGCCGCTGAAAGTTACAAGGATGCAAGCCAATGACGGAAGTTAAGTTATATTTCTGGAAAAAGAAATGAAAGCAGTATAGAATAGAAATGTTTCAAAAGTCAGAATTTATTACACCTACTTTAATAAATAAATATTTTGTACAGAAAGGGGAGATTCACATATGCAGGCAGTTTCGCAAAAAAACACAGTAGAAACACCGACAATATATCGAATATTATTTGCGATAAGCTTTGGACATTTTTTAAATGATTCAATGCAAGCAGTTGTGCCGGCGTTGTTTCCTATTTTGGAAAAAACGATGAATTTATCCTATATGCAAGTAGGGTGGATTGCATTTGCGTTAAATATGACGTCATCGATTATGCAACCGGTGTTTGGTATGTATTCAGATAAGAAGCCGTCACCATTTTTATTACCACTCGGCATGTTTTCAAGTATGCTTGGGATGATTGGACTCGCATTTGCGCCGAACTTTATAGTTGTTATTATTTCTGTTTTATTTATTGGCTTAGGTTCTGCAGTCTTTCATCCAGAAGGCGCTCGTGTTGCGTATATGGCGGCAGGTGCAAAACGAGGGTTAGCGCAAGCGATTTATCAAGTTGGGGGAAACACGGGGAATTCCTTAGCTCCCATTTTTACAGCGCTAATTTTCGTTCCGCTTGGTCAAATTGGTTCTTTAGGTTTTACAGCATTTGCAGCAGTAGGAATTATATTATTAATTTTCGTATCGAATTGGTACAAAAATGAATTAGCAACCGGCGCTGTAAGAAGGAAGAAGAGAGCTGCGCTTGAGGCGGAAAATGCAATTGTAAGTACACACATTAAATTCGTTATTATACTTCTTGTTTTTCTTACTTTTGTGCGCTCTTGGTACGGTGCCGGTATCGGGAATTTCTATCAATTTTACTTAATTGAGCATTACGGTTTATCTATAAAAAATGCGCAGTATTTCGTATTCGCATTTATGATTGCTGGTGTGTTAGGAACTTTCTTCGGAGGACCGTTAGCAGATCGATTTGGTAAGAAAAACATCATCGTATTTTCAATGTTAGGTTCAGCGCCACTTGCACTGTTATTACCACATGTCTCACTTGTGTGGGTCGTACCTTTATTTTTATGTATCGGTTTTATTAGTTCAAGTAGTTTTAGTGTAATTGTTGTATACGCGCAAGAGCTTGTACCTGGAAAAGTGGGAATGGTGTCAGGATTAATCGTAGGTCTTGCGTTTGGACTTGGGGCATTAGGTGCTGTAGTTCTTGGGAAATTAGCTGATATATATAGCCTTCAGTTCATTATGATATTATGTAGTTGTTTACCGTTAATTGGACTTACTTCATGGTTATTACCAAGTGATAAGAAAACGATAGAATAGGGGATGCACTATGAAATTATGTGAAAACGTAACAGAATTAATAGGAGATACACCTGTCGTCCGATTATCTAAATTTATTCCGGAAGACGCAGCGGATGTGTATGTGAAACTAGAAATGTTTAACCCATCACGTAGTGTGAAAGACCGTGCTGCTTATAATTTACTTCATGTTGCAGAAGAAAATGGTCTCATTAAACCAGGGGATACAATTATTGAACCGACAAGTGGGAATACAGGAATTGGTTTAGCGATGAACGCAGCTGCTAAAGGGTATAAAGCGATTTTAATTATGCCAGACAATATGTCAAAAGAGCGTATTAATTTATTGAAAGCATACGGGGCAGAAGTAGTTTTAACACCAGCAGAACAAAGAATGCCAGGAGCGATTGCAAAGGCGTTAGAACTGCAAAAACAAATACCGAATAGTTTTATCCCGCAACAATTTGAAAATCCAGCTAATCCGAATATTCACCGTTATACGACTGCACTTGAAATTTACGAACAAATGGATGGAGAGCTTGATGCTTTTGTTGCAACGGCAGGAACAGGCGGAACGATTACAGGGACTGGTGAAACGTTAAAAGAGAAATTACCAAACTTATATATTGCAGTAGTGGAACCGAAAGGATCTCCCGTTTTATCAGGTGGTGTACCAGGTCCTCATAAACTAGTAGGAACAAGCCCAGGATTTATTCCGAAAAACTTAAATACAGAAGTGTATAACGAAATTATTCAAATTGCAGACGAAGAGGCTTTAACGACAATGAGAAACTTAGCTAGACAAGAAGGCTTATTAGTAGGGCCGTCTTCAGGAGCTTCTGTGTACGCAGCAATTATGATAGCGAAGCGCCTAGGCGCTGGTAAAAAAATTTTATGTATTGCACCTGATACTGGTGAACGTTATTTGAGTATGGGGTTATTTGAATAAAAATGATAGAAACCCCTTAATGGTGAAATAGAGCTATTAAGGGGTTTGTTTTAGGGGGTTAAGAGGGGGAAAGCACGATGAAACTATTAAAACCAACGCATGAATATAGTGAACAAATTATAGAGTATCGGGAGGCTTTTTTACATGCAGGAGAACAACCACACGGTAGTAGCTCTTTACAAAATTTTGATTCCCTAGCTGAATGGTTTGAAAAAGTGAGTATACAAGAAGTAGGAGAAAACTTACAAGCGAATCGAGTGCCATCTAGTCAGTTTTTAAGTTTTGAAAAAGGGGAACTTATAGGTTTTGTGAATATTAGACATAGATTAAATCCAGAATTATTAAGGGAAAGCGGCCATATTGGATATAGTGTCCATCCGAATAAACGTCGCCACGGTTACGCTACGAAACAACTAAAGCTTGCATTAGCTGAAGCGCAAAAATTAGGATTGCAGAAAGTATTAATAACTTGTGATAAATCCAATATCGGTTCTGCTAAAACGATTCAAAAGGTTGGCGGTGTGTTAGAAAATGAGGTAGTTTCTTCTCATACTGGTGAAATTGTTCAGCGTTATTGGGTAGAAATTTGATTAAGTGTGAATTTGAAAAGGTAATATAATATGCAATATCGAAATAGATAAATGAAGAGTAAGGGGAGTACTGCAGTTTTAGGGGGGAATGAAATGGGATTAAGAGAGAAAGCGATAGAAATGTCGGAGATTTATAGAAAAAACCCGAAAATCGAAGCTATTATTTTAGCAGGTTCAGTAGCTAGAAAATTAGAGGATGAACATTCAGATATTGAATTACATATTTTATGGTCGGAACCACCAGAGGATGAGGATCGTAAAGAACCTATTAATCATATTGGTGGAAAAATTTCATCATATTATCCTTACGAGGAAGAAGAATGGTCGGAGACGTATTTGACGAAAGAAGGAATTAAACTAGAGATTAGTAATTTTTTAACAGTGACCGTAGAAAAAATTATTTCAGAAGTTGTAGAGCAGTATGATATCAATTATGAGAAACAATGTATTGTATCATCCATTCATGATGGTGTGAGTTTGTATGGAGAAGTGAAAGTACATACTCTAAAAGATAGAGTTGAAGCGTATCCAGAAGAATTGGCGCAAAAAATGATTGTAGAAAACCTTTGTTTAAGCAATCGTTGGCATAATCGAGAGGCTCTTTTAAAACGAAAAGATTGGCTTATGCTATATGATGTTATTTGTGAAGTTCAAAGAAATATATTTGGAGTCTTATTTGGTCTGAACCGCATGTACGTGCATCATCCTGCATTTAAATGGATGCCATATAATGTGGAACGAATGGGGATTAAGCCTGAAAATTTATATGAGCGTATGGCGAATATTTTAATAGGACATCCAGAGAATAGTGTGAAAGAGTTAGAATTGTTAATGGGAGAGGTATTACATTTAGTAAAACAATATACTCCAGAATTAAATATTGCGGAGCAACAAAAACGCATTCAATATGCAAAGTAAAAACAAAAGATGTAACAACGAGTTACATCTTTTGTTTTTTTATTTTACTAATTTTCTTAGTACAGGTAAACGTTGAATACGATTACCAAGAATATGTGAAGCGAGTCCACTCGTTAATACGAATAAAAGGTAAACAAGCCCTCCTGCCGCACCACATATAAATACAATGAGCAGTGATTCGATATAAGATTGGCCAGGAATAATCCAGCTTATAATTGCTTTTAATGCAATTACAACAGCAGACATTGCTGCGGAGTATATCGTAATAAGAAATACTGTTTTCACCGTTTCACCAATTTTAAATTTCGCAAACTTAATGATGCAATACAACATAATAATATTCGAAACGAGGTATCCGAGAATTGTTCCAAGTACAGCACCGTGTCCACCGAATAAGTGTAAAAGTGGTATGTTTACTACAATCTTCACAAGAATACCGATTGAGAATGCAATCATTGTTTTTCTTTGATAATCAATGCCTTGTAATATAGCTGCAGAAACTGTGAAAATCGCACCTAATATAGCAGAAGGTGCAAATGAAATTAAATATTGTGATCCATCAAGTGCAATTTTAGGATCTACATAAATCATTCGGAATGCATCGTAAGCGATGCTAGCAAGACCAAATGCAGCTGGGATAGTGAAGAATAACAATACTTGGAATATCTTCGAAATTTGTTCTTGTAATTCTTCTAGTTTTCCGCTTGTAAATGATTTCGTTATAGCCGGAATAATTGTTAATGAGAATCCAGTTGCAAGTGAAGCCGGAATCATAATTAACTTTTGTGCATAGTTCGTTATATAAGCGAAAACTGCATTCGCGGTTTCTAAAGGCTCTCCCATCGCTCTAAGGACATCAGCTACGGTATATTGATCTACTAACGTATAGAGTGGAATTGCAATACCCACAAATACAATTGGGATTGCATATCGAAGTAATTCCATATAAATATTTCGTAATGGAATATCGGATGCCCTTGACTTTAATTCACCTTCAGGAGGCTTTAATCCGTTATACTTTTTCCAGTACAGCATTAAAATAGAGGCGCTGGCAAGTGCCCCGATAACAGCACCGAATGTAGCAACAGCAACAGAAGAGGCTACGGAACCTCCAAATATTTTGGAAACGATGAAGCTACCAACTAAAATGAAAACAACGCGTGCGATTTGTTCTACGACTTGAGAAACAGCACTTGGTTTCATATGTTGAAAACCTTGGAAATAGCCGCGTGTAACACTCATAGCCGGTACGATAATAAGTGCGAAACTTAATGCCCGCATTGTAAGTGTTACGTCAGCGATAAATTGTGGATTTGGCGTTTTAGAGCGAATAATAAATTGTGATATGTAAGGCGCTCCAATAAATAAAATTAAAAATCCTAAAAAGCCCATAAATAGCATTAATTTTATGCTCGAGCTATACAATTTTTTACTTGTACTATAATCACCGAGTGCATTATGTTTTGCAACAAATTTGGAGACGGCAATAGGAATACCGGCAGTTGAAAAGCTTAATAAAATACCATACCAAGTATATGCATATCCGTATAAAGCGACCCCTTGTGTTCCAACTAATAATTGAAAAGGGAAGAAATATATAAAACCTAAAATACGTGAAATCATTGTTGCGCCGCTTAGTAAAGCAGTACCTTTTAAAACTTTTGAAGTAGACAAAATTTGTTCCTCCTACTCATGTTGCCTTGCATGTATCTCGCTATTTGAGGGCAGTAAGACTCCTACCTCAAAATGAGGCTGGAGAAAGAAGTTAAGTGGGAGCCCTGCTACTACGAGTAAACGCAAAATTGGTGAAACTTTAATCAGTGGGGCATCCTCCGCTGATTAAAGTTTCACTTTACCGTATACTACTATAAACCTGTTAGAGAAGTTAATACAGTATAAACCATATAAGTTCAAATACTATTCATACAAAAGTCATATTTCAAATTTTTAAATAGAATATAAGACATAAAAACTTAAAATATAAGTTGACACTATTTTTAATGTGTGATAAAAATGATAGTAATCAATTCGGAAAATAATATTTGGGCAATGAAAGGGTATAGTAATGAAAATCTCCCTATTTCAGAGAGCTGATGGTTGGTGTGAATCAGTATATAGATTATTCATGAAGTTCGTCCTGGAGCATCTTTCATAAATCTCACATTATGAGGAAATGGAAGACGGTAGTTTATACCGTTATCAAATAAAGTGGTGAAGATTTTTTCACAACTAGGGTGGTACCGCGATATTTATCGTCCCTACGTATTTACGTAGGGACGTTTTTTATTTAGGTCCTAACTTTGCTGTGGCTTCATAACTAGGGTGGTACCGCGATATTTTATCGTCCCTACGTATTTACGTAGGGACGTTTTTATTTAGGTCTTACTTTTGTTGTATCTTCATAACTAGGGTGGTACCGCGATATTTTTGTCGTCCCTACGTATTTACGTAGGGACGTTTTTTTATTAGGGAGGAAGTGAACGTATTAGAAAAAAGTATTGATAGAACAATATAAATACCAAATTATAAAACAGAAAAAGATAAAGAGAGGAGATTAACAGATGAATTCACAGCAATGGACATCGAAATTAGGTTTCGTATTAGCTGCAGCAGGTTCAGCAATTGGTCTTGGGGCGATTTGGAAATTCCCATATATGGCCGGCATCGGAGGAGGCGGCGCATTCTTCCTTATTTTCATCGGTTTCACATTATTAATTGGTTTACCGCTATTATTAGCCGAATTCGTTATTGGGAGAAGTACACAAAAAGAGGCCGTTGATGCGTATAGAGAAATCGCACCGAAAACGTTATGGCCGTGGTTAGGTAAATTAGGAATTGTAACATGTTTCATATTACTTTCTTTCTACAGTGTTGTAGGAGGATGGATTTTATTATATTTATGGAATGCAATTACAGGTAGACTGTGGGAAGGAAATGGGGCGTACGAAGCTACGTTCGGTGAAATCATTTCCAATCCGTATTTAGCAGTCGGATCACAACTATTATTCATCCTTATTACTATTTTCATCGTAAGTAAAGGTGTACAAAATGGTGTTGAAAAAGTAAATAAATATTTCATGCCAGCACTATTCGTTTTATTCTTTGTCTTAATTGTTCGTGCACTTACATTAGACGGTGCTGGTGAAGGAGTTCGCTTCTTCTTACAACCTGATTTCTCAAACGTAACGTCAGAAATTATTTTATATGCGATGGGGCAATCGTTCTTCTCATTATCTGTCGGTGTAGCCGTTATGGTAACGTATAGCTCATACTTACCGAAAGAAGAAAGTTTACCGCGTTCAGCATTTTCTATTGTAGCTTTAACGCTCGTTATTACATTACTTGCAGGACTTGCGATATTCCCGGTTGTATTCGCATTTGGAATGGAACCATCTCAAGGACCAGGATTATTGTTTATCGTATTGCCAGCTATTTTCAGTAAAATGGCGTTCGGAAAATTATTCTTCATCGTTTTCTTATTACTATTCTTCTTTGCTACTATTACATCAGCAATTTCGATGTTAGAAATTAGCGTTGCATCTTTAACTGCAAAAGGTAAAGGGAAACGTGAAAAAATGGCTTTAATCGTTGGATTATTAATCTTCGTTGTTGGAGTACCATCAGCATTATCATTTGGTATATTAAGTGATCTGAAGATTTTTGGAAAGACTATTTTTGATTTATCGGACTATGCAGTTAGTAACGTATTAATGCCGCTTGGTGTTCTATTAGTTTCTATCTTTGTTCCTTTAAAAATGAAGAAAGATGTATTAATGAAAGAGCTTGGTGTAAGTAAAAATAAAGGCTATAAACTATTCGTATTATGGTTATTCTTACTTCGCTATATCGCACCAATTGCGATTATTATCGTATTCCTAAATGCACTTGGAATTATTTAACAAAAAGGTAGCGTATCGTTATATGATACGCTACCTTTTTTATCCTTTTATTTGCCGGGCAGTAAGACCCCCACCTCAAAACTCAGCGAAAGCGAAGAAGTTAAGTGGGGGATGGGCACCCCCCCACTGATTAAAGTTTCACCTTATTTTGCTCTTTTTTGCAGTTCATTTACTGTGACGAATTGATATCCCTCTTTAGATAAAGAGTCTAAAATACCTTCAATGGTCTGTAAATTTTTATTAGATTTATCATACATAGGGTGTAATAAAATGATAGAACCTGGTTTTACATTTTTATTAACGTAGTCAATTTTATCAGCTGTAGATTTATAAAAAGTATCAGGCTCAAGATCCCACGTAATCGTTTCAATATTATTTTTATTTAAATAATAGGGTAGCCCAATTAATTTTTTTCCGTTAGGGGGTCTAAAATCAATTTCGTCTGTAAATCCTGTTTGGCGGATGAACGAATTCGTCTTTTCAATTTCTTCTTTAATAAAAGAAGGTGTTTTAAAAACCATTCTGTTATGAGAATACGTATGGTTTCCAAGTTGATGACCTGATTGAACAATTGCTTTTCCTAATGGTAAATTGTGTTCTAATTCGTTTCCGATAACAAAGAAAGTAGCTTTTGCATTGTATTTATCCAGTAACGGTAATATTTGTTTTACATTGTTAGTAGGACCATCATCAAAAGTTAAAGCGATCACTTTTTCATTAGTTTCTATGTGATTTGTTAGATTTCCAAATAATTGAAAGTTTCTTGCGTTCATTAATTTGTACGTTCCGAATAATGCTATGATAATAAAGAATAGCGTAACGATTGTAATGATAATTTTTTTCTTCATAATGTAACCTCACAATGATTTTTGATTCAATAAAAAGTATTATATCAAAATTAATTATTTATTGCTGAAAAAGCATGAAGATGCAAGGAGAGGAAATTTATCATATAATAAAATGCAAAAGGTATATTAGGAGGTGTTTATATGGCGATTATAATTCAATTGCCAGACACTGCAGCGTCTCATGCAAAGCCAAGTATGGAAATGGCGATACTTTGCGTGAGGTAGACAAGTAATATACAATCGCCTAAATGAGCTCGTATCATTTTTTATATTTGGCTTTGCACCTTATTGAAATGAATCATAAAAATAAGGGGCGAGCAGAGATGAAATACGTAAAAGCTGCGGCAGTTTTACCAGAAAGTTTAATTGCTGAAATTCAAAAGTATATACAAGGTGAAACAATTTACATTCCAAAACAAGAAACGAAACATTATAAATGGGGTACACGATCTGGAGGAAGAAAACAATTAGATGAAAGAAATAACGCGATTAAAGCAGCATTTAAAAGCGGAATTGCTATTCATCAACTTGCAGAAGAATATTTTCTTTCCGGAGAAACGATTAAAAAGATTGTGTATTCTAAGTGAAAAAAAGGAAAGAGTCTGGTTCAAATATTATTTTGAATCAGACTCTTTTTGTTTTGTATTTATTGGATGTGAATGGACATGATAATAGCGATAATGTGCCGTTTTTTACTAAATTGGATACATAGCATTTGAGTGAAAAGCAGAAAGGTGAACATATATGAATCATCTTGGACAAATAACGATAGAACTTTTTGTTGGTTTTTTTGTTTTATTAATTGCTACTAAAATATTAGGTAAAACACAAATATCGCAGCTAACACCTTTTGATTTTATTTCTGCCATTGTTCTCGGAGAATTGGTTGGAAATACTATATATGATCCGGAAATAAAAGTATGGTCTATTTTATATGCTGTACTTGTATGGGTAGTGTTAATTTATACAATAGAAGTAATAACACAAAAATTTAGAGGAACGAGAAGTTTTTTTGAAGGCTCTCCGTCAATCATTATCCGTAATGGATATATTGACCGGGAACAACTAAGTTCAAATCATTTGGATATTAACCAATTACAGCAAATGCTTAGGCAACAAAAAGATATATTTTCAATTCGAGAAGTTGAGTATATGATATTGGAACCTAACGGAAACATAAGTGTATTGAAAAAAAGTAAATATGAATCTCCTACTATAAATGACTTAAGTTTAAAACATAAGCCTGTATACTTACCGATTTCATTAATTAGTGATGGGAAAGTAGTTAAGGATAATTTGAGGGAAGCAGGTTTTGATGAAGGATGGCTTTATAAACAAATAAAGCAAAAAGGAATTACTAAATTTGAAGACGTATTATATGCAGAATGGAAAACAGACGATGGTTTCTTTTGTCAGGAAATGCAGCGGTAGAGAATAGGCGATGTATGTAATGTTTGTTTCTAAGTTATCTTTTACATATCAAAAAACTGAATCATTGTATACAATAAAACTAGATCAACAATTTGTATGGAGTGATAAAGATGGAAGCGTTTATTAGAAGTGATCAATATAATTTTATAAAATCACAAGCTTATATTTTAGCAAACGGGCATGCAACGGCAAATGATAGAGGAGTAATTCAAGCGTTAAAATCACTTGCAATTGAAAAGATAATACATGTATTTGAGAATTTAACGGATGAACAGAAAGAGTTAATCGATACGGTATTAACAGTTCAAAATAGAGAAGATGCAGAATCGTTTTTAATGAAAATAAATCCGTATGTCATTCCGTTTCAGGAAGTTACAGCGCAAACATTAAAAAAATTATTTCCTAAGGCGAAAAAGTTAAAACTTCCTGATATGGAAGAACTGGATATGAAAGAATTATCTTATTTAAGCTGGATTGATAAAGGATCCAGTAGGAAATTTATTATAGCGAAAAATGATAAGAATAAGTTTGTTGGTCTGCAAGGAACTTTTCAAAGTTTAAATAAAAAAAGCATTTGTTCATTATGTCATGGGCATGAAGAAGTAGGAATGTTTTTAGTGGAAATTAAAGGTGATGTACCAGGAACTTTCGTTAAAAAGGGAAACTATATTTGCAAAGATGGTGTAGCTTGTAATCAGAATATGAAATCACTTGATAAATTGAACGATTTTATTGAACGATTGAAGAAATAAAGAAGGAACCTCTAGTATTTAAACTGGAGGTTTTTATTTTTTGAAGAAGTAATAATAGGCTTCTTTTGTAGCTGTAAATTTATAAAAAAAGTTGGGGCATTTATAATGAAATTAGATAAAAATATCTATTTGGATACAGTTGCTTATATGCAAGGAGGAAAAACATGAATTACATTTCACCGAAAGAAGAAATGTTAAAAGCGAAACGGTGGCCTAAAGATACGATAGCGGCAGGTCGTGGTCATACCGTTGCTCTTAAATTGGATGGCACGGTAGTAGCAGTGGGGCGAAATAAAGAAGGAGAATGCAATGTAAGCAGCTGGTGTGATATTGAAGCAGTCGCAGCGGGTAATGTTCATATGGCGACGAACACGGGTAATGCACATACAATCGGTCTTGCATGTGACAGTACTGTGGTAGCTGTGGGTTGGAATAAGCATGAACAATGTGATGTACACGATTGGTATAATGTTGTAGCGGTTGCGGCAGGGTGGCGTCGTACCTTTGGCCTAAAACCGGATGGCACAGTAATAGTGGTGGGACGAAATAAAGAAGGAGAATGCAATGTAAGTAGCTGGCGTGATATTGTGGCGGTCACGGCGGGTGACTGGCATACAATCGGTCTTAAATTGGACGGCACAGTGACCACTGTGGGGAATAATCGATATGGCCAATGCGATGTAAGTGGATGGTGTGGTATGGTGGAGTTGGCGGCAGGTTATCTTCATACTGTTGGTTTGAAATCGGATGGAAAAGTGATGGCAGTGGGTAATAATAAACTTGGTCAATGCGATGTAGGCGGCTGGAAAGATATTATGGCAATAGCAGCTGGTACGAATCATACAATCGGACTTAAATCAGACGGTACCGTGGTGGCAGTCGGCTGGAATGAGTATGGTCAATGTAATGTAAGCGATTGGCGTGATATTGTAGCGATAGCGGCGGGTTGTGCGCATACGGTCGGTCTGAAATTAGATGGCACGGTGGTAGCAGTAGGTGATAATACATATGGTCAATGCGACGTAAGTAGCTGGTGTAACATCCGATTGCCTGGCAAATAGTTAATTCGTAACAAATCACTAGTAATATTATTCTATTTTAGGAGTAATTATGGAATGGGATATGTAAAAAAATAATCAAAATTAAATTTGCTGAAAAAGAATCCTTTTAAAAAGGGGTTCTTTTTATTTTTCCGTAAAATGAGGGTCTAAATGGAATTTTTGAACAAACTTTATTTCAAAGCTACAGTAGAACAAATAAATAAAGCATAGGAGAGTTGAAGAAATGCTTAAAAAGTTTTTGCTTTCTTTACCGGATGTTTTACTTGTATGCATTGTTATCTACATAACATACACAACTACTCTTAGTTTTGTACAGATGTTAGTAATTTCAATTGCAATCGGAATCGTCGGTGGTCTTGTTATAAGAATTTGTAAGGATGTATTCACGTATATAAGGTGGACAATTAAACAGAGGAAATCTTGAATATGTTGTATTGCTATTAGGAGGAGAGGAAATGACTAAGAAAAAGAGTAGAGTGAAAAATGAAATAGCACTTTGGACATTAACAGCGGTTGTTCTCATCATTGTATTGTACTTTTTTCAAAGATAAAAACGCATCGCACTTTGAAAAGAGAGTACGATGCATTTTTATTATTTTTTTTGCCAATTTTCTTTTATAAAGTCTGCACGGCCAGATTCTTTTTGCTCAGTAGCATATTTCTCTGGGTTCTTTTTATAGAAATGTTGGTGGTATTCCTCTGCTTCAAAAAAAGGTGCAGCCGGGCGAATTTCAGTTACGATTGGATCTTTAAACATTCCGCTTTCAGTAAGAGCTTGTTTTGATTTTTCAGCAAGCTCTTTTTGCGTTTCGTTATGATAAAAAATAGCGGTGCGATAAGATGGACCACGATCAAAGAATTGTCCGCCATCATCAGTTGGATCGATTTGTGGCCAATATAAATTTAGCAATTTTTCATATGGAAAAATAGAAGGATCGAATGTAATTTGTACAACTTCTAAATGACCAGATGTACCAGCTTTTACTTGTTCATATGTTGGGTTTTCTACATGACCACCTGCATAGCCAGAAAGCACTTTATGAATACCAGGAAGTTCATCAAATGGCTTTACCATGCACCAAAAGCAACCGCCTGCGAAGGTTGCGAGTTCGTATGTTTTTTCGGACATTGTTGTAATCCTCCTAAATGTATATGTTTTATATAGTATTATATAAATTGTTTTATTGCGCAATAAAAAAGATTTGAAAATATATGTTTTTTATAAACAAGATCCTCCACTCACATCAATTAATTGTCCAGTAACCCAGCGGCTGTCTGGAGAAGCGAGAAATGCAGCAGTATCGGCAATGTCTTCTACTTCACCTAAGCGATTGAAAGCGGAAATAGTAGTAGCGTACTGCTTCATCATCGGGTCGCTCAAGAGTTCTGCATTCATATCTGTTTTAATAAATCCTGGAAGTATTGCATTCACCGTTATTCCTCGTGCTCCAAGCTGTTTTGCTAGCGTAAAAGTCATTGTATTAATAGCGCCTTTCGTCATACTATATGCAACGAAATCAGGTAAAGAAATGCGGGTCGCAGCGGATGAAATATTAATAATTCGGCTATTGTCACGTAAACGTGGCAGTGCTTGTTGAATGATAAAGAATGGTGCTTTTGCATTTACTGAAACAATTCTATCAAAAAATTGTTCAGTTGTTTCTTCAATAAAAGCACCAGGACCAATGCCGGCATTGTTTATTAAAATATCAAATTGTGTTTCACCAGTGCGCTTTTGTAATTCAGTATCTAAAGCGTTATAAAGGTTTTCTACACCGTGTAAGGATTCTAAATTTGCGCCGATAGAAAAAGCTTGGCCACCATTTGATCGAATTTCATGAACAGTTTCTTCAGCGTCATCTTTTCGATTACCGTAATGAACAGCAACCAATGCACCGTCATTTGCTAAACGTTTAGCAATAGCACGTCCAATTCCTCGGCTTGCTCCTGTAACTAATGCCACTTTTCCTTTTAACATATTTTTCTCATCTCCCCATAAATTTTATATGTTTGTCAGTAGTTTTTCTTTATGTAGTAATGCGAACATACTTAAGTAATATATGAGTATGTGTAAGAAGTTCATTCCGATTTTGTTTTGAGAAAAAATAAATAGATTTCTAGTAAATAGAATGAATTTTATTTTTTTCTAAAAACATGTTGACAATGAAAAGAACAACGTCCTATAATACGTGTAACAAATAAAAGTTAATTAAGAATTTTCTAACTTTATATGTTGTATATGCAAAGAAGAGGAAAGTAGATGATTATGATCGTTTCAGAGAGCTACTCCTAGGCTGTGAGAGTAGTAGCAATCGAATCATTGAAGATCACCTCGGAGCATCGCTTGCGAAAGGGAAACTGAGTAGAGGGCGGCGGCATCGTCTCCGGTAAAAGGACGGGGGTCTGATTGGACCTACAGAGCTTATATTTCGCGAGAAGTATAAGGAAGCTGAGTGGTAACGCGAAACTCTCGCCTCAGCAATCAAAGCTACTAAGTTGTAGTAGTTGATTGCTGAGGCGAGAGTTTTTCTTTTATAAAAATAGAATAAAAGAATGCGTGGAAGAGGAGAGTAAATGATATAGATTGTTTCAGAGAGCTGCCCCAAGGCTGTGAGGGTAGTAACAATCGAATCATTGAAGATCACCTCGGAGCACTACTTTTGAAAACTAGTAAAAAGTAGCGGAATTGTTTCCGATAGAAAAACAAAAGTCTAATTGGACTTGCAAAGCTTATATTTCGTGAGAAGTGTAAGGAAGCTGAGTGGTACCACGATTCCCTCGTCTCAGCAATGGGTTGCTACAAGTATGTACGTAATCGATTGTTGAGATGAGTATATTTTTAAGGTTTGTATACTGAATATTCTGTTAAAATACTCATCTCAGCAATCGATGTAGAAATAGATTGCAAAAATAGAGAGAAAAAAAGAGGAGCGATGTGAGATGGGTAACCAGTACATTTATATGAATGGGGAATTTGTAGAAAAAGAAAAGGCAGTTGTTTCAGTATATGATCACGGTTTTTTATATGGAGACGGTGTATTTGAAGGGATTCGTAGTTACGGAGGAAATGTATTTTGTCTAAAAGAACATGTGAAACGATTATATGAATCGGCGAAATCTATTTTACTGACGATTCCAATGCCGGTAGAAGAAATGGAAGAAGCCGTTTTACAGACACTTCAAAAAATGAATACGCTGATGCCTACATTAGATTAATTGTTTCAAGAGGAAAAGGGGATTTAGGGCTTGACCCGAGGAGTTGCGTGAAACCGAGCGTAATTATTATTGCAGAACAATTAAAGTTATTCCCTCAGGAATTTTATGATAATGGACTAAGCGTTGTATCTGTAGCATCAAGACGTAATACGCCAGATGCATTAGATCCACGTATTAAGTCAATGAACTATTTAAATAATGTACTTGTAAAAATTGAAGCAGCGCAAGCAGGCGTACTCGAGGCGCTTATGCTTAACCAACAAGGATATGTTTGTGAAGGGTCTGGAGATAATGTTTTCATTGTGAAAGATGGAAAAGTGCTAACACCTCCTTCGTATTTAGGGGCGCTAGAAGGTATTACGAGAAATAGTGTTATCGAGTTATGTGAGCGTCTTAATATCTCGTGTGAGGAAAGGCCATTTACTCGCCATGACGTATATGTAGCAGATGAAGTGTTTTTAACAGGAACGGCAGCAGAGTTAATTCCAGTTGTAAAAGTTGATTCTAGAGAAATTGGAGATGGGAAACCAGGAAGTGTAACGAAACGATTAACTGAAGAGTTTAAAAAATTGACGAGAGAAAGAGGAGTACGTGTTCCAGGACTGGCGGAAAGTTTAGCGTAGAAAGGGAGAGGAGTTAATCGAAATGGAGGAACAGTATACAACATGTGAGAAATTACAGTGCGAAGAAGTGACAGGTGCCGGACACGTTATTCAATGCTTGAAAAAATTAGGTGTAACGACTGTTTTCGGTTATCCAGGCGGAGCGATTTTGCCAGTATACGATGCGTTATATGGAAGTGGATTGAAGCACGTTTTAACTCGTCATGAGCAAGCTGCCATTCATGCGGCTGAAGGGTATGCGAGAGCTTCTGGAAAGGTCGGGGTAGTCTTTGCTACCTCTGGACCAGGAGCGACGAATTTAGTTACGGGCTTAGCAGATGCTTATATGGATTCGATTCCTTTAGTAGTTATTACAGGGCAAGTTGCAACGCCTTTAATTGGTAAAGATGGATTTCAAGAAGCTGATGTTGTCGGAATTACTGTATCTGTTACGAAGCATAATTACCAAGTTCGTGAAGTAAATCACTTATCACGTATCGTGCAAGAAGCTTTTTACATCGCTAATAGTGGGCGACCGGGACCGGTATTAATTGATATTCCAAAAGATATTCAAAATGCAAATGTGACAAGTTTCTTTAATGAAGAAGTTAACATTCTAGGATATAAACCGGAATTTGTACCAGACAGTATGAAACTGAGAAAGGTGGCTAAAGCAATTTCAAAAGCAAAGCGTCCCCTTCTATATATTGGAGGAGGCGTCATTCATTCAGGTGGATCTGAAGAACTCATCAAGTTTGCAAGAGAGAATCGTATTCCAGTCGTTTCAACTTTAATGGGACTAGGTGCATATCCGCCGGGAGATCCATTGTTTTTAGGAATGCTCGGTATGCATGGTACGTACGCTGCAAATATGGCAGTAACAGAATGTGACTTACTACTTGCTTTAGGTGTTCGCTTTGATGATCGCGTAACAGGAAAATTAGAACTTTTTTCTCCACATTCGACAAAGGTACACATTGATATTGATCCTTCGGAGTTCCATAAAAATATAGCTGTAGAGCATCCGATTGTAGGGGATGTGAAAAAAGCGTTACACATGCTGTTACATATGCCTATGTATACACAAGCAGATGAATGGCTTCAAAAAGTGAGGAAATGGAAAGAAGAATATCCTCTTTCCTATAAACAAAAAGAATCCAATTTAAAACCACAGCATGTGATTGATTTAATAAGTGAATTAACGAATGGTGAAGCAATTGTCACGACAGAAGTAGGACAGCATCAAATGTGGGCTGCTCACTTCTATAAAGCGAGAAAACCTCGTACTTTTCTTACCTCAGGTGGATTAGGAACAATGGGATTTGGTTTCCCAGCAGCTATTGGTGCCCAGCTTGCTAAAGAAGAAGAACTTGTCATCTGTATTGCGGGCGATGCTTCTTTTCAAATGAATATTCAAGAACTGCAAACAATTGCAGAAAATAACATACCTGTAAAAGTATTTATAATAAACAACAAATTTTTAGGGATGGTAAGGCAATGGCAAGAAATGTTTTATGAGAATCGTTTATCAGAATCAAAAATTGGATCACCTGATTTTGTAAAAGTAGCAGAAGCATATGGAGTGAGGGGGCTAAGAGCAACAAATGCAACAGAGGCGAAAAAAGTGATGTTAGAAGCTTTTGCGCACAAAGGTCCTGTCGTAGTTGATTTTTGTGTAGAAGAAGGTGAAAACGTATTTCCGATGGTTCCGCCAAACAAAGGGAATAATGAAATGATGATGAAGAGGTGGGAAGAATGAGTCATACTTTTTCACTAGTTATCCATAACGACCCAAACGTCTTATTACGCATAAGTGGAATTTTTGCTCGGCGTGGTTATTATATTTCTTCATTAAATTTAAATGAAAATGAAATGGAGTTAACAACAGTTTGTACAGAACAAGAAGCAACATTACTCATCAGTCAGCTGAAAAAATTAATCAATGTACTACAAGTAAACAAATTATAAGGAGTGTATGGAATATGAAAACGTATTATGAGCAAGATGCAAAAGTAGAGTTATTACAAGGGAAGGCAGTTGCGGTAGTCGGATATGGATCTCAAGGTCATGCCCAAGCACAAAATTTACGTGATTCTGGTGTGGAAGTTGTAGTTGGCGTTCGTCCTGGTAAGTCATATGAAGTAGCGAAAGCTGATGGGTTTGAAGTAATGTCCGTTTCAGAAGCGGTTCGAACCGCACAAGTTGTACAAATGTTATTGCCGGATGAACAACAAGCACATGTTTATAGAACAGAAGTAGAAGAGAATCTTCGTGAAGGGCAAATGTTACTTTTCTCACATGGATTTAATATTCACTTCGGACAAATTAATCCGCCAAGTTACGTAGACGTAGCGATGGTCGCACCAAAAAGCCCAGGTCATCTCGTTCGCCGTGTATTCCAAGAAGGAAATGGTGTTCCGGCATTAGTTGCAGTGCATCAAGATGCAACCGGCACGGCATTACATGTAGCTCTTGCATATGCAAAAGGTGTAGGTTGTACACGTGCAGGTGTAATTGAAACGACATTCCAGGAAGAAACAGAGACAGACTTATTCGGTGAGCAAGCTGTGCTTTGCGGCGGAGTAACTGCACTTGTAAAAGCTGGTTTTGAAACGTTAACGGAAGGCGGATATCGTCCTGAAATTGCATACTTTGAATGTTTGCATGAATTAAAGTTAATTGTTGATTTAATGTACGAAGGTGGATTAACGAACATGCGCCATTCTATTTCAGATACGGCAGAGTTTGGAGATTATGTAACAGGATCAAGAATTGTTACAGATGAAACGAAGAAAGAGATGAAACGAGTACTTACAGAAATTCAGCAAGGTGAATTCGCGAAAAAATGGATTTTAGAAAACCAAGCAGGTCGTCCAACATACAACGCGATGAAAAAAGCAGAACAAAATCATCAGTTAGAAAAAGTAGGAACAGAGCTTCGTGAAATGATGAGCTGGATTAAGGAACCAGAAAAGAAAACGTTAGTAAAGAAATAGATTAAGAGAATATAAGTGAAAAATACGTAAGAGGGGATTTGACAAGATGAGAAGCGACATGATTAAAAAAGGTTTTGATAAAGCGCCACATCGTAGTTTATTAAAAGCAACTGGTTTGAAAGATGAGGATTTTGATAAGCCGTTTATTGCGATTTGTAATTCTTTTATTGAAATTATTCCAGGGCATAAGCACTTGAACGAGTTTGGGAAACTTGTAAAAGAAGCCGTTCGTGCAGCAGGTATGGTACCATTCGAATTCAATACAATTGGAGTAGACGATGGTATTGCGATGGGACATATCGGTATGCGTTATTCGCTTCCGAGTCGTGAAATTATTGCAGATTCAGTAGAAACGGTTGTAAATGCACATTGGTTTGACGGCATGATTTGTATCCCAAACTGTGACAAAATTACACCAGGTATGATGATGGCAGCTCTTCGTATTAACATTCCTACTGTGTTTGTTTCAGGTGGACCGATGGCAGCTGGGAAAACATCTAAGGGGGAAGTTGTTGACCTTAGTTCTGTTTTTGAAGGGGTAGGAGCTTATCAATCTGGGAAAATTTCAGAAGAAGAATTAAAAGATATTGAAGATCATGGCTGTCCATCTTGTGGCTCTTGTTCCGGCATGTTTACAGCGAACTCTATGAACTGTTTATGTGAAGTATTAGGTTTAGCCCTTCCTGGAAACGGTAGTATTTTAGCAATTGATCCAAGACGTGAAGAGTTAATTAAACAAGCAGCAGAGAAACTGAAAATTTTAATTGAAAGAGATATTAAGCCGCGTGATATTGTAACAGAAGAAGCAATTGACGATGCTTTTGCACTTGATATGGCGATGGGTGGATCAACGAATACAGTATTACACACGCTAGCACTCGCACAAGAGGCAGGGCTAGATTATGATATGAGCCGTATTGATGCTGTTTCAAGACGTGTACCGCATTTATGTAAAGTAAGTCCAGCCTCTAACTGGCATATGGAAGATATTGATCGAGCGGGTGGAATTAGTGCAATCTTGAAAGAGATGAGCAGAAAAGAAGGGGTACTTCATTTAGACCGTATTACGGCTACTGGGCAAACATTAAGAGAAAACATTGCTCATGCAGAGATTAAAGATAAGGAAGTGATTCATTCTCTTGAAAACCCTCATAGTGAAGAGGGGGGCTTACGTATTTTAAAAGGAAATCTAGCGAAAGATGGAGCGGTTATTAAAAGCGGGGCAACCGAAGTAAAACGATTTGAAGGACCTTGCGTTATTTTTAATTCACAAGATGAGGCACTGGCTGGCATTATGCTTGGGAAAGTGAAAAAAGGAGATGTAGTTGTCATTCGTTATGAAGGGCCAAGAGGCGGACCGGGTATGCCTGAAATGTTAGCACCAACATCAGCAATCGCTGGAATGGGATTAGGTGCTGAGGTTGCATTATTAACGGACGGACGTTTCTCTGGAGCTTCACGTGGCATTTCGGTAGGGCATATTTCACCAGAAGCAGCTGCGGGTGGAACAATCGCACTACTTGAACAAGGGGATATTGTATGTATTGATGTTGAGGAACGCTTGCTAGAAGTAAGAGTGAGTGATGAGGAATTAGAAAAACGTAAAAAAGAATGGAAACGACCAGAACCGAAAGTGAAAACGGGCTGGCTTGGACGATATTCTCAGATGGTAACATCGGCGAATACAGGTGCAGTTCTAAAGGTGCCGAATTTTGATTGAGTCAAAATAAAAGAGATAAGGATGATAGAAAATGGTGCAAAATGTGAAGGAGAGAGTGAAGATTGAAGATATCCTTATGGCTCATAACTGTATGAAGGATATCGTCATGAAAACGCCCTTGCAACGTGATAAGGTTTTATCTGAAAAATACGAATGTGAGGTGTATATTAAACGAGAAGATTTGCAAGTAATTCGGTCTTTCAAAATTCGCGGTGCATACAATTTAATTCAAAGTTTGTCGAAAGAACAATTACAAAATGGTGTTGTTTGTGCAAGTGCTGGCAATCACGCACAAGGAGTTGCGTATACGTGTAATTTATTAAATATTCCATCGAAAATCTTTATGCCAACAACGACACCAAAACAGAAAGTATCACAAGTTCAATTTTTTGGTGGTAGCTTTGCAGAAATCATGTTAGTTGGCGATACATTTGATGGTGCTTTTCAAGAAGCGCAGCGCTATTGTGAGGAAAATAGGATGACATTTGTGCATCCGTTTGATGATCCGTATGTAATTGCAGGGCAAGGAACAGTAGCTGTTGAAATTATGCACGATATGGATAAGGCAGTTGATTATCTCTTTACAGCAATTGGCGGCGGTGGGTTAGCATCAGGTGTAGGTACATATGTGAAAGGTGTTAGTCCAGCTACAAAGGTAATTGGTGTAGAACCGATGGGGGCTGCATCTATGAAAGAGGCTTTCCTTCAAAACGAAAATGTAGCATTAGAGAAAATAGATAGTTTTGTTGATGGAGCAGCTGTCAAAAAAGTAGGGAAGTTAACATTTGAAACTTGTAAAGATGTCATTGATGACATTGTTTTAGTACCAGAGGGAAAGGTTTGTACGACGATTTTAGAACTGTATAAGAAAAATGCAATTGTAGCTGAACCGGCTGGTGCACTCACTATTGCAGCACTTGATTTATACAGGGATGAAATAAAAGGTAAAACAGTTGTATGTACGCTAAGTGGTGGAAATAATGATATTGATAGAATGCAAGAAATGAAAGAACGTTCTCTCATTTACGAAGGGTTAAAGCATTATTTCATCATTGAATTTCCGCAGCGTTCAGGTGCGCTAAGAGAATTTCTTGATAAAGGATTAGGACCAGAAGATGACATTACGCGCTTTGAGTATATTAAGAAACATAATAAAGAAAATGGTCCAGCGCTGGTCGGGGTAGAATTAAAACATAAAGAAGATTATGAGCAATTAATTACTCGTTTTAAAGAAAATAATATTCAATTTGTGGAGCTTAATAAAAATCCTGTTTTGTTTGATTTGCTTATTTAGTAGAAAAAATAAAAAAAGATAGATACAAGCAAGGAAAATGCTACTTGTTCTATCTTTTTATAGTGAAACGAAATACTCTCCAAATTCATGAAGGAGAAAGCTAGTTAACCAAAAATATATCGCGATACGAATGATTATGTACAATGAAAATTCAAAGGGAGAAAGTTTTCTTTCTCCCTTTATTTTTTTAGTAGTCTAACAGAAAAAAGGAGCATAAAAGCAGGATTGCTATAAATATTATGAAAACGTTTTCTAACAAGTCTTTCAGTATGTCTATCAACTATTCTGTAGTATTTGTTACAGAGAAATAGATTTCGTGCTGTTTAGTTACGTGTGTTTATTATTTTTCCAGTACTATCAATTTCTACATCAGTTGAAACCGTTTGTAAATATTGTAGAGCTTTTTTCTTTTCTTCTTCATTTACTGGGGAAACTTGGTTATTACGAATGATGTAAGGGTTAAATGACATTTGGACATCCTTTCCTTTAAAAGTTAAAGTTAAGACGCCAGTTTCTGCACTTTTTCCATTCACATAACTCGGGAACAAAAAGTTACCTAATGAGTAAGCAATAGGAACTTTATTATAATACTCAAACCCTTGTAACCAATGCGGGTGACTTCCGACAATAGCGTCAGCACCTGCTTCAACCATTTTAGGTACATATTGTTTTTGGTATTCTACTGGACGATTTGATTTTTCAACGCCCCAATGCATATAGACGATTAAATAGTCTGCATCTTGTTTTTGCTCCTTAATTGTTTTAGTTACAAGATTTAAATCATATCCGTTCGCAACGCCAGGTTTATTGTCACCAGCTACCCAATTAGAATCAGGCATAAATCGAACGAAGGAAAGAAATTTGAACTTTTTCCCTTTTACGGTCATTTCTCGTGCAGTATATGCATCTTTTGCATTTTTTCCGGCCCCGATGTAAGGGAACTTTAATTTTTCTACGTGAGAGATAGTGTCTAATAATCCATCTTGCCCATAATCAAGTGTATGGTTATTCCCAATATTTACGATGTCATATCCAGTGTTTTTAATGGCTTGTAGTGTAGATGGATCACTTTTAATCCAAAACAATTGCCCAGGTGCTTTCTTTTCTCTCGTTGTAAAGGCCGACTCTAAATTAACAAAGGAAATATCTGCTTTTGTTATTTCTTCTTTTACATGTTGGAATGGATAATCAGCCCCGTTTTTTTCGATAATAGGACGTAATTGCCAATCGAACATTGTATCACCAGAGAAAGTGAGTGTAATTTCCGGGTCTTCTATTTTCTTTTTGCTTTTTGTAACTGTTTTACTAGATTTGCTTTGCAAATCGGGTTTGTCTTTCGCTTTTGAAATAAAAGAGTAGTTGATTAATACAACAATTGGTGTAATACAAAAGGCTATTAACAGAAATCGTTTTAGTAAAGTTTTCATATATACCTTCCTTTTGAGTTTATCCCGTTATTGAAAACTTCCGCATTTAGATTAAAATGAATCCACTAAAGGTAGTTATCGAAATATGTATAGTTACAAAAAAACGGGTTATAGTAGTGAAATTCATTTGTTAATATTCTCAATATTAAGTTAACATATAGATAACTTGTAAATCAATGTGTAAACCAAAATATAGAAATAAAGAATTCGAAAGGTGAAGAATGAGAAATGGTTATATTAGGGGCAGTTGTAAATGGCATTTGTATTATATTCGGTACTTTACTTGGTAAATTATTTAGTAAGATTCCAGAAAGTATGAAGGGAACAATTATGCATGCAATCGGTTTAGCGGTTACTGTACTTGGCCTTCAAATGGCATTAAAAAGTGAAAACTTTCTTGTTGTGATTCTAAGTTTAGTTATTGGTACTGTAATTGGGGAATGGTTACAATTAGAAGAAAAGTTAAAACTGTTAGGAGATTGGTTAGAAAATAAAGTTGGATCGAAGGGGAAAGGGAGTATATCAGAAGGGTTTGTAACAGCGACGCTTATTTTTGCAATTGGCGCGATGGGGATACTTGGTGCATTGGACAGTGGAATTCGCGGAAATCATAATATTTTATTCACAAAGGCGATTATCGATGGATTCATTTCGATTATATTAACGACAACTCTAGGAATCGGCGTAGTATTTTCAGCGATTCCAGTTATTTTATATGAAGGTGCTATTGCCATTTTTGCAACACAAATTAATAGTTTTGTCCCGAAAGAATTAATGAATCAATTTATAGTGGAAATGACAGCTACGGGCGGCATTATGATATTCGCCATTGGATTAAACTTACTTGGATTTATTAAAATTAAAGTAGCGAATTTACTTCCAGGTATATTGGTAGTTGGAGTAATTGTTTCAATTATTTATGGTTACGGTTTGTTAGTAAAGTAGTTGAGGATGGAGATACATATGGGGGAATTCCAATTTACAAAACGTGTTCATAAAATACTGGAGATTGCAGCAAAAGAGACTAAATATAATATAATTCAACCAGTTCATCTTTTTATCGGCATGTGTAAAGAAGGTACAGGAGTGTGCGCAGAGTTATATATGTATTTGTTTCGTAAAGTTGGCACGGATTTTTTAGAAGAACTTTCTTTACAAGAACAATATGAAATAGAGTACATAAAAATAGAACAATATAAATTAGCTAATAAAACGCTAGAAATTTTGCAAATAGCGAAGAAACGTATGGAACGTTTTCAGCAAGTATTAATAAATGAAGGACATGTAATATATGCATTATTTCGTTTAGGTATAGTGAGTGAAAAAGTTATAAACAAAGAAATACAAAAAGATGTGTTACGTATTATAGCTGAACCAAGAGATTTGGCGGTGGATTTAAAATGCTTTGATCCCATTTATAATAAATTATCTTGTAATGTTAGAAGAGCTAGCTCTGCTGATTTTGAAACATTAGTACGTTTTGTTACGTGGAAATTTGGTGAACGCTGGTTACAGTCGATAGATTATGGGTTTCAAACATATAAAGAAAAGGTACCTATTTATATTGCACAGCAGGGTGAAGTGATAGTAGGTTTCGCTTGTTATGATGTAGTCAGGGGAAAGAAAGGACTATTTGGTCCGATGGGGACAGCGAAACGAAATCGTGTGAAAGGTGTAGGGAAAGAATTGTTGCATCATTGTTTATATAATATGAAGCAAGACGGATATGAATATGCAATTATTGGACAAGCAGGTCCGATTGAGTTTTATGAGAGAAGTTGCAATGCTCGTTTAATACCGCTAGAAGATAATTGACCAACTCCATATAGGGGAGTTGGTTTTATTATGAAAAAAATGTGGAATTTACATGGTTTTTGCTAGGAAATAGCGGCTTTTGTAATGAATATTACGTCTAAATCAAATTACTAAACTTTTTACAAGAAAAGGTGTAGAATGGGTATCGAATGAAAGAAGGTGTGAAAATGGCCAGCTGGAAACGAAATTTAATGATTTGTTGGCTAGGTTGTTTTACCACTGCAGCCGGTATGAGTTTAGTAATTCCTTTCTTATCTTTTTATATTGAGGAATTAGGAGTGACTGGCACTTCGAGTATTGCGCAGTGGTCGGGACTTGCATTTGGTGTAACATTTTTAATGGGTGCGATCGTATCACCAATATGGGGAAAGCTTGGTGATATACATGGACGGAAATTGATGCTTATACGTGCTAGCCTTGGTATGGCGGTTATTATGACGCTTATGGGGTTTGTAACGGATGTGTATCAACTAGTCGCACTTAGATTTTTGATGGGAGCAGTATCTGGTTTCCTTTCAACCGCAATGACATTTATTGCAGCAGAAACTCCGAAAGAGCATTCAGGTTGGGCAATTTCCACAATTTCAACCGGGGGCGTGAGCGGCTCATTACTCGGACCATTACTAGGCGGTTATTTGTCTGAGTTAATTGGAATGCGTCATGTCTTTCTTGTTACAGGAGCTTTCTTATTCCTTTCCTTCCTCATCGTCTTTTTCTTCCTACATGAAGAAAATCACTCTGCTCAAGCAAAAAAGGTACAGCAAAAAAAAGTATGGACGATGGTCCCAGCAAAGCATGTAATTATTAGTTTATTTGTAACAACATTTATTATTCAACTTGCCAATATGTCAATTCAACCTATTATTACATTGTACGTAAAGAATTTGGAAGGACCAGGAACAGCTCATATCGAAATGATTGCAGGGGCAGTTATGTCTGCGACAGGATTAGCAGTTATTTTGGCAGCGCCTAAATTAGGAAGATTATCAGATCATATCGGTCCTCAAAAAACATTAGTAGTAGCATTGTTTGCTGCAGGGATTATCTTTATCCCGCAAGCATTTGTAACCTCAGCTTGGCAACTATTAATTCTTCGATTTTTATTAGGTATCGCACAAGCAGGATTATTACCTTCCGTACAAACTCTACTAAAACAACATACGCCAACCCATGTAACGGGACGAATATTTGGATATAATCAGTCGTTTCAGTTTTTAGGAAATATGATTGGTCCAGTGCTTGGGGGGCAAATTGCAGCTCATGCAGGCTTCCAATATGTTTTTTTCTCTACATCATCACTATTATTTATTGCATGCATTTGGGTTTATTTTCATAATAAGAACGAAGAGGTATCAGAGAAACAACATTTGGAAGTTAGTTAACTAAGTGAATGAAATAGAAAAAAGGATGAAGCAATGAATGCTTCATCCTTTTTCTTTAAAATTGAAGGCAAAGATAACTTAATGTACCAAGCTCGTAACTACGGTGAATGACTTTTCCGTCACTTTTACCACTGCCCATAGCGATAAATAAAGGAACAAAATGTTCTGCTCTTGGTACTGCTAATTGTACATGAGGCGCATTTTTCTCCCAATTAAACAATGCATCTTTATCGTTATTCTGCATATGTTTCATAATCCAGTCATCAAATTCAATTGCCCATTTTTCAGGTGTAGTTTGATTCCATTTCAGGGCTCGTAAATTATGAACGGTAACGCCACTCCCGATTACTAAAATATCTTCTTGTCCAAGTCCTTTAAGTGCTTCTCCAATCTCAAATTGTTCTTTTGCAGGAAGGAATGGATTGACTGATATTTGTACGACAGGAATATTTGCTTCTGGATACATGCGATGCAAGAGTGTCCATGAACCATGATCTAAACCTCTCGTCATATTATGATGAACTGGAATGCCTTTGTTTTTAAATTTTGTTTCTAACATAGATGCAATACTAGAAGAGCCTTTTGCCCGATATTTAATTTCGTATAACTCTGGAGGAAAACCTCTAAAATCATAAATTGTTTCATACTCGTCATCTGATGAGGAGATTGTTAATACTTCACTTTCCCAGTGAGCGGTAAAAATAACAATTGCTTTCGGTTTATATGTTTCTCCAAGTGTTTTTAAAAAACGTGTATAATCTGTATCTTGAATAGCAAGCATTGGTGAACCATGTGCTAAAAATAGTGATGGCATCATAATAGAAACCTCCTAAAGATATAATAATTACTTTATGTAAGTAACTATATAATTTTATTGTTTATTCGTCAATATAATAGTTTGATAGCTAATCGGAAAAGTACAGTATTTGTCATAATGAAAGCAATTGCATATAATACATAATAAGAATAATGAACGGATATTCATTATTTTGAGATACATAATAGAGTTGGGGGCTGACGAAATGAACGTACAGGAAAGTTTCGTTACGGCATTGGATGGATCGGAAATTTATTTGCGTAAGTGGTTACCAGAAGGAGATCCGAGAGGAATTATTCAAATTGCACATGGCATGACAGAGCATGCAGGGGTGTATACAGAATTTGTAGATGCTTTATTGGAAGCAGGGTATGGTGTTTATGCGCATGATCATAAAGGACATGGGAAAACAGTAAAAAAAGAAGAAGATTATGGTCATTTTGAACCAAATATAGGGTGGAATCAAGTTGTATCGGATGTTATCTTTGTTTCAGAAAGGATAAAAGAAGAGCAGTCAAGTCCTTTGTTTTTACTAGGACATAGTATGGGTTCTTTTTTATCAAGACGTGCTGTACAACTTAGGGGTGAACTATATGATGGATTTCTGATTTCAGGAACAGGTGGAAATCCAGGGCTTTTAGGGGCTATTGGTCATAAAGTAGCAACAATCGAAATGAAATTGCGTGGGGCAAAAACGAAAAGTCCAGTGCTAAACTTTTTATCTTTCGGAAACTTCAATTCGAACTTTAAGCCAAATCGTACGAAATTTGATTGGTTATCTTCAGATATAAATCAAGTTGATAAATATATCGCGGATCCGTTATGTGGATTCATTTGTACGACGAGTTTTTATAGAGAACTATTTTCTGGTGTATTAGAAGTAAATAAACTAGAAGAATACAAGAAGACGCCAAAACATCTTCCAATACATATATTCTCTGGTGATCGTGATCCTGTTGGAGATATGGGAAAAGGTGTAAAAGAAGTTTATGAAAACTATAAAAAATGTGGTGTGAAAGATATTACACTACGTTTATATGAAAATGGAAGACATGAAATGTTCCATGAAGTGAATAGAGATGAAGTGTTTAAAGATTTAATTTCTTGGTTAGATGCGCATAATAAATGAGAATGAAAGCTAAGCCCAAACTGTTTGTAGTTCGGGCTTATATTTATAGATAGTACGGATAGTCGCTAATGGAGTTTGCGTAGCGGCTATATATATTTGAAGATCGATTGAATGCCTATATAAGTTTTATATATAAATTTAGTGAGGAGACGAGTGTATGAAATTTGGAATTATTGGGCCATCAGAAGATGAAATTATGCCTTTTATTGAAGATATGTCTAATAAATAAATAACGAATCTTGCGATGTTAACGTTTCATAGTGGGACATATGAAAATGTAGAAGTTGTTGCATTATATTGTGGTGTATGTAAAGTTAATGCAGCTATTGCAGCTCAAATATTAATAGATAAGTTTAATGTGACGCATATTATTGTAACAGGTGTTGCAGGAGCAATCGATAAAGTATTAAAAATTGGAGATACAGTCATTTCAACAGAAATTGCGTATCACGACGTGGATGAAGGAATATTAACTGAATATCATCCATGGATGGAAAGTGTATATTTTAAAACGGATAGTAAACTTCTTGAATTAAGCCGAGCAGTAATCGAGAACAATCAATTTACCCAAAATGTTTATTTCGGAAAGATAGTTACTGGAGAGGCTTTTATAAGTGAGAGTGGCCGTACAGAAATAATTTCTACATACAACCCACTTTGTGTAGATATGGAAACAGCAAGTATAGCTCACGTTTGTTATGCCAATACGATTCCATTTATAGCAGTTAGATCTATAACAGATACAGAAGAAGCGTCTGGTATTGAAGTATTTGAAGATAATTGTGTTTCAGCTTCACATCATTCCATTCATTTTGTTAAAAAGTTACTAGAATCGTTGTAAAAGACATAGCTCTACTTTGAGAAAAAGCGAGTACTGAACTATAAGAAGCACGTGTAATACTGCTCTGTAGTTGAGTGTTCGCTTTTATTTTATGAACTAAATGCGTGGAGATGTAAGTATTGCAGCGAGGGATAGTAAAGATATTTATAGAATAATTGTAAAGTATCGTATTTTACTATGGAATGTGAAAATAGAACTACAAGTAATAAAAGAGAGGATAAATAAACTATGCAAATACGAGAAGCTGCATTAGCAGAAGCAAATGAATTAAGTGAACTCGCACTACATTCAAAAGCAACGTGGAATTATAGTGAAGAATTCATACTTTCTTGTAAGGCAGATTTAACAATTACAGAAGAGTACATAAAATATAATTTTGTATATGTTTTAGAAAAAAATAATATGAAGATTGGATTTTTCTCATTTTTACGTAATGAAAATGCTCTCGATTTTTTATACATTCATCCTCGCTACAAAGGAAAAGGTTACGGGAAAATACTTTGGAAGTTTGTAATAGAAAAAGCAAATGAATTAGGAATAAAAAGGTTTACGATTGATAGTGATCCGAATGCAAAAGGCTATTACTTGAAAATGGGAGCAAAGCTAATTGGAGAGACACCATCAACAGTATGTAAGAATCGATTTTTACCTCTTTTGCAATATGATGTGTAAAACTATTAATGTCAGGGGAAGATGAGAGTGGATAATGTGAAGAAAAAACAAATATATGAAATGTTAAAAAAATCGTGGTCGATTGAAACAAGTTCAAAGTGGACGAGCGAAAATCCGGCAAAGGGACAATGTGGTGTAACAGCTCTAGTCGTTCAAGAAATATACGGAGGGAAAATTAAAAAGACGAAAGTAGGAGAGGTGTGGCACTTTTATAACTGTATAGATGGGAAGGTGTTTGATTTTACAGAGACGCAATTTAATGAAAAATTGAAGTATATGGGCGTGGAATCAAATCGGGAAGAAGCATTTGCAGATACAGATGAAAAGCAATATGGCATTTTGAAGGAAAAGATAACGAAAGAATTAAATTTATCTTTTGACTCTTAATCTTTAATAAGTTACTATAATGGTGGTAACTTATTAAAGGGAACTTCATAGAGTTGAAAGGGGAAATACTTTTGAAAACAACTTATGTAAACGCTACAATTGCAACGATGAATGAAAAAAATGAAGTGATAGAAAATGGATATATCATTGTAGAAAATGATCAAATTATAGATGTAAAGAGCGGAGAATTCGCTAATGATTTTGAAGTAGATGAAGTAATTGACATGAAAGGAAAGTGGGTTTTACCAGGGCTTGTAAATACACATACACACGTTGTAATGAGTCTTCTAAGAGGTATTGGAGATGATATGTTATTACAGCCATGGCTTGAGACGAGAATTTGGCCACTGGAAAGTCAATTTACTCCAGAGCTTGCGGTCGCTAGTACGGAATTAGGATTACTTGAAATGGTGAAAAGTGGTACGACATCATTCTCTGATATGTTTAATCCAATTGGAGTAGATCAAGATGCAATTATGGAAACGGTATCAAGGAGTGGAATGCGCGCTGCTGTTTCAAGAACTTTATTTAGCTTTGGAACGAAAGAAGATGAAAAGAAAGCAATTGAAGAAGCTGAGAAATATGTGAAGCGTTATTATAACGAAAGTGGAATGTTAACTACGATGGTTGCACCACATAGTCCATATACATGTTCCACAGAACTGTTAGAAGAGTGCGCACGTATTGCAGTAGAAAATCAAACTATGGTTCATATTCACCTTTCGGAAACAGAGCGTGAAGTACGTGATATTGAAGCGCAGTACGGAAAACGTCCGGTAGAATATGCAGCAAGTTGCGGATTGTTTAAACGCCCAACAGTTATTGCGCATGGTGTAGTATTAAATGAAAATGAGCGTGCATTTTTAGCAGAACATGATGTTCGAGTAGCTCATAATCCGAATAGTAATTTAAAACTAGGTTCTGGTATAGCGAATGTGAAAGCGATGCTAGAAGCAGGAATTAAAGTAGGGATTGCAACAGATAGTGTTGCGTCTAATAATAATTTAGATATGTTTGAAGAAATGCGCATTGCAACTTTATTACAAAAAGGTATTCATCAAGACGCAACAGCATTGCCAGTAGAAACTGCTCTTTCTCTAGCGACAAAAGGAGCTGCAGAAGTAATTGGTATGAAACAAACTGGATCACTTGAGGTTGGAAAGTGTGCTGATTTTATTGCGATTGATCCGTCTAATAAACCGCATTTACAACCAGCTGATGAAGTGTTATCACACCTTGTATATGCAGCTAGTGGAAAAGATATAAGTGATGTAATTATTAACGGAAAACGTGTCGTTTGGAATGGTGAATGTAAAACGTTAGATGAAGAGCGTATTATATTTGAAGCAAGTCGTTATAAACGAGGTTTACAAAGATAGGTATGTGCAAGTTGTTTGAAAAAGCTGTCCTTTTTTAAAAAGGACAGCTTTTTTCTTGAGCGAATAAATATTCAATATAATGTCGCATCTTTCTGTTAATATTTCTGTTATAATATATAACGTTTATAATATTTTATTTTTAAGGAGAACAATTCATGAAGCGAAAAAAGAGCCATTTAATGGTAATGGCAATTATTACATCTTTATTTTTAACAGCTTGTAATAATAAAGCGAATAAAAGTGATACAGAGGCTAAAAAACAAGTGTTAAATGTAACAGTATCAGAAGAAATTCCTTCACTTGATACTGCAAAAACGATGGATGGGACATCATCACACGTTATGCAAAACATATTTGAAGGATTGTATGTGCTAGATGATCAAGATCATCCTATTCCAGCAGTAGCAAAATCGTTTAAAAGAAGTGAAGATGGTAAAAAATATACATTTGATTTGCGTAAAGATGCAAAATGGTCAAATGGAGACAATGTAACAGCAAATGACTTTATATTTGCATGGAAACGTGCAGTTAACCCGCAAACGGCATCTCAATATGCGGACATGTTCTTTCATGTGAAAAATGCGAAAGAAATAAATAAGGGAACAATGTCACTTGATGAACTTGGGGTTAAAGTTATAAATGATTATAAGTTAGAGGTTGAACTTGAACAGCCAATTCCGTATTTTTTACAGTTGTTAGCACTGCCGATATACTTACCACAGCATGAATCATTTTTGAAAGAACAAGGAAATAAATACGGATTGGAACCTAGTAATCTCATATATAACGGCCCATTTGTATTAGAAAAATGGAAACATGAACAAGAGTTCCAATTAAAGAAGAATGCTACATATTGGGATCAAAAGAAAGTGAAATTAGACGAAATAAATTTTCATATTGTAAAGGATACAATGACGGCTGTAAATTTATATGAGGCCGGCGATTTGGATCGAGTACCTATTAATTCTCAAGTTGTAGACAAGTATAAAGGGAATAAGGAATTACATATGTCAAGTGATCCTGGAATCGCTATGCTACGTTTTAATGAGAAAAATAATGCGTTAGCCAATAAGAAAGTACGTCAATCTATCTCATTAGCATTAAATAAAGATGATTTTGTTACTCACTTTATTAATAACGGGGCAAAACCTGCAAATGGACTTGTACCAGTTGGTCATATGAATGAAGAGACTGGCAAAGATTTTAGAAAAGAAAACGGAAATATTTCTTCATATGATTTGCAAAATGCGCAAAAGATTTGGGAAGAAGCGAAAAAAGAGCTTGGAGTAGAGCAAGTAAACCTCGAGTTTTTAACGTTTGAACAAGATAATGCAAAACGTATGGCAGAATATATAAAAGGTGATTTAGAAAAGAATTTGAATGGATTAACGTTACAAATTAAACAGCTGCCATTTAAGCAAAAGTTACAGTTAGAACAAACAGGTGATTACGATATAACGATGGCAAATTGGGGACCTGACTATAAAGATCCAATTAATTATTTAGAGTTATTTACGACGGGGAATCCGAATAATAAAATGAGTTACTCGAATTCTCATTACGATGATTTAATAAAGAAAGCGAAAAATGATTTTGTACTTGATCCGGAGAAACGATGGGAAGCGTTGCGAGAGGCTGAGCAGGTCTTATTAGAAGACGCTGCCGTGGCACCGCTTTATCACCTTGGTTCAGCTTATGTACAAAAGGATTATGTAAAAGGAATTGCAAAACATCAATTTGGTGGCGTCTATACTTATAAGAATGCTTATGTTGATAAGAAGTAAATAAAAAAGCCTTACTTTTAAAAGTAAGGTTTTTTTACAGAGTGTTGGGAAACCCTTTAGGGTTGTTGCCAGCACATGAAAAAGATGAATGCGTAATTGTTGTTACGTATTCACAAAAAGTTGCAAAAAAATCAGATTGAGCAGTTTATTTAAGTAAAACGAAGTTAGTAGTAAACGAAATTAAATAGCTAAGAAAAAAGCTCAATTTCTTAATTTTAATACTGAGAAACTGGTCAGTTATTAAAAAATTAGGGTATATTAACGGGGATTCATATTGGAACTAAGGCAGATCCATTTGACTGTATTCTTAAGTTGTAGACTTAGAGATTGAAGCTGGAATTAATTATTTAATTCCTATTTCTGTACATAATATCGTGGGGAAGAAGGTAGTACTTTGAGAACAACAGAAAATTTTAACGACAAGGCCGATATATATGCGAAATATCGCCCCGATTACCCTAATGCATATATTGATTATTTGTTTTCGGCTAACCAACTGAAAGAGGACCGAATTGTGGCTGATATTGGTTCAGGTACGGGGATATTTAGCCACCAGTTGCTTGAAAGAGGTTTAAAGGTTATTGGAGTTGAGCCAAATGATGACATGAGAAAGATGGCTGAGCAATCGTTAAAACTATATACTCGTTTTCAATCAATAAAAGCAACTGCTGAAAATACCACTTTAAAAGAGCATAGTGTGGATTTAGTAACTGTTGCTCAAGCATTTCATTGGTTTGATAAAGCAGCTTTCAAAATGGAATGCCAACGAATCTTGAAACAAAAGGCAAATGTTGCTCTCGTTTGGAATAGTAGAGATTTAACTAGTTCGATTATGAAAGAGAATGCAGAAATTTGCCAGAAAACCTGCCCGAATTTCACAGGATTTAGCGGTGGAATAGAGGAAACTCCCGAAGTATTCAACACCTTTTTTAAGGATGGAAAGTATGAGTTTAAAGAGTATCAAAATGATTTACTTTTTGATTATGAAGGTTTTTTGGGAAGGAATTTATCAGCGTCCTATGCTCCGAAAAAGGATGACGAAGAATATAAAAAATTTGTTTTTCTCCTGTCAGAGTTATTCGAAAAACATAGTAAGAATGGAAAAATTGTTCTCCAAAACATGACGCGAACCTATCTAGGAAATGTCTAAACAACCGGACATAAAGGGACTTTAATCGAAGTACCTATTTGAATTGTAGATTATCATGTACTAATTAAGATCTTCAACAACCGGGAGCGATTGTTGAACAACAATTAAAAGGGCGATACATATTATTCATGCATAATATGTATCGTCCTTTATTTTTTATGACCTTTTACGATTTAAGTCTTCTAACTAAAAAAATCTGTTGAAGAAAGCCGCGATGTTTATAAAAAGTTGTGAAGCTTTGCCCTTTTAGGTCATTTAGTCTAAAGGGGTGTTTATATTTTTAACAAAGAGCTTTTGTGATTGTTGAAGAGGAAGGTAGAAACATTAGATTAATAGCAGTATAGAGGCATTATTATAACTGAAGATTTTTATTTGTGATACATCTCACACCATAAATACATATATAACTTTACAATTAGAATATCAATTGATGGGAGGGTTAATCTTGATTAATCGTGATTTTAATGAAAATCCATTTATTGTGATATGGGAGTTAACAAGGGCATGTCAATTAAAATGTCTGCATTGTCGTGCAGAAGCACAGTATCATCGTCATCATCTAGAGCTAACATTCGAAGAAGGAAAAAAACTAATTGATGATATATATGAAATGGAAAATCCAATGCTTGTATTTACTGGTGGAGATCCATTAATGCGTCCAGATGTATATGATATTGCGGAATATGCAGTGAAAAAAGGTGTTCGAGTTTCTATGACGCCAAGTGCCACTCCAAACGTGACGAAAGAAACGATTCAAAAAGCAAAAGAAGTGGGACTTGCTAGATGGGCATTTAGTTTAGATGGGCCAACAGCTGAAATACACGATCATTTTAGAGGGACAGAAGGATCATTTCAATTAACAATGAATGCGATTCGTTATTTGCATGAATTAAAAATTCCTATTCAAATTAATACTGTTGTTTCTAATTATAATGTGGATGTACTTAAAGAAATGGCAATGTTAATAGAAGAATTAAAATGTGTACTTTGGAGTATATTTTTCTTAGTTCCAACAGGACGAGGTAAGGAAAAAGATATGATTTCACCAGCCCAACATGAAAGGGTATTCCATTGGCTATATAAACTTAGTAAAGAGGTTTCTTTTGGTATTAAAACAACAGCTGGTCAGCACTATAGACGAGTTGTGCTTCAAGAAAAAATGAAAGAAAATAGCAAGACAAGTCAGATCATTCAATATCAGGATGTATTGATGAATGGGACGACAGGGCGAATTGATGGGCTTGGTCGTGCTCCAAAAGGGGTGAATGACGGAAACGGTTTTGTATTTATTTCTCATATTGGAGATGTATATCCAAGTGGATTATTGCCTATTAAAACCGGGAATATTAGAATGACAGCACTAGCTGAAATCTATCGAAACTCCCCTGTTTTTCAAAACCTTCGTAATCCGGACAAGTATAAAGGCAAGTGCGGTGTTTGTGAGTTTCGATATGTTTGTGGGGGATCTCGTTCTAGAGCATATGCGATGACGGGGGATTACATGGAAAGCGAACCTTTCTGTGTATACATTCCAAAAGCATTGAGAAAACAGAAAAAGAACGTCAAAACGGGAAATGAGTAAAAGTTTGCTCATTTCCCGTTTTTTTAGATTTTATAATGTATTGTACTTCGCATCAATCGTACGATAAGAAATGAAAACCGATCGTTTTTTTCCATCCCTCATTAAAAATCTACTATTTGGATCCGTTGTACGGATACGAATTCTTCACACATAAATTCTATTAAACCGATTTTAATAAAGCATAAAAATTCGTATCATATGGAATATCATCTTGATACATATAATTTTTTAGAACGCCTTCTTTTTCAAACCCTAATTTTAATAGCACCTTATTTGAAGCTTCATTTTCAAGAAAGACAATTGCACCAATCCGTTTTAAATGAAGCGTGTGGAAACCGTATGATATAACCTCAGAAACTGCTTCCGTAGCATAGCCATTTCCCCAGTGTTCAGGGAGAAAGGCATAACTTATATTTGCTCGTTTATGCTCAGAAGACCAATCGTGAAAACCAATTGTTCCAATGAGTTCTTTTTTATCTTTTAATTCGATGCCCCATTTTATACCGTTTCTTGCATTGTAACTCAACTTGAAATTATTAATAATTTGCTTTACTTGATCTACATTCTGTAATGGTTTTTGGCCATAATAGCGCAGTACATCAGTATTAGAAAAGCATTGTAGTATACCCGGTGCATCTTCTTCCGTAAGTTCTCGCAAAATGAGTCGGTCAGTTTTTAATATAGGAAACATATTTTCACTCCATTTCTTATGAAACTAGAATGCATTTGTTATTATATAATTTAAACTGAAAATAAAGATTATTCAAGATGAAAGGGCAGGTTTGATTTATGTTAAAATTGGATGTGGAATATATTTCAAAAAAGAGGTTTAGAAATGGAGAAAAACTCAATATTAATTGTAGATGATGATCTAGATATTGTTCAATTTATTAATGTGAATTTAACGCAAGAAGGTTTTACTGTTTTTAGTGCTCATAACGGAGAAGAGGCATTAGAGATAATAAATAATAACAGTATTCAACTTGCTATTCTTGATATTATGATGCCTCAAATGGATGGTATAGAACTGTGTAGAAGGATTAGAGAGAAATATAGTTTACCAATTATGTTTTTAAGCGCAAAATCATCGGATGTAGATAAAGTAATTGGATTTAGTACTGGGGCAGATGATTATATTGTGAAGCCGTTTAGTACAATTGAATTTATAGCAAGAGTGAAAGCTCAATTAAGAAGGTATACATATTTTAATCAAATTGCTGTCCAAGTAATGGAAAAGAAAATAAACATTAAAGGTTTAGAAATAGATGAAATTTCTAGAGTAGTAAAGATATATGGACAAACAATTAATGTTACAAAAACTGAATATGATATTTTGCACTTAATGGCAGCTGCAAAGAACCGTGTGTTTACGATTGAAGAAATATATGAAAGTGTTTGGAATGAAAGGGCCTATGAAAGTAATAATACGGTAATGGTTCATATTGCGAGATTAAGAAATAAAATTGAAGAGAATCCAAAAGAACCGAGGTTTATACAAAATGTTTGGGGAGTCGGGTATAAAGTTGGAGATTAAATCATTACAAGGAATTAGAGCTAAATTCTTTTTTGCATTTATATGTAGTATTCTGTTAGCTACGGTAAGTATCATATTAGTTCAAATTTTATTTGGAAGTATATATAGTGACGTTGTCGCGCTAGAAGAAAAATATTCGTTTGTTTATTTTATGTTTTTTCTGCTGTTAACCACTATATATTTTGCATTACTGACAAAGACAACTATAAAAAGATTGAATGAGATCAATAAGAACGTGAAGGAAATAAGCAATGGTAATTTGGAAATACATATACCTATTTCGAAAAGCGATGAGATTGGTGAGTTAGCGACGAATGTCAATAGAATGGCCAAAAGTTTAAAAGAGTCTATTGAAAATGAAAAAAAATCACAGGAAATGAAAAATGAAATGATTAGTAATATTTCACATGACTTACGAACGCCTGTAACATCTCTAATTGGTTATGCGGACTTACTAGAAAATAAGCTTCATTCACATGGAGAAGAATGTGGACAATATGTAAGCATATTAAAGCGAAAAAGTTATGAATTAAAAAATCAAGTTGAAGATTTATTAGAATACTGTCAAATAAACTATAGAGAGATTGAATTACATAAAAATGTAGTAGATATGAAAGCATTAATTGAACAGGTCATGATTGATTTTTTACCACAGTTAGATGATGCCAATATGAGTTTTTATATTAAAAGTAATGAAGAGCTATATGTAAAAGTTGATGTAGCACTTATAGTGAGACTATTTGAAAATATAATTAGTAATAGCATTATGTACGGGAAAGATGGAAAAGAAATTTCAATTCAAATTTCCCAAAGAGAAAGGAATGTTGAAGTAGAAATTAAAAATTTTGGACAATGTATTCCGACAAAGAGTCTTCCTTACGTTTTTGAGAAGTTTTATCGTGGTGAAAAATCACGTAGCTCTCATACGGGTGGGAAAGGAATGGGACTTGCAATTTCGAGAAGTATAGCTCAGCTCCATAAAGGAGATATAACTGTATGTAGTAACGATAAAGAAACAATTTTCACTGTGAAATTACCACAGTATAAAAAAGTAAGAAAGTCGTAAGTATTTCTTTCATATGCCGTAATTTTTATTTCGTATCATTGAGAACAAAGATATGAGAGTAGGGATACAGCATGTGGAAGAAAAGTTTGTTAGCAATTATAGTTTCTTTTTTAATTATAAGTTGGAGTGTAGTTTATTTAGCTCATGGTATTATATCAGTCGTTGTTTGGTGGTGGATACAAGCATTTAGCGTAGTTTCGATTTTTATTTTGATAGGCTCAGTAGTAATGTTTGCTTGGAAAGGCATCTTTAGAAAGCGAATAGATAGAACGCTACTTTTAATAGTTCTGTTCTCTATCATTGGAGCTTGGCCTGTCGGGTGGTTCGCTAACATTGGGAGAATTGCATACCCAGCAGATGTACAGTCTACGAGTCCTAAAATAGTCGTTCGTTTTCCTTTGAATGAGCGGGCGTTAGTAGGGTGGGGTGGTGATCGCCTAGAGAAGAATTATCATGTGATAAAACCAAATGAAAGATGGGCATATGATATTCTCATTCCACCTGCTGAAGTGAAAAGTAGTAAGTTAGAGGATTATGGAATATACGGAGCGACAGTAATGGCGCCAGCTTCTGGAACAGTTGTATCAGTTAATAATGATGAAAAAGATTTAGTTCCGGGATCAGATGATTTTCAGTCAATGGCCGGGAATCATATTTATTTACGGTTAGATGAAACAGGGACATTTTTGATTCTCGCTCACTTAAAGAAAGGGTCAATTAAAGTTAAAGAAGGACAACATGTAAACGAAGGCTTCGTTCTTGCCCAAGTTGGTAACTCTGGAAGTTCAAGTGAGCCGCATTTACACATCCATCATCAAAGAGAGAATCCATCCGAGGTGAGTATGTTTTGTACGGAAGGCTTGCCACTTTATTTTCGAACTAAAAAAGGTGCGCTGATGCCGGAAAGAGGTACATACGTAAAAGGTAATTAGAAGAGAATTATTTTACTAAAAAGGGTATTCCATTTTTGATTGGAATACCCTTTTTCATTACCCTATAAATGTTTGATACAGTAAGAAAATATTTAAAACGATAACGAGTGCAGCAATTATCCAAGCGATGAAAGTTGTTATACGGTGGTTAACGAGTGCCCCCATAATCTTTTTACTACTTGTAAACATAATAAGCGGTACTAATGCAAAGGCAATCCCAAACGATAAGACAACTTGGCTCATAACGAGAGCATAAGTTGGGTTTACACCTAAAGCAATTATAACTAGAGGTGGAATCATTGTTATAAATCGGCGTAAATATAACGGAATATGCATGCGAATGAATCCTTGCATAATAATGTCACCAGACATTGTACCGACAGACGAGCTAGATAATCCTGCTGATAAAAGTCCGATTCCAAATAAAGCAGCGGATGCAGGACCGACTAAATTACTGAATTGGTTGAAAGCGACGTCAAGGTCTTCAACGTGCAAGCCGTTTTTAAAGAATAAAGCAGCTGCTACAATTAACATACTCGCATTAATGGCTCCAGCGATAACCATTGCAATAATGATATCAATGAATTCGAAACGGAAAATCTTTTTCTTTTGTTCATCATTTGTTCCGACTACACGGCGCTGTGTTAAGGCGGAATGTAAATATATTGCGTGTGGCATAACTGTCGCACCTAAAATACCAGCTGCTAAAAGAATACTATCCACGCCTTGGAATTTTGGGATAAATAGTCCTGAAAGAAGAGGGCTTAATTCCGGTTTTGCATAAAAGACCTGGACACCAAAAGCGATAACAACGATAAAAATCATCCCTGTTATGATTGCTTCTAATGGACGAAAGCCTCTGCGTTGAAATTCAAGAATAATAAACGATCCAGCTGCTGTAATTAAAGCTGCTGGTAACATTGGAATTCCGAATAACAAGTACAATCCGAGTGCTGCCCCAATAAATTCAGCTAAATCAGTTGCCATAATAACAAGTTCACCTTGAATCCATAAACCGATGGAAACAGGTCTCGGGAAATTTTCGCGAGCTATCTCTGGAAGGTTTCTCCCAGTAGCAATTCCTAATTTAGCTGATAAAGTTTGAATTAATACAGCCATTAAATTAGAAGCGAGAATTACCCAAAGTAATAAATAACCATATTGTGAACCAGCAGCAATATTCGTTGCGAAATTTCCAGGATCAATATAAGCGACTGAAGCGATGAAAGCAGGCCCTAAGAATGGTAATAGTCTTTTTAAGCCTTTCGTTTGTCCGCTTAGCGCTAAATGTGCTGATTGAACAGTTGTACTTTGAGAAGGGATTTGTTCGTCTTTTGATATATCTTTATTCATAGTAGTGTTCCCCTTTGAAATCTTAACTTGATGAAATTATTGTATTTATTCTTACTCATTATTTCAATACATTTATATATGTTATGTGTTGATTTCATTTGAACATAAAAGTTTCCTTAATGCAAATTATATGACTTTGTGCAATTAATGGTGTGGAAATACAAAAATATTTTGGAAGTTTATGGGCGCTGAATAAAGGAGAAGATAATAAATTAAAGGACTGTTTTTGAAATTTATGTGAACAAAAAGCCTATTATACAGCATATTAATTGATGGAAATGGATTTGTATGATATATAATATATTGGGATTGCAACATAACCATAGTGTTTTGGTGTGTAATCTTGTTTTTTATTTTTGTTAACTTATAGAAAATAGTATAAAGAGAAGGAAATGGGATGCATAAAACTTTGGATACATTTTCTTATTATATATGTTTTGATATGAACGTTAACTTATACATGATTTTAAAAATTAGATAGGTGGTAGAAATACATTGGCAACTACAAAACCATACAGAGTATTACTTTATTATATGTACACAACAATTGAAAACCCTGAAGAATTCGCTGCAGAGCATTTAGAATTTTGTAATTCACTTGAATTAAAAGGTAGAATCCTTGTAGCAAAAGAAGGTATTAATGGAACTTGTTCTGGAACTGTAGAACAAACAGAGAAATACATGGAAGCAATGAACAATGATCCACGTTTTGATGGTATCGTGTTTAAAATAGATGAAGAAGAAGGCCATGCATTCAAGAAAATGCACGTGCGTCCGCGTCCAGAATTAGTTACACTTCGTCTAGAAGACGACATTAATCCAAAAGAAATAACTGGAAAATATTTAGAGCCAAAAGATTTTTATGAGGCGATGAAACAAGAAGATACAGTTATTATTGATGCACGAAATGATTATGAGTTCGATTTAGGGCATTTTAAAGGTGCAATTAAACCAGATATTGAATCATTCCGTGAATTACCAGATTGGATTAGAGAAAACAAAGAAACACTTGAGGGTAAAAAGATTTTAACTTACTGTACAGGCGGAATTCGTTGTGAGAAGTTTTCTGGTTGGTTAGTTCGTGAAGGCTATGAAGATGTAAGTCAGCTTCACGGCGGAATTGTAACGTACGGAAAAGATCCAGAAGTACAAGGCGAGCTATGGGATGGACAATGTTACGTATTTGATGAGCGTATTGCTGTACCAGTAAACCAAAAAGAACATGTTATTGTTGGTAAAGACCACTTTACAGGTGAACCTTGTGAGCGCTATGTAAACTGTTCAAATCCAGAATGTAACAAGAAAATTTTATGTTCTGAAGAAAACGAAGCAAAACATTTACGTGCATGTTCTCATGAATGTCGTGTAAGCCCACGTAACCGCTACGTAATACAACATGAATTAACGGAAGAACAAGTAGCTGCTGCATTAGAGAAAATCGAAGCAGGTAAGTAAGCTGAATTCGTGTAATAAAAAAGGGTACTCCAAACTTTATTTTGGAGTACCCTTTTTATATTGTCAGGTTCTGTCTTTTGTCGATTTTTGTCGGTAAGTCGATATATCTGAAAAATCGCCGATATATTCGAAAAATCGCTGATAAAAATTTCATTTACTGAAGCGTATCATGTATTTGTAATTTAAAAAGAATTGTCTTTAATTTTTATCCTCTTTTTCTTTCACAGCAGAAAGTACAGTTTGTTTTACCCACGCTTGTCTTCTTCGATGCTGTATACCCCACTGGTATAAACTTTGTGCACCTAAAATAAAGGAAATGACTATACCGCTAATTGCTATTAACAGTGCAAAAAATTCAAGGGGCGATGATATTTTGTTTGAATCTGTGTTTCTTAAAAGGTCAATCATAGTAAACCCTAACATTTGGCCCACCACAGAGTAGAGAGTTAAAATTAATAATAAAAGGCTATCTTTTTTAGCGGCAACATTTTCTTGATATTTAAACAAACTATCAAGATTTTGTTTCGCGTTCGAGTATAAAATTTCAATGTTAAAAAGTTTTCTTAAGCGGAAGAAAATATCTTCACTTTGTGATTGAGATACTAATTCTAAAGAAAAATAATTCGCTGTAAACGAATTGATTGAATAAATTAATTTCTCTATTTCATTTGTATCTTGTTCAATATTTAGCTCAGCATAAGCGTTCGCCATCTTTAATAAAACAATTTTATGAAATAGGTTTAATAATAAAGCGTAATAAAATTCTCCGTACATTTGACTAGCAAGTTTAGTGACTTCTCGTTCACCTTCATTTGTTATACATGTGAAAATATGTTCTTCCATAATAAAATAACGGTTAGGAGCCCATCTTTGATAAGAATGCTTTGTTAAATAATCGTGAATATAAGGAACATTATTTGCACTAATATACGGCTTACCATCGTCTGTTAATCCGGAAAGACTGGAAGCTCGATATACATCAACTACATGAAGGTCTGACTTTTTATTAATAGATAATAAAGTTTGTACATACATTCGTTGGTCTTCAAAGAAGGGGAATGTTTGAAAGTATGAACTCCGCAACCTCTTATTCTCAAAGAAGTCTGTTAAGCCATGAAATAAATCGCCGAATATAAGTTTTTCTACTTGTGAATATTTTTTTCCATCACATTCAATACAAATGGTCTCGGTTGTATCATTTCTAGTTTCAAGCACACGGAAGCGAGAAGCAAATTCGATGGCTTCTGATAATGTCATGTTTGGAGCGGTTTTGACTTCTGTTCGAATTGTTAAAAAGCCAAGCTCATAAGGACAAAGTGTTACATCAATAGAATGTATCTTGAATGGAACGGAAATAAGATTTGTTGTTAAATGTCCATTTAAATTAAGGTCTTTAGAATAGCGCTGTAGTCCCTTTTGATGTTCTGAATGGGGAAAAAGAATTTTATTCGTAAATGAAAGATAGTATGCTTCCATATTTTGATGTGAAACTTGAAACTGTCCGTAATATGTATTTTCATCTTCAAGATGATCAAGTCGAAAAGGACGGAAATTATTTTTTTGTAAGAAAGGGAACATATTTTGTTCATATCCAGTTTTAAACGAAAACGGGAATATAAATTGAAATATAGCTGTTGTTACATCTTTTTCTTCGATTGTTTGCATTGCCTCCATTTGCATTGTTTCCTTTCCGTATAAGCTATAGAAACAACATGCCCAATTTTTCTTGAAAATAACCTTGTTTTTTCAATAGATTAAGAATGAAAATTCAGCTAATTTAACAAGGGACATGTATAATGTTATGTATACTAAAACTAGTATAATTGTGTGAGGAAAAGGGGATGTTGTATGCGCATTTTAGTATTAGGAGCTGGTGGCGTCGGTGGATTTTTTGGTGGCCGATTAGTAGAAAAGGGAGAAGATGTTACATTTCTCGTTCGCAGCAAAAGAAAACAACAATTAGAGGAAAAAGGACTTGTTATTCGTAGTGTGAATGGAGATTTTTCCTTTCAACCGAAATTGATAACGAAAGAAGATAGAACTTCTCCATTTGATGTGATTTTATTTTCAACAAAGGCGTATCACTTAAACGAGGCAATTCAAGATTTGAAGCCGTTTGTTGGCGAAAATACTGTAATCATTCCATTGTTAAATGGTATCGCTCATTTATCGCTATTACAAAAAGAATTCGGCGGGGAAAAAGTAATGGGCGGTTTATGCTTTATTGAGACGACGTTAAACGATCAAGGAGAAATTGTACAAACTAGTGCTGCCAACAGACTTGTATTTGGAGAAATTAAGCCTCAAGATTCAGAGAGAATAAAGCGTATTACGAAAGCATTTATAGGTACGAAAGCTAGCTTTGTTTTAAGTGAAAATATCACGCAAGATATGTGGCATAAATATTTATTTATTACTGTCATGTCAGGCGTTACAACATTAATGCGTGCACCGATAGGACCAATTCGTGAAAGTGAAGGTGGACGTGAATTTATCCGAAATTTATTTGAGGAATCTGTGCAAATTATGAGGGTATTAGGAGCTCCAGTTAAAGATAATATTGCCCAGGAACATATGAAAACAATTGATAAAATTTCTTATGATATGAAGTCCTCCATGCAGCGTGATATGGAAAAAGGTTCGTTTATTGAAGGGAAGCATTTGCAAGGATACTTACTAGATGTAGCAGAACAATTTTCTTTAGAAGCACCATTACTAGGAGTGGTATATCAAAATTTGAAGGTGTATGAAGAAATGACATTTAACAAACCCGTAATAGAATTAGATGTATGAAATAATAAAAAAGATAGCAATATATAAGTGTATTGCTATCTTTTTTATTTGCGTATGACAAATTATTTGTTTCTTTTAATTCTTTCTGTCAAGTTTATTTCCTGTTCACGTTTACCATATAACTGATTAATTTCATTTGCTACTGCATCTAAATATGAATCGGAAAAAAGCGGTTTCTTCTTTTTAGACATACGGGTCTCCTTTAAGGGTTTTTTAGTATTCATTATGTATATTTATCAGCGGATTATGCGCAATCATTTTAAATTTTTTCTTTTTAAAAATTTTTGTTTACATTTTGAAAATAAAGGAGTATTATAATCCACAGTTTCAATTTTCTAAATCGCTGAAACCGCATGGTACGGGGGACCCGTTCTTACGGATTAGTACATAATCCGATGGGGTGAATCCTTAAAAAAAGGTAGGGCTACTCATAGGCCCGAATCCGACAGCTAACCTCGTAAGCGTTATATTGAGAAGGAAGGTGGAGCTTGTGCGACAAAAAAAATAATGTCTACAAGTCTATTTCGCTATGGCTTGTAGACATTTTTTGTTTTCTGAAGAAATAGTTTGCTGGCTGTAACAAGCAGAATCGTTCGTACAAAATTATTGGAGAGTGGACAGCTGTGGTTTCATCTATTAAAAGATTTTTAATTGGAAGGCCGTTAAAATCAACTGAGTTAGGAGAGCAAAAGCTTAATAAAACGAAGGCGCTAGCCATTCTATCTTCTGACGCATTGTCATCAGTTGCTTACGGACCAGAGCAAATTTTAATTGCTTTAGCAGGTGTTGGAGCGATTGCGTATTGGTATTCCATTCCGATAGCTGTTGGGGTATTAGTATTATTGACAGCTCTTATTTTATCTTATCGTCAAATTATTTTTGCCTACCCACATGGCGGAGGCGCATATGTTGTATCAAAAGAAAACTTAGGGATGAATCCAGGTTTAATAGCTGGAGGGTCTTTATTAGTTGATTATATTTTAACTGTTGCAGTAAGTGTATCAGCAGGTACAGATGCGTTAACATCGGCTTTTCCTAGCTTACATGCACATAATGTAATCATTGCGATTATATTTGTTATATTTATAACCATATTAAATTTAAGAGGCGTAACAGAGTCAGCTTCCGTTTTAGCATATCCTGTTTATTTATTCGTTTTAGCACTATTTATATTAATTGGTGTAGGGATATACAATATTTTAACTGGTCACGTTTCGCAGGCCTTACACACGCCGATTGGAACGCCGGTTGCGGGAATTAGTTTGTTTTTACTGTTAAGAGCATTTGCATCAGGTAGTTCGGCTTTAACAGGTGTTGAAGCGATTTCAAACGCAATTCCAAACTTTAAAGATCCTGCACCAAACAATGCAGCGAAAACTTTGCTTGCGATGGGTGCATTACTTGCTGTGTTATTTTCAGGAATTGTATTTTTAGCTTATTATTACGGAATTACACCGAGTAAAGAAGTAACTGTTGTTTCCCAAATTGCTGAACAAACATTTGGACGTAATTTCATGTACTATTTCATACAAGGCACAACAGCTTTAATATTAATTCTTGCTGCTAACACAGGGTATTCTGCATTTCCATTATTAGCAGTTAACCTTGCAAAAGATAAATTCATACCGAGAATGTTTACGATTAGAGGAGACCGCCTTGGTTACTCAAACGGTATTATTATACTTGGAATCGCTTCGATTATTTTAATTGTAGCTTTCCAAGGTCAAACAGAACATTTAATTCCGCTATATGCAGTAGGTGTGTTTATTCCATTTACACTTTCTCAAACGGGTATGGTATTAAAATGGCTTCGTGAAAAACCTGAAGGATGGGCTTTAAGATTAACGGTTAATTTAATTGGAGCAGTCATTAGTTTTATCGTTATGAGCATGTTCTTTTTAACGAAATTTGCACAAGTTTGGTCAATCCTTATTTTCTTACCTGCTATTATCTTCTTGTTCCACCGAATTAAGAAGCATTATGATGCAGTGGGTGATCAATTAAGTTTAAAAACTTGTGAGCCCCTTATTCCGATTGAGGGGAATGTAATTGTCGTTCCTGTAGCTGGTATGACTCATGTAGTAGAAAATTCATTGAACTATGCGAAGGCTCTTTCTGCAGATCAAGTTATCGCTGTATATGTTGCTTTTGACAGAGAAGAGGAAAAGAAATTTGAAGAGAAATGGAAGAAGTGGCAACCTGAAGTAAGGCTTGTTACATTGCATTCTCATTATAGAAGTATTATTCAGCCGCTAACTAAGTTCATTGATACAGTGCAATATAAAGCGAGTGAATCAAATTATCGAGTTACGGTCGTTATACCACAGTTTATTCCGAAAAAAGGTTGGCATAACATTCTTCATAATCAATCAAGTTTACTCATACGTGCGTATTTACTCTATAAGAGAAATGTTGTTATTACGACAGTTCCATATCATTTGAAAAAGTAAAAAGATTTTTGAAGGATAGTTTCACGAAAGTGAAGCTATCCTTTTTGTGTATACGCTATGCATTATTGCATATTTAACTAAAAATTATATTAATATAATTTTATCCGTTGTGAGTAAGTAGTGTTTTCTGTTGTGATATATGGATATTTTAATCGGGAAAGTGAAACGAATTTTATTTTGGGATAAGGACATAAGAGCTTGAAAATAAAGGGAATGAAAATACTTCTTTACGTTATATAAATAGCTGTGTTTAAATGACCTTACAGTACAAAACTTACTTGAAAACAAAACGAAATATCATACTTTTATACGTGAATTAGTTTAAAATGAATAATATTTTTATGTAATATATTCACTGTATGAATGTGAAAATTGCAATAGAATAGAAAATTTATACAACTTTATTCATACTAAGCACATATGAAAAGGTATGAAATGTTTTATAACAATAAGTAAGTACTGTAGAAAAAAGTTAGGAGAGATGGTTCGTACATGAATCACGCTGAGAATGTTCTCTATTGTAACCATCTCAAATTAATTGCAAGAAAATAGAATAATAAAATGCGATAGTAATAGTTGCTAATACATAGGAGGAGTTAAAGTGAAAAAGACTTTAATTACAGGGTTATTGGTTACAGCAGTATCTACGAGTTGCTTCATTCCTGTAAGCGCTTACGCTAAGGAGGGGCAAACAGAAGTGAAAGCAGTATATGCACAAAATGTAATTGCTCCAAATACATTATCCAATTCAATTAGAATGTTAGGATCACAGTCACCGCTTATACAAGCATACGGATTAGTTATTTTACAACAGCCAGACATTAAGGTGAATGCGATGAGTAGTTTGACGAATCATCAAAAGTTTGCAAAGGCAAATGTAAGAGAGTGGATCGATGAATATAATCCGAAGTTAATTGATTTAAATCAAGAGATGATGAGATATAGTACTAGATTTAATAGTTATTATAGTAAGCTCTATGAACTAGCAGGAAACGTAAATGAAGATGAACAAGCAAAAGCAGATTTTACAAATGCATATGGAAAATTACAACTGCAAGTACAAAGCATCCAAGAGAGTATGGAGCAAGATTTATTAGAGTTAAATCGATTTAAAACAGTATTAGACAAAGATAGCAATAACTTATCGATTAAAGCTGATGAAGCAATAAAAACACTGCAAGGATCAAGTGGAGATATTGTGAAGCTAAGAGAAGATATTAAAAGAATTCAAGGGGAAATTCAAGCTGAACTAACTACTATTTTGAATAGACCTCAAGAAATTATTAAAGGTTCTATTAATATCGGTAAACAAGTATTTACCATTACAAATCAAACTGCACAAACGAAAACAATTGATTTTGTTTCTATCGGTACTTTAAGTAATGAAATTGTAAATGCTGCAGATAGTCAAACGAGGGAAGCAGCTCTTCGCATTCAGCAAAAGCAAAAAGAGCTACTACCACTTATACAAAAGTTATCACAAACTGAAGCAGAGGCGACACAAATTACATTCGTTGAAGATCAAGTAAGTAGCTTTACAGAACTAATTGATCGCCAAATCGCAACTTTAGAAACGTTATTAGCGGATTGGAAAGTTTTCAATAATAATATGATCCAAATTCAAACAAATATTGAAGAAGGCACGTATACAGACAGTAGTTTACTTCAAAAACATTTCAATCAACTTAAAAAAGTAAGTGATGAAATGAATAAGCAAACAAATCAATTTGAAGATTACGTTACAAACGTTGAAGTACATTAAAAATAAGTAACGATATAGGGAGAGAAGAAAAATGACAAAAAAACCTTATAAAGTAATGGCTCTATCAGCACTTATGGCAGTATTTGCAGCAGGGAATATTATGCCGGCCCATACGTATGCAGCTGAAAGTACAGTGAAACAAGCTCCAGTTCATGCTGTAGCAAAAGCTTATAATGACTATGAAGAATACTCATTAGGACCAGAAGGCCTAAAAGATGCAATGGAAAGAACAGGTTCAAACGCTTTAGTAATGGATCTGTACGCTTTAACAATTATTAAACAAGGTAATGTTAACTTTGGAAATGTATCGTCTGTTGATGCGGCTTTAAAAGGGAAAGTAATTCAGCACCAAGATACAGCTAGAGGAAATGCGAAGCAATGGTTAGATGTATTAAAACCACAGCTTATTTCAACGAATCAAAATATCATTAACTACAATACGAAATTCCAAAACTATTATGATACTTTAGTTGCTGCGGTAGATGCAAAAGATAAAGCGACTCTTACGAAAGGCCTAACTAGATTATCAAGTAGTATTAATGAAAATAAAGCGCAAGTGGATCAGTTAGTAGAAGACTTGAAGAAATTCCGAAATAAAATGACTTCGGATACGCAAAACTTCAAGGGTGATGCAAATCAAATTACATCTATATTAGCTAGTCAAGATGCAGGAATTCCGCTATTACAAAATCAAATTACAACGTACAATGAAGCAATTAGTAAATATAATGCAATTATTATCGGTTCATCTGTTGCGACAGCTCTAGGACCAATTGCAATTATCGGTGGTGCAGTAGTTATTGCTACGGGCGCAGGAACACCGCTAGGAGTCGCATTAATTGCAGGTGGTGCAGCAGCTGTAGGCGGTGGTACAGCTGGAATCGTATTAGCGAAGAAAGAGCTTGATAATGCACAAGCAGAAATTCAAAAGATAACAGGACAAGTTACAACTGCGCAATTAGAAGTAGCAGGATTAACGAACATTAAAACACAAACAGAGTATTTAACAAATACAATTGATACTGCAATTACAGCGTTACAAAATATTTCAAACCAATGGTACACAATGGGATCAAAATACAATTCTTTACTTCAAAATGTAGATTCAATTAGTCCAAACGATCTTGTTTTCATTAAAGAAGATTTAAACATTGCGAAAGATAGCTGGAAGAACATTAAGGACTATGCAGAAAAGATTTATGCTGAGGATATTAAAGTAGTAGATACGAAAAAAGCATAATAGTAATTGAACTGTTACAGCATTACGTACAGATAAATGATTTTTAAATAATAGAGAGCTCCTGTTCAGTAGTGAGCAGGAGCTTTTTTTACCTCTAACGTTTCATATCCTCATAAAAAGAATAGGTGATAATTATGCGTAATAAATTCTATAAAAAATGTCTTTTAACGATAATGATTGCTGGATTCGCAGCAAGTAACGCGTTTCCTTTACATCCTTTTGCAGCGGAACAAAACGTAAAAACATTGCAAGAAAATGCGGAAAATTATTCTCTTGGACCAGCTGGATTCCAAGATGTAATGGCGCAAACGACATCGAGCATATTTGCAATGGATTCATATGCAAAATTAATTCAAAATCAGCAAGAGACTGATTTGAGTAAAATAAGTTCAATTAATAGTGAGTTTAAAGGAAATATGGTTCAGCACCAAAGAGATGCAAAAATTAATGCAGCGTATTGGTTAAATAATATGAAGCCTCAAATTATGAAAACGGATCAAAATATTATTAATTACAATAATACTTTTCAAGCGTACTATAATAGCATGCTAGTAGCGATTGATCAAAAGGATAGCGGTAAATTAAAAGCAGATTTAGAAAAGTTGTATGCAGACATTTTAAAAAATCAAAATGAAGTAGATATTTTATTAGGGAATTTAAAAGCATTTCGCGATAGAATGGCGAAAGATACAAACAGTTTTAAAGAAGATACAAATCAATTAACGTCGATTTTGGCGAGTACGAATGCTGGTATTCCAGCATTAGAGCAACAAATAAATACATATAATGATTCAATTAAAAAAAGTAATGATATGGTTATCGCTGGTGGTGTACTTTGCGTAGCGTTAATAACATGTCTTGCTGGCGGACCGATGATTGCGATTGCGAAAAAAGATATCGCAAATGCAGAAAGAGAAATAGCCAATTTAAAAGATAGAATCTCTGGCGCACAAGCAGAAGTCGCAATTTTGACAGATGTGAAAAATAAAACAACAAATATGACAGAAACAATTGATGCAGCAATTACAGCACTGCAAAATATATCAAATCAATGGTATACAGTAGGTGCGAAATATAATAATTTACTACAAAACGTAAAAGGAATGAGTCCTGAAGAATTTACGTTTATAAAAGAAGATTTAAATACAGCGAAAGATAGCTGGAAAGATGTAAAAGATTATACAGAAAAATTACATGAAGGCGTGACGAAGTAAACAGTGGACTTGTTCCGCTGTTTATTTTTTCATCCTGTTTTTTGTGAGAGTTGAACTTGTCGTTTGATATATAAGTTTGCCATGTGTTTTATCAATATGGCTTTAGGATAATGTTTAGCCAAATTGATACTTATAACCCAGATAAACTTCTGATCAAGCCTTTTATATGTAATGTTTTAATGAAAAAAGTTATACTGTAAGCAAAATTAAAAATTGGAAAGGAAATATTAGAACATGGAAAATTATTTATTATTTATCCTTACAGCACTCCTTATTATAATGATGCCTGGTCCCGGTTTTGCTTTAGTTACAAAAAACACTATCTCTCATGGTAGAAATGGTGGGATAAAGACCGTCTTGGGAACGGTATCTGGAATGATGATTCATACAATAATGGCTACACTAGGACTCTCTGCTATCTTAATGAAATTTGCTATGCTATTTACATTAATAAAATATGCTGGGGCATTTTATTTAATTTATTTAGCTGTAAAGTCAATTAAAAGTGCCTTTTCTAAAAAAGAAGATATGTCAGGTTCAGTGGAAGTAAACTCTAAGGATATTGGAACGGTTAAAAGTTTTAGACAAGGATTTACCACGGCAATCTTAAACCCAAAAACTGCTGTATTTTTCCTAAGTTTTTTACCCCAATTTATTGTGAACAATCAAAGTCATTTCTTCCAATTTCTTTTGTTAGGACTCACATTTACGACTTTGACAGCAATATGGTATTTGCTTTATATCACGCTAATACGTCAATTAAGAACTTTTTTAAGAAAAGAAAAAGTGAACCGTACAATAGAGGGTATTACTGGCACAGTATTATTAGTATTTGGAGTTAGGTTATTTTTCCAAAAATAAATATGTAAATGAAATGAGAAATAAACAATGACGGTAATTTCTCGTTTCATTTATTCTAAAGTACCATTTTATAATTGATTTCACACCTTCATACCAATTTTCTTATCTCAGGATATTTGCTTTTCTTAGTTGAATTGTGATGTGGGTCCCCTATATAAAAAAAACCACAGTTTACATCTAAACTGTGGTTTTTTGACGTGCAAGGAATTATACAAATTATTAGTCACTATCTAAATTGCACTCCCCATTTATTAATATCTATCCCTATTTTTTAACTCTGCAACAGAAACAAGTCTAGTTTAGAATGAAAGTAATGCCATTGTTTAACATATGTCTCACTATGACATGTACATTTGAATGAAAGCAATAGAATTATTTAACACATGTATCGCCATAACATATGCAATGGATCTGTTAGAAATAAGATAAGCCGCAGTAAGAATTACCGATCCAGGTAAATAAATAGCAATATCCGAAAGCTGGTTCGTATGAAGTACTGTAAAAATTATAATTGAAATGATAGATGCAATAGCAGTACCAACATAACGCGAAAAACGATTTAATAATATATGGCGAAACATAATTTCTTCAATTACTGGACCCATAATTCCAAATAGGAGCAATGTGAATATAATAGGAATCCCTGCCCCTTGTGTAAGGACCTGTTCTTGGTTCTCTGGTTGACCTGTATTTAGAAAATGCATAATAGAATTTTCCACAATTACCATAAATAAAACCACTATAGGAATACTTACTATTTTCAAAATTGTCTTCTCTTTAAAATAAGTAAAACTTTGAATAATTTCTTTCCTAAAGAACATTACTCCTAGAATAGTAGGTATAGTCAAGCTCATGGCACCAAGAGCAAATTCTGATTCAACTAAATTGACATTAGTTAAAAGTGATATGCCAAATAATATGAACAAGCCAATTTGAAATAGTGTAAACATTGGATAAACTAGTAGCATAATAAGTTCTTTTTGATTCATTTTAATAAAGTTCACCTTATTACCTCCATAATTAAATTACTTAGAATCTTTGATTTTTCTTTCTGCATAAGGTTCTCCTTCTAATTTATACAAGATTCCGGACCGAACGGTTCGGTCCGGAATCTAATGATACTATAAGTTTCTAGTTTTTTAAACCCTTTTTACAAATTATTAACAAAATCAAAATAGTAAAAACCGAGTATGTTTATAGATCGATTGTTTATTTACAATCAAATTACAGCAATCATTAATGATTACCCTTTTATAGAATGAAATGAAAGAGGGAGTAGCTCATCCCTTTAGCTAAACATATTAATAAAAATTATATATAATAGTTATATGTCTATACATTAAAATTAACTATATATTTTTACTTCTTCTATGGTTTTAAATAGAATTAGTTGTATAATATGACTGAATTAACCGATTGTTCATATTATTATTAACAGAAAATTCATTCGAATGTTATAGATAACATAATGTAATGAACCTCAAACTGTATTGTTTTAGGTTCCTATAAGATAGGGATTGATAAGATATTTTTGCTTCAAACTTATTTATACTTACAATAAAAATTCAAAAAAAATCATAGTAAAAATCACCTTGAATATTAAGTTCGTTTTATTAGGAGGACCACAAAGCATGACTAAAGTTGATAAGGTAAAAGAAAAAATTATTGAAACATCTTTATATTTATTTAATACTAATGGGATAACTTATACATCCATTCAGGATATAATGACAGCTACTGAACTATCTAAAGGAGCTATTTATCGTAGATTCAAAAATAAAGAAGAAATTGTCCTTGCTGCCTACGACAAAAGTGGTGAGATTATGTGGAACCATTTTCATAAAGCGATGGAAAATAAAAAGACAGCAATCGATAAAATCCTTGCAATATTCCTTGTATATCAAGATGCAGCTAATAACCCTCCTATTGCTGGAGGCTGTCCATTACTTAATAGCGCAATTGAAAGTACTGGAGTATTTCCAGAATTACAAAAAGCAGCAGCAAAAGGTTATGATGATACAGTAATGTTAATGGCCTCTCTCATAAAGGAAGGAATAGAGAAACAAGAACTTAAAGAAGATATAGATATTATATCGCTCGCTTCTTTTCTTGCATCTTCAATGGAGGGAGCTATTATGGCAAGTCGAGTATCTAACGATAATATACACCATCATTATTTTATTGAACAAATAAAGCATCATCTTGTCTCTTATTCTAAATAAGTGAGAACGTGCATTGTTTCCATCCAATTTTTATAGACTTAAATTGAATAAATACCCCTCATAAACAGTATCTTCAGTTTATGAGGGGTATTTGAATAGTTTTTAGACGATGTTTCATGTTTCTTATTGAACGGCTTTGTTATCGTTACTACAGAAAAAGAAAAAAGAATGAATTACATATAAATCGATTTATATGTTTCAAGTGTATCTATATTGAGTTTGTAAATCTACACAAAAAGGTTTCATTGTATATACTAAGTGAAGTAGAAGTTCAGTTAGTAAAAATTCGGTAGTCGAATTTTTTTGCATAAAGCTGTATAATGCTTGTAACGAAAGGGAAATACAGGAAAGGGTTTGTAATAAGTTATTATGGAAAAAGATAAACAACAATTAAGCGTTGAAGTTGCAAGATTATATTATCAATCCGATTATAGTCAGCAAGAAATTGCTAACAAATTAAATATTTCAAGACCGACGATTTCTAGATTATTAAAGTACGCGAAAGAAAAAGGATTTGTTCAAATTAGTATAGCCGATCCATTTGCTGATTTAGATAACGTTGGGAATTTATTGAAAGAAAAGTACAACTTGTTAGAGGCGCATGTAGTATTTTCTCCAGTGCCAGAATATGCAACGATTACTGAGTATATTAGTAAATATGCGGCTGAGTACATGGAAAAGACAGTGAAAAACGGTGATATCGTCGGTGTAAGCTGGGGAATGACGATGTATGAAATCGCTAGGAAAATCGTACCACAACATGTGAAAGGTGTAGAAGTTGTCCAGCTAAAAGGTGGTATTAGTCATTCGAGTGTAAATACATATGCGAATGAGACCATTGCTTTATTTGCAGAGGCTTTTCAAACGACACCAAGAAATTTACCGCTCCCAGTTATATTTGATAATGCGGTGACAAAAGAATTAGTAGAGCAGGATCGACATATTCATCACATTATTGAAATGGGGAAACAAGCAAATATTGCAGTTTTCACTGTCGGAACAGTGCGTGATGAAGCGTTATTATTCCGATTAGGATATTTAGATAAGGATGAAACGAACATTCTGAAAAAACAAGCTGTCGGTGACATTTGTTCACGTTTCTTTGACGGAGACGGAAATATTAGTAGTGAAGAAATTAATAAGCGTACCATTGGAATTGAGTTAGAGGAACTTAAATTAAAGAAACGTTCTATTTTAGTTGCAGGTGGTAATAGAAAAATACAAGCAATTGATGGTGCGTTACGTGGCGGGTATGCAAATGTATTAATTATTGATCAGCATACAGCAAAAGAACTGTTACATTATCAAAAAGGTTAGAAATAAAAGGCTTTCTCAAAATTAACATCTTGAGAAAGCCTTTTATTTTGTTATGTATGAATTATGGGAGTGTTTTTTGAATACAAATTGCCTTTTTAAAAATAATTATGGATATTGAGATACATACTACCATTGTTAATATAAAAGTTTTGACTTTAAACGTGAATTGTTTCTTAGTTAGAATGCGCTTTATTTACTATAAGAAAATTCCTTTTTAAAAAAATGAACAAAATTTCAAAAGTATATTTACATTTGTTCAACTAAGAGTTAGAATGAAGTTGTTAAAAGATATGAGGAGTGATAATAATGAATATTGCAAAGTTAATTGACCATACAATTTTAAAAGCTAATTCTACAAAAGAAGATGTTATGAAAGTAATCGAGGAAGCAAAGGAATATAAATTCGCTTCTGTTTGTATTAATCCTACATGGGTAAAGCTAGCTGCTGAAGAATTAGCTGGACATGATGTAGACGTTTGTACTGTAATCGGTTTCCCATTAGGTGCAAGCACTACTGAAACAAAAGCATTCGAAACAAAAGATGCTATCGCAAAAGGTGCAACTGAAGTTGATATGGTAATCAACGTAGGTGCTTTAAAAGATGGCGACAATGAGTTCGTTGAAAAAGATATTTATGAAGTAGTACAAGCAGCAAAAGGAAAAGCTCTTGTAAAAGTAATCATTGAAACTTGCCTTCTAACAGACGAAGAAAAAGTTCGTGCTTGTGAATTATCAGTAAAAGCTGGCGCTGATTTCGTAAAAACTTCAACTGGATTCTCAACGGGCGGAGCAACTGCTGAAGATATCGCATTAATGCGTAAAACGGTAGGACCAAACGTTGGTGTAAAAGCATCTGGCGGAGTTCGTACACGTGAAGATGCAGATAAAATGGTAGCTGCTGGAGCTTCTCGTGTTGGAGCAAGCGCTAGTGTTGCAATCGTATTAAACGATGCAAAAGGTGCTACAGATAACTACTAATTAATAAAGTGTGAAAAGCGATAGATACACAAAGTATAGTGTATCTATTGCTTTAACAATTGAAAAGAATGTAAGCGGATACGAATGGGAGGAGACGGCTTATGAAATACTTAATCGGTGTTTTTGGCCTCGTATTGATTTTAGGTATCGCTTGGCTTGCTAGTAATGATAGAAAGAAAGTCAAATATCGTCCAATCATAACGATGGTTATATTACAATTCATTTTGGGTTTTTTACTATTAAATACAAGTGTAGGGAATATATTAATTAGCGGAATAGCAGATGGTTTTGGGGAATTATTAAAATATGCCGCTGATGGTGTGAATTTCGTATTTGGTGGATTAGTAAATCAAAAAGAGTTTTCATTCTTTTTAAGTGTATTAATGCCAATCGTATTTATATCAGCTTTAATAGGTATTTTGCAACATATTAAAGTATTACCTATTATTGTGAAATCTATCGGTCTAGCATTAAGTAAAGTAAATGGAATGGGTAAACTAGAATCATATAACGCGGTAGCTTCTGCGATTTTAGGGCAGTCTGAAGTGTTTATTTCAGTTAAGAAACAACTAGGATTATTGCCAGAGAAAAGAATGTACACATTATGTGCATCTGCAATGTCTACAGTTTCTATGTCTATCGTTGGATCATACATGGTGTTATTAAAACCGCAATATGTTGTAACCGCTTTAGTACTTAACTTATTCGGTGGCTTTATCATTGCTTCTATCATTAACCCGTATGAAGTTACTGAAGAAGAAGATATGTTAGAAGTGCAAGAAGAAGAGAAGAAGACTTTCTTTGAAGTACTAGGGGAATACATTATCGATGGATTTAAAGTTGCGATTACAGTAGCAGCTATGTTAGTTGGTTTCGTTGCTCTTATCGCATTCATTAATGCAGTATTTAAAGGTGTAATCGGTATTTCATTCCAAGAAATTCTTGGTTATGTATTTGCACCATTTGCATTTATTATGGGTGTTCCATGGCATGAAGCAGTTAATGCCGGTAATATTATGGCAACAAAACTTGTATCGAATGAATTTGTCGCTATGACAGATTTAGCGCAAGGGAACTTTAATTTCTCAGACAGAACGACAGCGATTATATCTGTATTCTTAGTTTCATTTGCAAACTTCTCTTCAATTGGAATTATTGCAGGGGCAGTTAAGAGCTTAAATGAAAAGCAGGGGAATGTAGTCGCAAGATTTGGTTTGAAATTACTTTTCGGTGCAACGCTAGTAAGTTTCTTATCAGCAACAATCGTTGGTTTATTATTTTAATAGATTCATATCATATAAAAAGGAATGGTGATTGTAATGAGAATGGTAGATATTATTGCAAAAAAACGTGACGGCAAAGAATTAACGACTGAAGAAATCAAATTCTTTATTAATGGATATACAGACGGAAGTATTCCTGATTATCAAGTGAGTGCACTTGCAATGGCAATCTTCTTTAAAGATATGACAGATCGTGAACGTGCAGATTTAACGATGGCAATGGTGGAGTCTGGAGAAACGATCGACTTATCAGCAATTGAAGGCATTAAAGTAGATAAGCATTCAACTGGCGGTGTTGGTGATACAACTACATTAGTATTAGGACCATTAGTTGCTGCTTTAGATGTACCAGTAGCAAAAATGTCAGGTCGTGGTTTAGGACATACGGGCGGAACAATTGACAAATTAGAAGCAGTGGAAGGATTCCACGTTGAAATTACGAAAGAGCAGTTCATTGATATTGTAAACCGTGACAAAGTAGCTGTTATCGGACAAACAGGAAACTTAACACCTGCTGATAAAAAGATTTATGCATTACGTGATGTAACAGGAACAGTAAATTCAATTCCTCTAATCGCAAGTTCAATTATGAGTAAAAAAATTGCAGCTGGTGCTGACGCAATCGTACTTGATGTAAAAACAGGTGCAGGTGCATTTATGAAAACAGAAGAAGATGCAAAAGAATTAGCACATGCAATGGTACGCATCGGAAATAATGTAGGACGTCAAACGATGGCTGTTATTTCAGATATGTCACAACCTCTTGGCTTTGCGATTGGTAATGCCCTAGAAGTGAAAGAAGCAATTGATACGTTAAAAGGTGAAGGGCCAGAAGATTTAACAGAATTAGTACTTGTATTAGGAAGTCAAATGGTCGTACTTGCGAAAAAAGCAAATACGTTAGAAGAAGCTCGTGAAATGTTAATTGAAGTTATGAAAAACGGAAAAGCAACTGAGAAATTTAAAGAGTTCTTAAGCAATCAAGGTGGAGATAGCTCGATTGTAGACAATCCAGAAAAAATGCCACAAGCGAAGTATGTAATTGATGTACCTGCTAAAACTTCAGGCGTGATTTCAAATATTGTTGCAGATGAAATCGGTATCGCTGCAATGTTACTTGGTGCAGGCCGTGCAACAAAAGAAGATGAAATCGATTTAGCTGTAGGTTTAATGTTACGTAAAAAAGTTGGCGATGCAGTAAAAGAAGGCGAGCCATTCGTAACGATCTACGCAAATCGTGAAAATGTAGAAGATGTAAAAGCAAAAATTTATGAAAATATTTCTATCGCTGAAACAGCAGTGGCTCCTAAATTAGTTCATACTGTTATTACTGACTAATTAACATTACATTTACTTTGAGGAGGAAATAATATGGATAAGAAAAAATATATTGAAGAAGCAAATAAGATGTTATCGAAAGCGTATATTCCGTATTCAAAATTTCCGGTTGGTGCAGCATTAGTTACGAAAGAAGGTAAAATCTATACTGGTTGTAATATAGAAAATGCTTCTTACGGTTTATGTAACTGTGCAGAAAGAACAGCAATATTCAAAGCAGTATCAGAAGGGGAGCGCAACTTTAGTTACTTAGTCATTACAGGAGAAACTGACGGACCTATTTCACCATGTGGTGCTTGTAGACAAGTGATTGCTGAATTTTGTGATCCGAAAATGCGAGTTTTACTAACGAATGTAAAAGGTGACGAAAAAGAAGTGACTGTTGAGCAGTTACTTCCTGGTGCTTTCACAATTGATGATTTAAAATAAGTTGAAAAGCCATTCCGCAATTAATAATTGTGGAATGGCTTTTTTGTTCTTTAAAAATAGAATGTAATATTTTGTTCATATTCCGTTCATAAACTTTGCGTAAAATGATTGCAGCGAATATGGAAAGTTTACAGCAGGAGGAATAGAATGAAGAAATTATATAATGCAGCATTCATTTACTTAATTATTGGTTTATTATCAGGAGTATTTGCGCGAGAGTATACGAAAGCACAAGGAATTAAAGGTTCCACTATGTTGCAATTAGTACATACACACGTACTAGTGCTTGGATTCATATTCTTTTTAGTCGCTGTTGCTTTAGTTAAAGTATTTCAAATACAAGAAACAAAAAATTTTCATACCTGGTTTGTTGTATATAATACAGGATTAATTATTACTATCGTAACAATGGTATGTAGAGGTCTTCTACAAGTAAATGGAACTGACTTTAACGGTTTAAGCCATATGGCTGGATTAGGTCATGTTATTATAAGTATCGGTTTCGTTTGGTTTATGATTTTACTCAAAAAGTCTATTAAATAGATAGGAGTGGAGAGTATGAGTGTAGCACTTTTATCAAGTATCATAGCAGTTTGTATGGCCGTTGGTGTTATGTTTCTTCGCTTTAAGTCAGCGAAAAAGCCGGTTACGAAAAAGAAAATTATTTTGCCGCCAATTTTTATGAGTACTGGCGCCATGATGTTCTTCTTACCGGAATTCCGATTAACATCGTTAGAAATAGTAGAGGCAATTATCGCAGGACTTATTTTCTCTATATTTCTTATTAAAACAACTAAGTTCGAAGTAAGAGGCGAACATATATATATGAAACCGTCAAAAGCATTTATATTTATTTTAATTGGTTTATTAGCTGTACGAGTCGCATTAAAATCATATTTAAGCCAAACACTTGATTTGGCGCAATTAAGCGGGATGTTTTTCTTACTCGCATTTGCGATGATTGTGTCGTGGAGAATTGCGATGTATCGCTCGTATGTTACATTGCAAAAACAACAATATTAAGTAGAAAAAGAGCTGGAATTTCATTATGAAAAGTCCAGCTCTTTTATGTTTTATACAATTGTTTCTTTAGTTTTAATTTCATTTGCTTAATTTCAAACGAATTTGAGCATCTTGTAATGCAACTGGTGTAACATTAAAACCATTTGAATCGACAATTTTTGTGTTTAATAAAATGGAATCTAAACTTCCACGAAATGTTTTTGTATAGTTTTGACGTAACATTTGTTGTTCTTGTTTTTCATCAACTGTTAATCCAGATGTTTTTTCTTTTTTTGATAATTCGTTAATACGGAATAAAATGTTTTTCATTTGTTTTCACCTCAAGTTAGATTTAATTACATTAGTTACTTACTAATGTATAGTTATTGTAACCTATCTTTCAATGAGTGTCAACGCCTATAAAAATCCTTTTTTTGTAAGTGTAATGGGTGATGAAAAATGAAAAAATTACGAATACTTGAAATGGAAAAGATATTAATATACAATACCTTAGTAGGGTATATTAAATTTTTGTTTTACATTGTGAGAGTAGTAAGTAAAGGGAGTATGTAATAATGAATGCAGTAATTTCAAAAAAAGAAACAATCATCTCATATACGATTGCTATTTTCTTTATTTTAGCTATGGTTACAGCGGGTGTGTTATTAAATGATCCGGAAGTCATTTTGCCGGAAATAGCAGCGATGGCAATTGCTTTATGGGCGTATCGTGAGCCAGGTTGGTTAAGGCAGCCAGAAAAAATCTTTATTGCACCGTCAATAACAGCTGGTATTGGTTTTATCGTGAATCAAATGGATTTAGCTTATATAGCAAAAGTAAGCGTAACACTTATATTCATGATGCTGTTTTTACGTATTATACAATCAAATTTTGCACCATCTATTGCGACAGGTTTATTACCTTCAGTGACAAATGCGACTGAATGGTCATTTGTTATCTCAGTCTTCGTTTTAACATTTATTTTAATGCTTGGTGTCCTTGTTTTTAAATTGAATAGCGGTATTGAGAGAAAAGTTAACATCCAATATAAATATATGGCTGTATTTCTAATACTAAATTTCATTTGGATAAGTATATGCTGGATCACTGGTCATGAACAATTAGCGGTTATTCCGCCAATATTAGTTGTTGTGTATGAATCACTTCAAAAACCGATGTACAATGAAAAAATGGTATGTAAACAAATAGTAGTATTAACTACATCTGCAACTGTTGGAACTTTATTGTACTTTGCAATCGACTCATGGATTATAGTCACTTTATTAAATATGATTTTAATGCTTATTTTATTAAAAATAGTTAGTGTACGTATTCCAGCAGCATATGCATTTCCATTACTGCCGCTCGTATTTCCAGATGAAATGATAAAGATGTTACCAGTAGGTTCATTTGTTGCGGGTGTATTCTTATTTGGTGCAGTATTACTGTATAAAAAGTGGGAGATGAAGCAAAAGGGAATGCAAATGTAGAGAAGAACATACAATCCTTAGTTAGCATAATAAATAGACACCCGCGGGTGTCTATTTTCATTAAATGAAATTTAGCTTAACGCATGTAAACAATTCACAAGTTCTGTTGCTTTTGAAAAGAAGGGAGAATGATCAGCTTCTAAAGTAATAATCTTCGAGCATGGAGTTTCTGTATTCATTCGGCGCTGAAAATCAATTGGAATCGCTCTATCTAGAGTTGTTTCAATATAAATGCGATCTACAGTTCCGAAGTTTTCTTCAGAAATTTTTAGCTGTTGTTGAAATGGTCCTAGTGGCTGAGGACGCATTTTTTTGGAAGATGCTTCTTTAATCTCTTCATTTTCGGTAGCATTTAAAAATGTTTTTTCAATTAGATTAGGTATAAGTTCAGCTGTCATGTCGTTCTCATTTATTGAAAATTGTGGACCAGCTTCACCATCTAATTTACTGCCAAGGCTTTCTCCGTTTTGTGGTAAGAATGCACAAAGATATACTAATTTATCGATTTTATTCGGTATAAGTTCAGCGGTTTGAGTGATCACAATTCCACCCATACTATGTCCAACAACAATAACTTTTTCAGTTTGTTGATTTATAGTAGCTGTTACTGCATCAACATAGGAATCTAACGTTATATTTTGTGAAGGAGTTGTATCTTTCCCGCTTCCAGGTAAGTCTAGTGTAATAACAGTGTGACCTAAAGCCTCTAGTTGAGGTTTTACTAATTCCCATGCCCATTCACCTTGCCATGCTCCATGTACTAAAACGTAAGTACTCATTTAATCAACACTCCTCTAATGTTTATATGCTTTATTTTTTTGTAAAATTGATAGTGTATACTTAGTGTATAGGAAGTAGTTTGATAAATATAATGAAGGTTATTTATAGATGATATAAATATCTTTTATATAAGGAGAACAGAATGAACGTCTTTGATTTTAAAGTTTTTAAATATGTGGCTCGGTTGAACAGCATTAGTTTAGCAGCTAAGGAATTACATATGACACAGCCAGCAATAACGCATATTATAAACAAACTAGAGAAACGATATGCTTTAACTTTATTTGAGCGCTCTAGACAAGGAACGATGTTAACTGAAAATGGAAAAGAATTTTTAGTTTGTGTAGAACGACTTCTAATGGAGTATGAAAATCTTGAAGAAACAGCTTTACACTTGAAGAATAAAAGTTTGTATAAGATTGTATTAGCTACGTATCCTTCCGTTACTGTATATTGTTTGGCAGAGTGTATCCAATTAGGTAATATTGATCAAAGTCAGTACGTGCTTGCAGTTAGAGAGGGAAGCTATCAAGAAGTTTTAAATTGGCTGTCTGCTGGAAGTGCTGATTTTTCTATTTCTATAAAAGAAAATCTAATACCAGGATTTCACTATGAAGTTATTGGTGAAGATCCTTATGTTATCGTTTCTTCAAAGAATATTCCACCTAATCTTACTAGTAAAGAGTTGAAAAATTATCCTTTTATTATGCCACTTTCTGGTTGTAAAGAAGTACTTGAACCATACTTAATGAAAAACGAAATAACAGTGAATAAAGTGATGGAGTCAGAGTCAATTAGCTCGGCATTAGCACTTACTTTACAAGTTAACGGTATAACGATCGTTCCGTTATCAGGACTTCATAAACAAATTATTCATGACTTTATCGTGCAACCGATAGACATTGAAATCCCGCGGCAACTCATTATGCAGTGGTCGCCTAAAAAAGAGAAAGATCCATTGTTTCTCGCGTTTGTTACGAATTTGCTAACACAATTACAACAAAAGAAAAATGAATAAAATGATACAAAAGGTAAGCTTATTTCATTGAAGCTTACCTTTTGTATGTATTACCAATATAGGGCGGTATCATAAAGTCCGATTAAAACGAGAAGTACACCAGCTATACGCTGAATATTTTTCCCTATTTTTCGGCTCTTTTTAAGTAGTGTTCCATTTAAGCCTAGGTAGGAGATAATGGACAGTAATACAACGACAGGTAGAACAGTTCCTATAGAGAAAAAGGTAGGAAATAAATACCCGTAATTAGATGTTAAAGAGAGTGGTATTAATGTTCCGAAAAATAGCACAAACATAGTAGGGCAGAAAGCTAACGAAAAGAAGAACCCAAGAAAAAATGAGCTGACTTCATTTTGTTTTCGTATAGATGTGATAGGGAAGATGGTAGAGAAGAAGTTTCTACCTTTTATAATACCTGATAATATTACCCCCATTATTATTAATAAAGGTCCGATCAGTTTACGTAACCATGGGAAATACAAAGTTAATATTTGCTGAATCTCTTTTCCTAAGAACCATACTAATAGTCCAAGTGTCGTAAAAGCTATTATTTTTCCTAAAATGAATAACAATATATGTTTCCAGATATTTCCCTTTTGTAAAGATTGATTGCCATAGATTGTAATGGCGCTAATGTTTCCTGTTAATTGGCATGGAGCAAGGGTACCCACTATGCCTAATAAAAACGCAAATAAAAGAGGGATTGATTTCGTAGCATTCGCGACATCCATTAAAGGAGACATGAGTTGATAACTCCACTCGCTAATTGTTGAAAACACGTTATATTCACCTTTCTAATTAAATTGTAATATCCCATTTTTAGTAATCTGTTTCCACGTTTTACCGTCATCTGTGGAAAGGAATACATTTGCTTGCATTGTAGCAAGAACTATCTCAGATGAATTTTGAGGGTTTTGTGCAATATACATCATGTTATCTTTAGCATCTAATGATGGAACTTGTATGTTTACCTCTTCATTTGTACCAATTGATTTTTTCGTAATCATTTGTTCACCTTTCTTATTGATAGAGGCATAAATAGCATCTTCATTATTTAATGTAACTGCGGTTGATTCAAGTGATTTAGAGAATAGTTCAAATGTATTCCCGTAATCTGTAGATAAATAAACACCATCTTTAGCACTTACTGCGATTACACTCGCTTGATCCGGATGTACTGAAAATGCATGGATTGTACTTGAAAGCCCCCTTAACTTACTATTTTTCCATTCTTGTCCGTTGTCCGTACTGACATAAAAACCTTGTTGTAATTTAGAATTAGGACGTTCATTGTATAAATAAATTGCTTCCGAATTATATCCGACAGCAAGGTTATGAAAATCAGATTCTCCATAGAATGCTAGCTTTTCCAGGTTATTGCCGCCATCAGAACTTTTCATTAATCCTAAAGGATTTTTTAAATTTGCACCTGGTTCCGGATGCCCACTAGCAAAAAATCCATTTTTAGTTGCCTGAAAGCCCATATAATCGTGTAACTGTGTAGCAGTTTCAAACCATTTTCCATTTTGATAAACTTTTATACCACTATGAGTTGCGATAGAAATACCAGGCATATTTCCTGCATAGCCAATTCCGTGAATGTGCGCTATTTTTCCAGATGTAATTTCTTTATAGAAGTTTTGCGGAATCGTATTTGCGTTATCTTTATTTTGGGGCTGAGATTGAACGGTTTCTATTTTTACTGGTGGTGTTTCTACGTTATTAGAGCATCCTGTAATGATAAATAATGAAGTAATGGCTAGTCCTACGTAATGTTTCACGTTTGTAGGCTCCTTTCTTATATATATGAGATGTTAAGTATATGGAATAAATGTCAAGAAATTGTGGAGTGATTAGATGCCTAGTAATGAAAGTTTATCTTCTATATAAACATTATTAATTGACGAAAAATTATAACAATAATAAAATGAATTATATTGGATAATCAGTTTCAAAATTATACATAGAACGCTAGGGGGATTATTATGAAATCAACATTTTTTGCTCAAAATAGAGAACGATTAGCGAAAACATTACATGATGAATCGATTACGATTTTATTTGCTGGACACGCACCTCATATGTCAGCAGATGCCCATTATAAATTTGTGCCGAATCGAAATTTTTACTATTTAACGGGAATCGATGAGCCCAATGTTATTTTCATGTTGAAAAAGTTTGGAAATAGTGTGGAAGAAACTCTTTTCATTGAAAAATCAGATCCAGTAATGGAAAAATGGGTCGGTAAAACAGTTTCTAAAGAAGATGCAGAACGAATTTCAGGCATACAAAAAGTTGTATATATAGAAAGCTTTGAGAAGACAATGGCACATACACTTTTCGCAGAAAATGCGCAACATGTGTATTTAGATTTAGAGCGTCGTGAGTGGAAGGGTACTGAGACGAAAACGTTAGCGTTTGCTAAACATGTAAGAGAACAGTACCCACACATAACAATTGGTAATGTATACCCGGAAATTTGTGAATTACGAGTGTTTAAAACAGAGGAAGAAATTGAAATCATTAAAGAAGCAATTGCTGTAACGAAAGACGGTATTTACAATGTGTTAAAGCATGCAAAAGCAGACATGATGGAATATGAATTAGAAGCTCAGTTTGATTTCACACTGAAGTCATCTGGGATTAAGCATCATGCGTTCAATACAATTTTGGCAAGTGGGAAAAATGCAACAGTTCTTCATTATGAAGATAATGATGCACAAATTCAAAATGGTGATTTAGTACTGCTAGATTTAGGCGCTCAAAAAGACTATTATAACGCTGATATTAGTTATACTTTCCCGGCAAATGGAATATTCTCTAGTCGCCAAAAACAAATCTATAATATTGTATTAAAAGCATTGAAAGAAACAACAGAGATTATTAAGCCAGGCTTAAATTTTGCTGCATTAAATGAGCATACAAAAAAGGTACTAGCAGAAGAGTGTAAAGCTATTGGTTTAATTCAAGAAGATGAGGAACTATCTAAATATTATTATCATGGTGTCAGTCACTTTCTTGGTTTAGATACTCACGATGTTGGAACATACAAAGAAAGAGTATTAGAAGAAGGTATGGTTATTACGATTGAACCAGGTCTATATATTGAAGAAGAATCAATTGGTATTCGTATTGAAGATGATATCCTTGTAACAAAAGATGGCTATGAAAATTTGTCAAAAGATATCATTAGAACAGTTGAAGAGATTGAAGGGTTTATGAGTAACAATAATGTAAATGTAAAAGAAGATGAAGTTGTTACAAAATAATAGTTAGAAGAGGCGCTCAATTTTGGGTGCCTTTTTATTTTGCTCATTTTATATCTCCATATTTTCTTGAAAATTATCTTCTATAATAATCTTGAAAAAGAAAAAGGAGGGATTTTCTATGAAGAGATTTGTATTAACAGCAGTTACAGTCTCCGTAATATCTTTAATTGCTGCATGTTCTGAGACCACAAATACAACAAATGATCATAAAAATATGAATGATAAAAAAACAACACAGACTGAAACGGCTACAAAGCCATTGAAAGTTGTAAAAGGGCCAGAAGTTACTTTAGTAGCGAAAGAAGAAAAACAAAAGCTAAGTAGCGGTGTTATTGTTCCAGTCTGGACATTTAATGGTTCATCCCCGGGTCCGGAAATTAGGGTGAAAAAAGGTGAAAAGGTTAAAGTGACATTAAAAAATGAATTACCTGCACCAGTATCTATTCATTGGCATGGGTATCCTGTCCCAAATAACATGGATGGAATTCCAGGCGTGACACAAGATGCGGTTGAATCAGGAAAAAGTTTCACCTATGAATTTGAAGCGAACGTACCAGGAACGTATTGGTATCATTCACATCAAGATTCTGTAAATCAACTAGATAGAGGTTTATATGGTGCTCTTATTGTAGAGGATACAAATGAAAAGTATGATAAAGATTACACGTTAATGTTAGATGAATGGATAACAGATAAAGAAGAAATTAATAAGCAGTTAAAAGAAATGACAAAAGCGCAAAAAGGTAATAAATCTAAGGATAATGAAAATACGAAAAAGAATGATGATATGAAAGGCATGGATCATTCAGGTATGAACATGGGTAGTGATAAAAAAGACTCTGGTAATATGGCAGGAATGGACCATGGAAATATGAAGATGGAAGGTCATGATATGAGTATGTATAACTTATTCACAATCAATGGTAAAAGCGGTGATGTAGTAGAGCCGTTAAAAGTGAAAAAGGGTGATAAAGTTCGTCTTCGACTCGTTAATGCTGGTTATCTATCACATGATATACACGTTCACGGTCATGATATAAAAGTAGTTGCGACAGATGGTCAACCAATAAACGATCCAAAAGCTATAAAGGATAAAGTAATTTCAATCGCACCGGGTGAACGTTATGATGTTGAATTTACTGCTAACAATCCTGGGAAATGGTATGTTGAAGACCATTCAGCAAATAAAGGTGCAAAAGGAATGAAAACCATTATTGAATATGAAGGTAGTAAAGAGATGAAAGACAGAGCAAATGAAAAAGAAAAACTACCGAAATTAGATATGACGAAATATGGTGAGAAAAAATTAGGTAATTTCACACTAGAGCAGCAGTATACTGCCACAAATAATATGGACTTGAATACGAAAATGAATGGAAATGAAATGGTTTATACAATTAACGGAAAAGTATTTCCAGATATTGATCCAATTCTAGTAAAAAAGGGTGACTTAGTAAAAGTGAAATTAGTAAATCGCTCTAAAAGAGACGATCACCCGATGCATTTGCACGGTCATTTCTTCCAAGTATTAAGTAAAGATGGAAAACCGATTGAAGGTTCTCCAATTGTTAAAGACACATTAAATCTGAAACCAGGAGAAGAATATGAAGTAGCCTTTGTAGCAGACAATCCGGGTGAGTGGATGTTCCACTGTCACGATCTACACCATGCTTCAGCAGGGATGGTAACGGAAGTAAAATATACAGATTACAAATCTGATTATGTTCCAAACCCTGATATTCCTAATAAGCCGGAATAATGTGAAATTCATGTAGTTTATCATAATGTAAAGCAGTTATCTTAGTAGATTGCTGCTTTTATATGTCATGTTGTGAATTGGTAATATTATTTTTATAAAAATTTAGACAATAAGAGAGAGCTATGCTGTAGGAAGAGTTTACAAGGTAAAAATGTTTTTTGGTTATTTAGGCATTAAAAAAAATAATTATTTATGATTAGATTAGAAATGGATAAATGTAATGTATTGTAGTTACAAAAGGCTAAATACTTATATTTGACCTTTCTTTTATTTTATACTACAATTCGTAGTGTGAAAGGAGAGCTGGTATATTTAAGCAAAAGTATAAGTTAAATGAAGAAGGCCTAAATTATGATTTTTTTATTTTTGTAGTATTAATTATAGGTGATCATTTGTAGCTATTTTTTTTGGAAATTAAAACTACATTATGTAGTGTTAGATTGAAGCAATGAGAGAATTTTCAAAGTCTAATGGATTTAAGTTTCTTTTATTACTAGGTATAGATGGTGGATAATAAAAGGATACTTTTCCTGAATAGTTAGAATGAAAAGAAATGGAAGTTAACATAAAAACATAATGATACTTGAATATGTTTGTAGGAAGGTGTTTTATACTTATGAAAAAAATTTTAGCTAGTGTAGCAGTAGCTTCTGTTACAGGAAGTGTATTTATTAGTACTGCTCAAGCGAAAAATACTGTTATACAAAAAGACACGAAGCATGAGCAAACTACTGATGTAGTAAAATATGAAAATCAAGTAACAGTAAATACGAATGTTCTACGTGTCCGCACACAGCCAAATACGTCTAGTGCAATTATGGGACGCGTGTATGAAGGGGAAGTTTTACAAGTTATTGGAGAAGAAAACAGTTGGTTGAAAGTCAATCATAACGGAAAAATTGGCTACGTAAGTAGTGAATTTATTTCGAAAAATGGCGTACTAGCAAAGACGAATATAGGTAAGAGTCGTAGTAAAATTGTAACTGCTAATGTATTACGTGTTCGCACACAGCCAAATACATCTAGTGCAATAATGGGGCGCGTGTATGAAGGGAAAGTTTTACAAGTTATTGGAGAAGATAACGGCTGGTTGAAAATTAACCATAATGGAAAAGTGGGTTATGTAAGCAGTCAATTTGTGAAAGACAGTGGCTCAAATGGAAGCGACAATAACAATGGGGAATTTCAAGTAGCGAGTGGGGATTACAAAGTTAACGTATCCTCCCTCCGCGTTCGTACAGGTCCAAGTACTTCCCACACGATTTTAGGTTCTATGTATAAAGGACAAGTAGTTCCAGTGACTGGTGAAGTACAAAATTGGTTCAAAATTAACTATAAAGGACAAGACGCCTATATTAGTAAAGATTACATTTCAAAGAGTGGTTCTAATGCAAATGAACAACAAAATAATGTTACAGTTCAAGCTGACGGTATATACATTGTAGACGCTACATCTTTACGTGTGCGTACAGGTCCTGCTACTTACCATAGTGTAATTGGTGGTGTATTAAACGGACGAACATTGCAAGTAACTGGCGTTGAAAATGGCTGGCTGAAAATTAATCATAATGGAAGAACTGGTTATGTAAGCAGTGAATATGTAAAATTTGTTAAAAGAGGTACACCACCAAAGCCTGAAACAAGTAATCCATCTACTGGAGCAACAGTTGATGACTACTATGTTAACGTAAGCGTGTTAAATGTAAGAAGCGGTGCTGGTACAAATCATGGTGTAATCGGTGCTTTATCAAAAGGAATAAAAGTACAAGTTCTATTTGAACAAAATGGATGGAAAAAAATTAATTACAACGGTAAAAACGGTTATGTATCAAGTAAATTCCTATCAAAAACAAGTGAGACTGATGCAGAGGAGCAGCGACAATCCCAAGAGATAAATACAACAAATGAATTTATTCAACCAGCTGTAGGAAGATATACTTCTGGATTTGAGAAACGTGGTAGGCAAATGCATCACGGATTAGATATTGCTGCTTCAGGAATAGTGCCGGTTGTTGCCGCCGCAGAAGGTGTAGTCACTCGCTCTTATTATTCTACAAGCTATGGTAATGTTGTGTTTATTTCTCACAATATTAACGGACAAACATATACGACTGTATATGCTCATTTAAGGAGTCGTTCTGTTTCTACTGGTCAAAAAGTGAAGCGAGGACAACAACTTGGCATAATGGGGAATACAGGACAATCTGAAGGACAGCACTTACATTTTGAAATCCATAAAGGTGAATGGAATGCACAGAAGAGCAATGCTATGGATCCAAAAACATATATTGGTTAAGTGAAAATTTATTATTTCAAGGTGGAATGGTATACCTTCTCAAGCAAAGAGAATTGAATATCTATGAAATTAATGTGTTATCAATTATATAGATATAGAAATTTTGGGCCAGCGATTCAAAGTGTTTTTAATCTTCATCTGTTAAGATATAAAATTAATGAAATCGATTCCCTCTAATATAATGAAATATTAGAGGGAATCGATTATAGCTGCTAATGTTTATGTTGTTCTTCTGTGGAAGAGGTTGGCGGGACATGCTCTGGGAACGTTATGAATACAGTCAGGATAATTACTACGCCAATGGAGAGTAATAATAGAAACCGACGATGGATATAAGTAGTAAAGGTTTCTGATAAAAGCTGAATTATACATGACATAGTTATCGTTATAGAAAGTAAAAGGCTAATGAATAGTATACTATGAGCTTGTTGCGCATTTAGCATTTCTGTAATCATTGCTCCCATCATACTTGCCATTAATCCAGAGAACATTCCTTCTAAGGCAGTATATAGGTGAAAACGTAGACCGACTAAAAGACCGATACAACCACTAATCAAAATAGCAAGCAAAGTAGAATATAGTAATTCCCCTTTAAAGAGAATACCTAAATAAAAACCTATACTTAAACCGATACTCATACTAAAAGACATAATAAATACCATATACTCCATTAGGGTACCCTTACGTTTAGAAATATATGATGTAATAATAATTGAGATACAACAAAGTGTTAAGGCAGTTAACGTATAAGCAAACATCATGATACCTCCCTGTCCTATCATTCACTTCATCATATGTTCGAATGGAGAGTACTTATGCTAATATATATCTGCAAATTATCTGCACAATTTAAAAAGGTAAGTTCAATATAATTCTCAAAAAATGATGGTTATCTTAGTAGATGATGCTTCATAAGGAATTGTTGTATTTAAAATTTTATAGAATATACTAAAGAAACTGTTTTAGTGTGATAACTGCAAGGATCATCAGTGGAATCTAAAAAATCTCTATGTAAAGCTACTAATTCAATGATGCATGTAAAACTGATATTACTTGTTCTGCCGATTATACTTTCAAAAAGCAACCATCAACAGATAGCCAACTCATTACATTTGAAGCTGTACGAAAATAATATGATCGCACATTTATGAAATGGGATGTTTGTAAAAGAACTGAGCGTTATTTTTCGCTCAGTTCTTTTGTTTATATAAAAAAGATTTTTAACTAAACCTGCTAAAAATTTGTGAAGAATTACACTTAAACTAACGAGGTGCGTTAGTTTAATAAGAATTAAGTGATATTATGAGTGAGGTGAGATTTTGGTTATTCAATTAAAGGAGCGCTTTAACGGAATAACGAAAAGAACCTAATTCCTCAATATAAATGTTGATAAATGGGGCTTTTTAATATGGGGATTTCCTTAACGTTGTAAATGCGCATTTTCCTGACGCTACCCCTACTTGACGAAACAAATGATAGGAAATTCATCATGATATATACATATTCATTATTGAAATTAGTAATAATAAAATGTATTATTGAAAAGCACTATTTATAATTCAAGTAATCAAGGCTATGTATCCATAATAATTTGAACATTCAGAAATTATAATATTATCTAAAAATGAGGTGAGGTTAATAGAAACAGTACATATTAAGTGGTATGGATTGTATAGTTTAAATGATTTTTATAATAGAGAAGAAGCTTTTAAGAAGGGAATATTTGCAATCTCTAGAGTATATGCTAAGAATGAAACATTGATCTATATAGGAAAAACCAAAAGAAGCTTTATACAAAAGATAAGGGAACTTAATAAGGATTGGATTTTTAATGAAAGCGAATTAAAAATTACATTAGGAATAATAGAGTTTCCTAGTGGTGAAAGTTACTCTGAAAAAAAGGTAAAAGAGATAAAATCCCTTTTGATTTTACGACATACCCCAGTAGAAAACAACACATCTTTATTGTACCATAGAGGGCAGTTTAATTTGAAAATTATAAATAAGGGAAGAAGGGGCTTAATTGTGAAAAAGATTTCTACAGGAGATCTAATGTGGACGTAATTGGAATCACCTTTGAATAAAATTGAAGGTTTCTTACGAACAGGTGCTTATCGATTTTTAATGTATTAAAATATTTTTGAATAACATATGTCAGATGCTTGAAAAAACACAAATTTTATTATGATATGAAATCTTGTATGGGAATTGTAATTCATTTCCATCGTTTAATAAAAATATTAAGAATTATAAGAAATGCATAAAGATTAGAAGAGAAAATAAACTCGGAGGTTTAAAAAATGGGACAAGTAAGCAGGTTTCAAGAAAAACAACAAAATCGTCGTAAAAAGGTGATTTTTAATATTGCATTTACTTTGGTATTAGTGACAGTTAGTATAGTGACATACCAGTTGTTTTCCCCTTCTGATACATCAAAGCAAGCAATTGCTCAAAAAAAGAAAGCAACAAAGATAGAAGAGAAGAAAGGTAAAGAGAAAGAAGCAGCGCAGTTAGAAGAGAAGAAACGTGAAGAGAAAGAAGCAGCGCAGTTAGAAGAGAAGGAACGTGAGGAGAGAGAAGCAGCACTGTTAGAAGAAAAGAAACGTGAAGAGAGAGAAGCAGCACTGTTAGAAGAGAAGAAAAATGAAGAGAAAGAAGCAGTACTGTTAGAAGAGAAACAAAAAGCAGAAAAATCGGTATCTCAAGAAAAGGGTTCTCAAACTAATCCTTCTTGGAAGCCAATTGGTACAAAGCAAGGAGCAAAACCTGAAATGAAATTTAAAGAAGGAACAGTAGATTGGAATGAGATGAAAGAAGCAATTTCTTATGCTGTTGATGTTCCAGAGGGCCAATTGATTTTCGAGTTTATTGGGAATAATGGTAATAATAAAGCTTACGGTAATATACGAGATAAACAAAGTAATAAAAAATATAAGGTTGATATTGATTGGGTAGAGAATCAGGGTTGGAAGCCAGTATCTGTCCAAGTGGTAAAATAGATAATAGAATTTTAATTAGGTGTTTAAAAGTTTACTTTTGTAAAAGTTCAAAAAAGAGTCCTGATCAATCAGGACTCTTTTTGGTATGTTGACAGCATTAATTACGTTGTACGAGAAAAAAAGAAAGGAATGAAATATTCTCCTCGTAGTAAACGACTTAGTGGTATCAATGTTTATATGACCAACACTCCTGCTTGAAAACATTAGAGATGTACAGAAACAAAAGCAGCAAGGTTTTTTCGGTTTGTTTAAAGACTAATTAATTGATTAAATGACTCTTCCAAAAAAATTTAAATCTATTAAATAGTCTAAGCACTCTTTCGTTTTTTTCATATTATATATTGAAAAAAATAATAGAAAGGGTGATCAAATGCCGCCAAAACCAAAACCAAATGATAAAGAAGTTCAAGTGAATAACCCTGCTGTTGATATCGCTAGTTTTCCAAATATAACTCAAAGCGAGACAAGCCTTGCGCGTTTTAAAGATTTTATTTTGTATGGATTTAATGATACCAATAATGCCACAGGGGTAGCTGGGGCATCAAGTTATTCAGGGTTTTCCTTTTCAAAAGATTTAGGTAAAAATTGGACCGATGGTGGGTCAATACCAGCCAATCCTGGAGGTCAAAATTTTGGTGATCCATCTTTAGCAGTTGATAGAAATGGAGTATTTTATTATTCACAAATTGGGGATGAATTGATTGGAGGCAGGCAAGAAGGTGTAATCACTGTTTCAACCGGAACGATCAGTCCAAACAAAACAATAACTATGAACCTTCCTCAAGTTGTTGGGCGAGGGCAGACTCCAGCTGCTAGTGATCCAGGAAATCAAGATAAAGCGTGGATTACAGTAGGTCCTGATGCTGATAATCCAGGAAATGAGGCTTTATATGTTGTATGGACTGACTTTGGCCCTCCTAATGTAGGTACAAAAATTCGTTTTTCAAAATTTGGAACAGGTGTAACATTAACTCCTATTATTCCAAGTCAAACGATTGTCGCTGGGGCTAATGCAGTGTTTGGAGCCTTTCCGGTAGTGGATAAAGCGGGGAATATATATGTTTTTTATGAAAGTCGTTTGCCAGGCACATTTGCTCAGCTAAATACTGCGAACCGTTCCATTCGTATGGCTAAGTCAATCGATGGAGGAAATACCTTCCCAATAAATGTACAAGTCTCTGCTGGCCTATTTGCAGCAGCGGCTACGGATGTTGTACCATGCGGACCAGCCAATGAACTCCGTCCTGTTATATTAACAGAGCAGCAACGGGTAATCAGGATGTTTGAGATCCCTCAAGCAGGTATAGGACCAGATGGTACGATCTATGTAGTATGGAATCAACGTAGAAATATTGGAGGTACAACCTTTATCGATGTCTTTTTAGCCTATAGTCAAAATGGAGGAAATAACTGGACTCAAGTGAATATCTCCAATAATTTACCACATGCATTCTTTCCATCAGTAGCTGTCAATAAAAAAGGAGCTCATATTCAATATAACCGCTTTAATGATCCTAATAATGTTGGCGGCATAGGTAATGGAACATTTGGTGTGTTTATGAAAACATTCTCTCTTCATAAGGGCGTTGGTAAAGTAGGGAAAGAAAATATGGTCAGCACCAAATTTTCTCAAGTGCCTAATAATCATATACCAAGCGGTGGGGCTTTCGTGAATTTTGATCCAAGAGTGTTTTCTTGTTATATGGGTGAATACAATCAAGTTATTACGGGGCCAGGTCATTCATTGCTCCATGCTTGGGGTGACAATCGAAATATTTTGAACGGACAGAATAATCCTGATGTATTCTTTAGAAAAACCGAGTCAAAGCCATAAACTAGTAAATTTCTCTAATAGGGGTCACCATACATGCCCATCAACTTAAGAAATTGGTAGTTCCCCAAAACGAAGAAAATTTTCGTTTTGGGGATACTTCAAAATATTAGCTTGATGGGCATGGGATAGTAACAACAAAACGCAAATTTTCAAAACGGTTTACCAATAATCGCTATACACCAGCTTGATACAATAATATTTGGTGTGAGTTCAATACATATTATTAAAATTAAGATGGTTTAAGTCGGAGGAAGGTACCTTAGGGTGTCTTTATATATATATGTTATACCGTCAGCATTTCAGAACAAAACAGCGACAGGATAGGAATGTATAAAAAATGCATGAATACATAGAACAAAAAAGGAGGTTCCCTTGCGAGGTTAGGATTCTCCCTTGTACTCGCTATTGATAATGAGACGTTATGTTAACCTTACATGTATAGAGTACTTGTTTTAGTTACTTAATTTAACTTCCCATATAATGCGAAATATTTAATAATTACAATAGAAAAATTAAATCGAGTGATATACAAAGCATTTTGCGTGAGGGTACTGATGAAATTACAAATTAACGAATTATATAATCTATTAGACACATTTAAAGAAATAGAACTATCTATTGGATATAGTGGATTAATAATTTATAGTAATAGTGCATTAGAAAAGGAACAATTGGGGTATAGCATAGATAATAAAGGAGATTGGAGACAGTCTCGGTTTGTCATAGGGCACGAGGAGGAATATGGAAACCCTATCTTTGTAGATATGAGTAGAAGATATTTACCAATATATACTGCGGAACATGGCGAAGGTGAATGGAATCCAAGGATAATATTATCTTCATTAAAAGGATTTATTAAGACATTAAACTACCTATATGATTTATCAAAAGACAGGGAAACTCCGATTGAAAATAAAGATAATGCTTTATCTGTAAGCGATAAAGGAAAACTCCTAACTAAAATCATAATTCAAACAAAGCGACTAAACATCCGCTTTTGGCTAGGATACTTTCTAGAATGAATATTAGAGGATTAAATTCCGATAACGATAATTATGTAAATGAGCTGTCCATATGGGCAGCTTATTTTATTTTTCCGCATAGCTTACGTTATTTTGAAAAATACTCAGTATCCATACTAGTATTTTTGCATTTAAATTGTTTTTAATATATTATATTTATATGATAATATAAATATAATATGCAAAAAGGATTCGAATCTATTAATCAGATGTAAGTCCTTTTCAAAGATAAAAAGATTTTACCAAAGCGTAATATAACTTATGCCTGTCTTTTTAATATGTATCTAGTAAAAAGACATTTTTTATCAATACAATTGTGTTTTCAATAGAAATGGAAACTTTTAAATAGAAGTTTATTTACCTTTCAATGATAGGAGTTAATGTTCCTAGAACATAGAGAAACAAGGCGCCATACAGAGTAATCTGACAAACCTGAGAGGTATTGTATGTAGTTTGCTCATCTCATACAAAACAAAAGAGCCTTACCTCTCTAGGCAAGACTCTACTAGTTTAGTTGTATAATATTTACATAGTAACTAAGAAACAGAAAACATATAGCACTAAGTAGCAGAACCCTAACATTCCTCCTACAGCTAATACCTGTTTAACCCAACCCTTAAATTTTAGATTACTGTCAATCTCTTGCACTCTTTCCATATTTCCTCCTATTAAGGAGAACCCTTAAAGACTCTCACCTCGCTATGGTACCATTAAAGAATGACTAATAGAGGTCTAATTTTGTCTAAACGTATAAATATGCAATATTGCATACAAAAATGTATTGTTATAATTGTAAGCGCTTACTATAATAAGGGTATAAAGATTAACCAAATCTTAATACGAAAAAAGAGGAGAGAATAATATGGAAATCGCAATGGCAGTTTTAAAATTTATAGGTGGAGCAATCCCATTAGTTCAAGAACTTCTAAAAGCATTTATGTAAATTCACTATTTAGCAATTATTTATAAAAATTATCATACAAATGATCTGTATATCAAAAATGAATTGATTTACAGATTATTTGTGTGAGTAAGGTTCCTTTAACATTATTAAGGGACTTTTTTTAATTTCTAAATACTTAAGGTTACGTCACATCAACATCAAATTAAAAGTACTTTTAAAACATTAAAAAGTGCTCTTTATTTATTATAAATATGAAAGTTAATTTTTGAATATTCGTTCACTTTCATTTCAACACATAAATGTTCGTAATTACATACATTCTATTATCGCTAACAATATGATTCTCAAAAAATCCTAAATATTAAAAGCTGTTTGAAAGACATAGATCATCAAGTCAATATTGCAAAAAGCAAACGTCCCGAATGTAAAGAACCTCTTATTATAACAGGTACTCAGTATACAGAAGTGACAACAAAATGGTTAATAAATTTGAATTCCGTATAATTAACATAACATTTGACCTGAATTTCCCCCTAATGCGCTGTTATAAAATTTCAATTACCATATGTTTAATATGTTTATATAGATAAATAAATGTCAAATCTTGCTTTAATCGCTAATATTGACTAAGATAACTCTTATAACAAAGAGGCCATGTATTATGCGTTTCATAAGTGGAAAGACAAAGAGTTGCATCGTCATCTTTTAGCTAGTTGTTCTAATTTATCCTACATTAACTGCTCGTAAAATCTCGATTGAATCAACTAACAATTAGTGAGGAGAGTAATATTTACTAATGAAAGTGTCATTTTATAATATTGAGTATTTATTTTAGTTTTGCAACGCCCTCATTGTTAATGTTTGATAGATAAATAGGTCAAGAGAAGGGGAATATTAGATTTATGAAACAGAATATAAAAGTTTTAGCTATGGCAGTTGGTCTCACAGTGATGGGATCAACAGTAGCTACTTACACAAGTGCCGATACAGGTTGGAAACAAACTGGATCAGTATGGAATTACTATAATGTAAACGGTGTGAAGCAAACAGGTTGGCAGCAGGTAAACGGAGCATGGTATTACTTCAACGGAAGCGGAGCGATGCAAACAGGTTGGCAGCAGGTAAACGGAGCATGGTATTACTTTAGCGGAAGCGGAGCGATGCAAACAAATTGGCAGCAGGTAAACGGAGTATGGTATTACTTCAACGGAAGCGGAGCGATGCAAACAAATTGGCAGCAGGTAAATGGAGCATGGTATTACTTCAATGGAAGCGGAGCGATGCAAACAAATTGGCAGCAGGTAAATGGAGCATGGTACTACTTCAATGGAAGTGGAGCGATGCAAACAGGCTGGATCCAAGATAATGGTAAACAGTACTACCTTGAAAGTAATGGTGTTTGGAATCCAAATACTACATCTGTAAATAATAATTCACGACCTGATGGGAAACTATTAGACGCATTTCAAAATGAAATAAAAACTCATATTAATAATCAAAAAGAAAATATAACGATGACATACAAATCCCAAAACTCTAATATTAATGAGGTTCTAAACACACTTGTTAAAGAATATGACAAGGCAGTCGAATCTAACGAATATTTGAATCATAATATTTCGCATACGCAATATTCCGTTCGTGGTATTCCAGGAAATTACACGTTTACAGTACAGATTACATATCGTGAATCCAAAGGACAAACGGACTATGTAAAGGCGCAAGCAAAATCAATTATCAATTCCATTATCAAAGCTGGTATGGATGAACACGAAAAAGTAAAAGTAATCCATGATTATGTCGTAAAGCATGTTTCTTATGATACTTCTTTCCAAGCTTATACAGCATATGAAGCTTTAGCAAACCGCTCTGCTGTTTGTCAAGGGTATGCATTATTAACGTATCAATTGTTAAAAGAGGCTGGAATAGAAACTCATATTGTAACAGGAACTGGAAATGGACAACCACATGCTTGGAATCAAGTGAAAATTGAAGGGAAATGGTACCATCTTGATACAACTTTTGATGATCCAATTCCAGATGTGCAAGGACGAGTAACTTATTCATATTATAATCTGTCTGATGAACAAATCGCTAGAAATCATCAGTGGGATCGTAATAAATTTGCGCCGGCAACAACAAACTATGCTAATGAATTAGCAAAAAAAATCCAGTCGGGTAGCTCAAAATCATTGGAATATCAGGAAATATCAAAAGTCATTAAACATTAAAATTTATGTTTTGATGTAACTGTTTTAAAACAATTACTTAGGCATACAGAGATTATGAACCTACAGAGGTAAGTAATATCCGTATGAAAAAGTACATGTATTCACGTTGAGGGTGTTGCAAAACCAAAATGAATATTCTTATAATCAATAAAACTAGTTAAACATAAAATATATAGTGATTTAGTTTTTGTGATAGCAGTGGTTGTTGGAGCAGCAATTTAATTTGTCAAAATGGGATTAGGTTAAAAAAATGAAATAACCTTAGTAGAACAGTTCAATTGATTTGAACTGTTCTACTTGTGTTTGTAAGGTAAACGTCAAGTAACCCAAAATATATAATAAAAGTGGATTTTGGAGTTGTTTTTTGTGTGCTTCACTTGTTTCCATAATGGTTACTTCAACTGGTTTGATGTACATCCGAGGGTTTTATTAATAAAGGGGGGCTAGATCATAGGGGATGGGCATTGGAAGGTCCAGAGCTATTATGGCCAATTTGGGGATTAGCTCTGTTTTGCGCTACAATTGCTTATTATTATCGGAGGTGTGGTATGTGCAAATATTGCAAACGGATATAAAGTGAACATTTATTAAGTGTGGAAGTGTATTGCCAATGAATAGCAGGATAAATAATTTGTTACAGGAAAACAAAGCTCTTTTATAATTTAATTTTGACGGAATCGATACTTTTTTCCTTTTATCAGCTTGTGAAGTAGTATGGAAATTAGATTTATAATATAAAAGTCAGGCTAAAGTAATTGCAATAAGCAATTTGAATAGTAATCTTAAGTAAATAAAAAAGAGAGAAGAGCTCACAAATGTTCTTCTCTCTTTTTAAATCTAATTAGGGTTTCCATAACTGTAGATATCGATGGTGTAAATTAGTGAATATTGTCAAAGTAGTACTTCAAGTTAAGAGTATAAAAAGAAGTTTCTTTTTTCTGAAAATGTATATTAATACAAAATTAATTATTAATATCAATAAATGATTTTATGTTTCATTAATGGATTCATTGTCATCTACATTTATTATTTATTGCAACAGCTTTCATTTCCAAAATTAGATGTTTTAACAAAGGACAATATAAGTATCATTATAATGATTTTTCAATATAATCAATGTGTTAATGAAAGGAACTCTGTGTTATTTTTGCTTTTCTAGTAACTAATACAGCTTCAAACAAAGGACACAATTGCTACATGCTAAGTGTAATCTATTACTCATTCAAGATTCTGTTTATTCAATCTTTCTAAAAATAAAAAAATATTGAGCTCATAAATATACAAGCTTATAATGAGGGCGTCGAGAGAAAATTTATTACCTTTAGAGAAAGTATCAAACCTAGTTTTTTGCAAAAATCCTAATGACATTACAAGTAACCTTTTAAAATTGGACATACTGACATGATTACTCTAAGAAAGGTATGTGATTAAAAGGAAGTGTATTTGACACGAGAATGAAAACGTATTCAATGAGGTCTTGTTTTGAATCAGTCATTTTAATAACTTAGATTCAACTGCAATTAAAAATAACAAATTATGGGGGTGTTTATATGAATATGAATGTAGCATCTATTAAAGAAAAAAAGATTGTTAAATACAAAAGTTGTTTTGATGTGATTGGGCCAATAATGATAGGTCCTTCAAGTTCACATACTGCAGGTGCCTTGGCTATTGGAACAGTTGCCAATAAATTATTTCAAGGTCTTCCAAAAAAAGTTGTGGTAAAGTATTATGAATCATTTGCTGAAACCCATAAAGGTCACGGAACTGATTTTGCAATTATTGCTGGGATATTGGGATTTGCTGCCGATGACAGCAAAGTGCCAGATGCTATTAAAATAGCAGAATCTAAAGGAATTGACATTACCTTTATTGAAAAAGCGGGTGATAGTCCTGCTGGTCATCCAAATACGGCAGGTGTACATTTAGAGGATGAAAGTCGAAGTATTAGAACGATGGGTATTTCGGTCGGTGGTGGATTGATTGAAGTCAAACATGTTGAAATTGACGGATTTAGCTTAGATCTGCAGGGGCCATTGCCAGTTATTATTGCGATTTCTGAAAGAGCTGACTTTGAATTTGTCTTACGAAGGATCTTTAAACAATATGATGTGGAAATTAACAACTTTCATAGTTTAGAAGATAACAAGAAATATTTATATGCATTCGCTTTGGATTCTCTATTGCCTGGTAATGCTCAGAAGGAATTGGGAAATTTAAGTAATATAGCTAACCTTATTATTCTTTAGTTCCATTAAGGAGTGAAAAAAATGTATATGACCATAAAAGAAATTGTGGATGCAGCTAATAAAAGCCAAAAGCCAATTTATGAATTAGCAATGGAACAGGAAATCAAACAAACTAAAACTTCTTATGAAGAAGTTTGGAGTAAAATGGAACGGAATTTAGCGACTATGGAAAATGCCATAAATAAAAGTATCGAGGGCGACGGGGTATTTTCTCCAACCGGTTTAACCGGAGGTGATGCTGTTAAGATTAAAAATTATCGAGAAAATAGGAAAACTCTTTCTGGCGATTTGATGGTGCTAGGGATTCAAAGTGCTATCGGTGTTAATGAAGTAAATGCTGCATTAGGAGCTATTTGTGCAACTCCAACAGCAGGTGCGAGTGGGACAATCCCGGGAGTCTTATTTAGTATTAAAGATACGTTGCAGTTAAGTCATAAAGATATGATTCATTTTCTATTCACTTCAGCGTTATTTGGAACGATAGTCGCAAACAACGCTTGTATTTCAGGAGCGTACGGAGGATGTCAAGCTGAAGTGGGCAGTGCCTCAGCAATGGCGGCTGCAGCAGCGGTAGAAGCTGCCGGAGGAACACCACAACAATCTTCTGAAGCTTTCTCAACCGCATTACAAAATTTACTCGGTTTAGTGTGTGATCCGGTCGCTGGTTTGGTAGAAATTCCTTGTGTAAAGAGAAACGCCATTGGAACGGCAAATGCTTTAGCAGCAGCGGATATCGCATTAGCCAGCGTAAACAATCTCATCAGTGCTGATGAAGTTATTGAAGCGATGTATAGAGTTGGAAGACAAATGCCTCGCGAGTTAAGAGAGACAGGTTTAGGCGGAATTGCCGCTACACCTACAGGGATTTCCATTAAAAATAAAATCTTTGGAGAGAAACAATCAGATCAATGAACAATTATCGGATACATTGTGAAAAATTTAACAAATTTATTCTCTATTGTTGGCCTAAGGATGTCTGTATATTGGGGAATTGCCACTAAAATATACTACTATATAACTGAAACATTTTGTAAGTGGTAACAAACCCATCAGGTTGATGACTAGTGGAATTTTTGATTTTGGTCAAATGAGAAGAAGGGTAAACGATGTGGCGCACTTTTTAAGCAATTCATTTTTCAAGAACAATCTATATTCCTAAGTCTAAAAAGAGACGTAAGAATAGGACACAAGGAGGAAGTATTATATGAATGGGAATACTGCAAAAAACATAGAATTTCAAGCTGATAATACTGCAGTAAAAAATGATAAATATCCAGATCCTAAAAAATGGAATAAGCAGGATACTACCTGGGCATTGAGCCTTTTTGGAACAGCAATTGGAGCAGGAGTACTCTTTTTACCTATAAATGCAGGTTCAGGCGGTTTATTATCATTACTACTAATTACCATACTGGCATATCCTGTAATGTATTACTCACATAGGGCGCTTGCTAAAATGATTTACGCTTCTAATTCTGCTGATGAGGGGATTACAGGGACAATAAGAGAGTATTTCGGAAATAAGGCAAGTATTATTTTTAACATAGTATATTTTGTTTCAATTTATACGATCGTGCTGATGTATTCGGTTGCACTTACAAATACTGCAAGTAGTTTTATCGTGCATCAATTGCATATGCCAGAGCCTCCAAGGGCCATTTTATCGCTTGTATTAGTACTTGGTCTTATCGCTATACTAAATTTTGGTCAAGATATCACTGTGAAAATAATGAGCATGCTAGTATATCCTTTCATAGCTTCTTTACTTTTTATCGCAATATCTTTGATTCCACAGTGGAATACGTCAATGCTTAGTTTTTCAAATGTTTCTACTGCTTCAACAGGAACAGGATATTTTGGAACGATATTGATGATTCTACCAATCATCGTATTCTCGTTTAATCATTCTCCAATGATTTCATCATTTGTTATGAAACAAAGAGCTACCTATGGAATAGAAGCTACTAATGCCAAGTGTGCTCAAATACAAAAAGTTTGTTATATTATGACATTCTCTGTTGTTATGTTCTTTGTTTGGAGCAGTACCTTAAGTTTGACTCCAAATGATCTCATGATGGCAAAAGAACAGAACTTATCAATCTTGTCATATCTTGCTAATGAGCTTAATTCGCCTGTAATTACTATTGCAGCTCCTATCATTGCTTTTACGGCCATAACAAAGTCGTTCCTTGGACACTATATAGGAGCATATGAAGTAATGCGTGACATGATTATCAAGTCCAGTCGAACACGTGGGAAAGATATAGGAGAAAAAACAGTTAAGACAATCATCCTTACTTTTGTCGTATTAACATGTTGGTATGTTGCTTATGCAAATCCAAGTATTCTTGGACTTATTGATGCTCTTAGCGGACCGTTAGTAGCAGCTATCTTATGTCTATTACCGATGTATGCGATCTATAAAGTACCGGTACTAGCTAAATATAAAGGAAAAGCGAGCAATGTATTTGTCATTATTATAGGTATCCTTACTGTACTAGCAAGTATTAAATCATTATTCTAATCCACTATTTTGGGTTCTCATGTGAAAATCGTGGGATATGAAAAAAGAAAGATTGTTAGCGGAATTGAATTTTATATTGTGAAATCAAATAGATTATGGTTTTGGACAAACTTCTCACCTTGGAGAGTTTGTCCTTTTTTGATCATATGCTTAACTTCTATTCCAGCAATTACTTTTTTAGCTGCTTACACTGATTATAATTCAAGCATATTAGACTGCTGCCCCATGCCTATCAAGCAAATATTTTAAAGTATCCCAAAACGAAAAATTCATATCACTACAACAGTGATTTATGAGAATGTAGTGTTTTTTTGTTTTGGGGAACAATCAATTTCTTAAGTTGATATGCATGGGCGGTACCTCTTGTATGTCTTCCTTTATTTTTGGAGTAATTATGACTTTTATTTTAAAGTTTGGCGCCCATTAAAGATTTTTTAATAGAAATGTAGAAATATCCTTTAAAGCGATATAAAACATATAATTATACATACATAGAGGAAACTCATTCAAAATGGAAGAATAGAGAAATAACTGTTGTTATATTTATGGAAATGTTAGAACTAAAGAAAAACACCTTTTATAAAATTATGAAGGAATATGAAGAAGTAAATTAGGGCTTTTCCTATAAAGCGTACGACCAACACTTTAACGAAACGCTAGCAAACCATCCGAATTTAAAATCTGTACGTATCAACCTTGATGATGTAGTAAGAACTGTAATTAGAAGAAATTATAGAGATTTTATTCATAAGAGAATAAAATTAGATATACAGGATATTGATGAGATTGTATATAGTGATGGAAAATGGGTTGAATTTATTATTAATCAAATAATAGGAAATTCTATAAAGTACTCAAATAACAAAGAACAAATGATACGTATATACACAATTAAGAAAACTAACTCAGTAATACTAACTATAGAAGATAATGGAGTAGGGGTAATAACTAAAGATATAAATAGAGTTTTTGAAAAAGGATTTACTGGAGAGAATGGAAGGAGATTTAGCAAAAGTACAGGAATGGGTTTGTATCTATGCGAAAAACTGTGCTCAAAATTAGGAATGAAAATTGGCATTGAATCTGAAGTGAATAAAGGAACTAGAGTTACATTAATATTTCCGTTGTCAGGTATGGTAACTTTTGATCCTTGTTTATAAAGAGATGCTGCCATCTTTCCACGATTTTCGTATGAAACTTATAAACAAATTTAAAACGGTATGAAAAGAATAGAAATTCACTTCATACCGTTTGTATTATTTAGCTATTTAACATATTGGTATATGTAATTGTGAATCGGATGGATGTTAATCTGGATTAGTCATTACTATTTTTGATGTCCACTAATACTTAAAGTAAGATTTGGTTCGGTTGCTACACAGACCTAGTAAGCGAGAAATTGTACACTATATAAAACAGTAAAATAAATATCCGATTCCCTATCGTACAAGGAATTGGATATTTTGCGTCTAAATTGTGTCCAAATGTACAATTTTCTTTTTTTGATATGGGACCCCAAAGAGGAAAAAAGAGGTAGTTCATTAGGCAGATCAAGTTATCCAATTTGTAGGAATAAATCAAAAAAAGGAGTCGTACTTTTTAGAAGAACTCTTCTCTGCCATACTGAATAAAAAGGTAATAGAAATTAATGATTGTCGCTATGGCAACAATTCAAGAATCATGCAACCTTTAAGATTATTAATCACAAATGGAAATTGGTATTGCTTTAGTTGGGATTTAGACAAAAAAGAATTTCGAAATTTCCGTTGTGACTATATTCAATATACAAAGTATGAAGATAAGGAAAGCATTCCTTTTACTGAAGAGATAATTAGTTTGTTATATAGAAAACAATTCAATACACAACGACCTTTTTCTTTTAAAGTTAGTGAGAAAGGGGTAGAACAATTCTATAAACGCATTTACGATAACATGTCTTTTCAAGAAGAATAACAAAACAAATACATTATTGTGACTTTTGGAGAAAAGGAGATGGATTTTCTGGTTCAATATTTTTGTCTTTCGATAAAGAAATTAAAATCATTTCTCCGGAAATGCTACGCTCCAAATATAAGGAATATTTAAAAGAAATACTGGTGGATTGTTATGAAATAGAAAATAGTTCACCTGCAAATTAGCAGGTGAAAATCGGTTAAAATAACATTCCTGATTTAATTTCAATTAGGTTTTTGATGCAATTTTAAACTAGCCCACTGTTATAAAGTTAATATTTATGATGTTCCAAGAACGAAAATTTGTTGTCTTTTATAGCAATAGGATTTATTTTTATTACAAGTTAGGACAAAATCTCGTTCTGGAGTAGTTGTATTTTCTTAGCTTAATAGCGATGGGGTGGGACCCCTTTTAGCAAAAACGGAGTGGAAATGATGAGTATAAATAGTTTTGTGGGATTGATAAAGGACGAATTATTAAAAGAGGTAAGCATAAGAAGTGAGGATGAATTCGAGCCTGTAGTAGTTAAAGATATTCCTAGACTTTGGAAGTGTTTAGGGACAGGTAATTATGCCGCGGTATTTATGCACAAAGAACACAAAGGTTGGGTAGTGAAAGTTTATGCGCGAAAAGGAGAAGGGATTGAAAAAGAGTCAGAAGTATACCGAAGAATCGGAAATCATCCTTCTTATTCGAGGCTTATATATAAAGGAGAAAATTTCATAGTATTGAAACGTTTAAAAGAAATTACCTTATACGATGCTATTCATAAGGGGATTAAAATTCCTAAGCAGGTAATCCTCGATATCAATGAAGCTTTAGAGTATGCAAGAGAACAAGGATTAACTCCTTGTGATGTTCACGGGAAAAATGTGATGATGGAAAACGGAAGGGGATATGTAGTCGATGTATCTGATTTCTTAAAAACAAAAGAAGATAGTAAGTGGAGAGATCTAGAAAAGGCATATTTTACATTTTACTTGCCTTTCATTTATAAATTGCCTCTCCCTGTTAAAATACCGTATTTCATGTTAAACATTGTTAGACGTTCATATAGAAAATATAAGAAGCTTAAAAAGAAATTCAAATTGTAAAAGGACCACATACTTATCTTTAGGTTAGATAAGCGAACCACTAGTAAACAAAAGGAATGTACATTTTAAATCAGTAGTCAACGGTGCATAAAAGGGGGGACTGTAAAATCTTAGCTTAATAGGTATGTGGCGATATCCCTTATATAGAAATTATACATTAAAAAACCTTATAGATAATGAGCATTGCGAATAGAATGACTGATACTTTTTACGAGAGAGCACTTACTGAGAGGTGCTCTCTTTTTATTAGTCAAATAACAAGAAAAATGAAATCCAAAAGAACATTTCTACTGAGATTTTATATGCACTGTTCTTGGATGCTAGTTTACCTGTATACTTTTGGTCGGCTACATGTGATTCAGCTTGGTCCTTCCATGCCACTCAAAAATCCAGTCAAAAAAAAGAGGGAGAAGGCATTTTTTATTGAAGTTTGTTTATAGTAGCTTTTTAATCTGTTAGGGGGGATCGTAAAGTAGACTATTAATCTCTTTGATAATTTTAATTTTTCTTATAGTACAGGGCAAGCTGTATAAAAAATTTAATTTCGAAAGGAGAATCAATAAATATGAGCACGAAAAGAAGGATAGGGAATAGGTTATTACTTGTTAGTGCAATTTGTACAATAGCTATTCCTTCAGTTTCATATGCAGAGGAAGTAATTTCACCTGAAAATTTTGTGAATGATTCAAGTTTGTATGAGGGACGGAATACGGATGTATTAAAATCAAGCTTATATCCTGGTACATATAAAAATCCGTTCAATCACCAATTTATTTCGACATTAAAGGAAACAAACAACAATATAAAAAAAATAGACAATACTGAAAGTGAAAATCCTGTTATAGCTACTACCCTTTCATTTATCCGTTATATGGATACAGAAGACTATAAATCTGCAATTGATTTAACTTCTCGATCATTACAGAAAGTAATATCCGAAGAATGGCTGAAGAGTTATTGGAAGGGACTCCCTGCGCAATTACAAGCAGGTTCTTTTATGGAGATTGGAGAGGTAACACAAAAAGAGACAAATTCTGTTCATACAAATGTAGAGATTAAATTAGTTTTTGAACAATTTACAGTACCTTTATTAATTAAGCTAGATCCATCTGGAAAAATAGATGATTTTCAACTTAGTATGTCGTTTAGTCCAGTTGCAGAGCGTCCGTCATATAGTAAGCCTGAATCCTTTGTTGATAAAGAAGTAGTGGTTGGAAGTGGTGCGTTTCCATTACCAGGAACATTGTCTGTTCCGAAGGGGAAGGGTCCTTTCCCAGCGGTTATTCTTGTTCAAGGATCTGGAGCAACCGATCAGGATGAAACAGCGTTTGCTTTAAAACCATTTCGCGATTTAGCTGAAGGTCTTGCCTCGAAAGGAATTGCTGTCCTTCGCTATAATAAACGAACTTATGAACATGGATTGAAAACACAATCCAGTCCTTTTTATACAGTGGATAAAGAGACAACAGATGATGCTCTTCTTGTGACTCATTTTCTTAAAAATGAACCTCTGATAGATAAGAATCAAATTTATATTCTTGGTCATAGTCAAGGTGGAATGATGCTTCCGAAAATGATTGAAAAAGACCAAAATCAAAATATTGCTGGGGCGATTGTGATGGGAGGACCAGCCCGTACGATTCAAGATGTTGTTTTAGATCAATTTGAGTATCTTTTTTCTATTGGAGCAATGAAACCGGATGAATATAAATTTTACAAATCGCAATTTGAATTATTAAATGATCCCAACTTCTCTAGTCAGAATCCTCCAAAAGGTTTTTATTTAGGATCAGCAGTATTTTGGGATTCTATTCGTAAAGTTAAAGCAGCAGAAATGTCAAAAGAACAAAAGACACCGCTTCTAATTATTCAAGGAGAAAGAGACTATCAAGTTCAATCAAAAATCGAAATTCCTCTATGGAAAGAACAATTAAAAGAACGAGATAACGTTGATTATCGACTATATCCAAAGTTAAATCACTTCTTTACAGAAGGAGATGGAGAATTAAGTAAACCGGATGAATATTATAGTCCTGCTAATATCCCTGAGTATGTAATAAATGATATTGCTACTTGGGTGCAAGGAAGATCGAAATAAAATTAGCATCCTTCTTTGTGCCTCCGCCATGTTTCAAATACGCCAATTACTCCTCCAAAAGAAGAAACGAGAATGAAGCGAATATAAAGCGATTTATATCATAAAAGATTACTTTCTACTTATTTATTATTCTTTACAAAAAGAAGCCAAAGAATGAACAAAGATATTATTTCATCTCTTCAATCTCTAACATAAAAACAGATAAAGATCTTTAATAGGTATGAGAAGTATTGTTTGGCTTCTGGTGAAAAGACGTGAAACTAGTTTCGATATAGTAATAATAAAGATGCTTAATTTTGATATAGAATATAATAGCCTTACTACATATTGAATGTAGTAAGGCTATTTAAAGATTTGAAAACAGGATGAACCTATTCAAAATTGCCTACCAAAAACGATAAAAAATTAGATTTATAGTCTTATTCCTTACTGCATCTTGTAACTACAGCTTAGCTAGCTCTAAAGAAATAACAAACCGTTTTCTAATTCGATAATTCCAATTTCTAGAGCCTTCTGGACAGCTTCTTCCTTGTTACGTACTCCTAACTTTGTGTAAGCCGAGGAAGCATAGTTTCTGACCGTACCATTCGATAAATATAGCCTTGAAGCTATCGTATTGTATCGAAGTCCTTTTGCTACTAGCTGCAATATTTCTATCTCTCTGGCTGTTAGTTCATAAGCAGTTGCTTTTGATTGTGGTGTCTCGTTTTGCTCATCAAACTGCTTAAATATTTTGTGAGACATATCCTGATCAATCAGCGTCCCACCGCCATGAATAAGTCGGATCGTATTAGCTAGCTCTAACGTTTCAATGGATTTAAGTAAAAAACCATCCGCACCGTTACGAAGCGAGTCCAACGCCTGTTTCGTATCCTGAAACGTTGTAAAAATCAATACGCGGATATGTGGCCATTGTTGCTTAATTTTTTTTGTCGCTTCGACTCCATCCATTTGCTGCATATCTAAATCCATGAGTACAACGTGAGGTTGAAGGCGCCCACACAAGTCGATGGCTTGATCGCCATCTTCAGCCAAACCGACTACATGTATATCTTCATACCTGTCGAGTAGTGTACTCAAACTTTCCCGAACAAATGGCTGATCGTCGACAATTAATAAACGAATAAGTCCATCTTTTATTTCAGTTTGTCGCGGTATGGTACATGTAACAAGCATTCCTTCCTCTGGCTTTGTATATACAGACAATTGACCTTGTAAATTCATCGCCCGCTCTTTCATCGTATTCATACCGAAGCCTTCCTGCCATTCTACATTTCCCTTTCCATTATCTTGCACTTCTAATCTCGTATATTGTTGTTCAAACTGCAATGAAACTATAATTTCAGTCCCTTGACCATGACGTACCGCATTCGTAAGGGACTCTTGTAAACAACGAATGAATGCTATCTTCGCTTGACGAGACAGTTGATATTCATCTCCGAATGTTCGGAAGCTTACATCCACCTGAGCGTGCTCCTGAAATTCAGCTCCAAGATTTTGTAGAGATTGAATCAAGGAAGGCGATTGACACTGAGGATCCATTTGATGTAGGTAACCTCTCACGTCCTCGATGCTTTTACGTCCCATTTCAAGCAGGGAATCTAGCCTCTGTACACCCATTTCGGTAGCAAGATCGGTTCGCAACGTTTCCATCCCCATAATAATGGAAGTATAGGCGTGACCTACTGTATCATGTAGCTCACTAGAGAGCCTGTTTCGTTCTTCGGCCAGTGTAATGCGTTCAATCTGAGACATATATTGCTCAAGTACCGCGTTTTGTTTACGAATTACTTCATTTTGTTTATGATTGATGATTAATAAATGGAAAGCGAATCCCATTACATAAGCGAATCCGTAGTAGGTGACCATAATCCAATAGCTATTACTTGGCGCAACTGCATAGAAAATCCCGGTTATTACAAAAACTGATGTTGGAGCTGTCCAATAATAGGACAAATGCTTACTATTTGCTGCGATAAGAAACACCGATATAAGAAAAATATTGTAAGCTTCTGGAAATAAAGAGGTTAAATATATACATATTCCACCATATAGCAATATTTCTGTGAATAAGTAATATTTGTAATTGAACAGCAAGGCTACCCATGGAATAGAGAAGGCAATAATTTCCCAAAGAATAATAATCCAAAGTGGTAATGTTAAACCATCCTGAAAATTTAATGTTGCTAGGATGGTAGACACACTAACAAGTAGACGGATTCCTAACATAATCCAATCATACCAAAACCAATATTTAACCATATCAAACAATTCATTTACCCCCTAAGTAGCCTTCTTTCTCATTTCCTATATTATAGAATAATCCTTCTTGTATTGTTATATTTTTAAGTTTAAGCTGCCTACTATTCGTAGACTACAAACTTCTATCGATTTAGTTGCTGAATCATACTGCGTGTATAACCTCCAAATTTTTTCGTTAAACCATCTACCATTTTAATACTTATGGCGGTAAACACTATACCCATAAACATTATAAGGAGTGACTTTGGAAAAGTATCTATCTGTATGAAAATAATATTCATATCGATGTATCGATACAATAGTGGTGCTAACAGGAACATAAGTGGCATTACATAAAAAATGATTGCACTAATGAGACTGAAAATGCCAATCACAAATTTCTGCATTAACCAAAAGACAGCAGACCAAGTGCGGCGATCCGTAAGTCCTAATTTCACTTGAGCCCAGTCCGATGTATCCGTTGTTACACTTCTATCGTAAGAGTCTGTCGAAATATCAGTATAAATTTTCGTTTGTATGCGCTCGAATTGGATAAAAGTTGTGGTAGTTTGTAGTATGCGTATAATTAATGGAATCCCAACTACCGTAAATGAAAGGGTGAAACTGAATAGCAGAGCTATTAAGTAAAAACAAAAATAAAACAAACCTGTAATGAAAGTTAGTAATAAAAAATAACCATTCTGGATGAATCTTGATCTCATAAAGTGCATCGCTCCTATCTATGTAATAAACGCATCATACTGCTTTTTTTGTAAAACTCACTAGTGTAAAAATGTCATATGACATTTTTACATGATGATAAAAGGGGGGATTAGCCTATTCTTAGTTAAAAACAAGATTATTTTATTAATCATCTACAAAATAATCCCGTTCTTGGATCAGCAAGAAGGGATTGTTTTGTACTTTTATTTAATATGAGATGGACTTGTTTTTCGGATATGAAAAATAATATCGAATTGCTCAAGCAATGAAGTATCAAAGTATAACGAACCGTCTGGGAGGAGTTGTCCCCCTATACTTAGTAATGGCCTTTTTGCTCTAACCCATTTCTCTGCGTGTCCTTTAAGGTGACGGTTATCCAATAGAAACATTTTATATGGTACTTTTCCGAGGGTGTAATTGAAACTTTTTACATTTTGTGGAATAGTATCTGTTGCAATCTTACCTCCGGTGGAAGGATTATATTCGCTGTATAAAGTGAAATTTCCCTCCGTAGTTGTACTACCAATTGTGACATAATTATTGTCTAAACGTTCCCTCAAAAACTGCCCCGCAGCATAAGGGTATAATTTCTCATCGATAATTCCTTTAGCCATATGAATATTGTGTGCCCATACCATAGTTTTACCACCAAATGTCTCTTGTGCCCACATTGCATGATCGGCCAAGTATTGCTCGTGTAGCTTTATTACATTTGGGTAGTCATTAGAAAGCAGCATTGTGGTAAATTTCTCTATTGCATTCGCTGTTGCTTTTACCCAGATGTACTCGGATGAACCTACATCTTTGTTTGCCTGTTCCTTCTCATCTTTTAGTAATTGGGCTACTTTCTCAGCGTTTGCCTTGAACTTTGCTTTCATTTCAGGAGCAAGATTCATATATTCCTGTATACTTCCAGTGAAAGAAGAAAGGTCTTTATAGTTTTCTTCTACTTCTGCCCGCAAATCTGGTCGATGCTGCTTTACATAATCAATTACTTTATTAAAAACACTTTGGTCCATTGTTTTTAAGTCAAGTCCGATAAATTGGATTTTCTTTTTATTGGATGGATCAGCATTATAATCTTTCATCCACTCAATCATGGCAATAATTTCATCAGTAGGATATAACAATTTCAAAAACTCCCTAGGGTTTCCTTTTCCTGTTTGTATATATTCATTTAACTTTAATCCGTTTCCCCAATCTTCTTCCATTGTGAAATTTGTAAAACCCATCTCAGTAACCAAATATTTCACAAGTCGAAACTTCATAGTGAAAATTTCAGAGCTTCCATGAGTATTCTCTCCTAATCCTACATATTGTGCGCTCCCAATCATTTTCTTAAGTGGTTTTAAATCCACAAATGGTTTTGACGGTTCTATCGTTTTTAATGGATGCGCCTGTGATTGTATTGATTTAACGATATTTTTTTGGATTGATTGAGCTGAATCTTCAACTGCAACCGTTTGTGCTTTTCCTACTTCTCCACCTCCTGCGACTAATATAGCTGTACTAACCATTGCAACCATTCCACAATACCTCTTTTTTTTATTCATTTTTTTCACCTCAATTGAATTATTTTCAAAAGCAGGATTGATTCATGTACTTGCACGAATCAATTGCCGTAATTCAATTTTTATTTATTCCATATCATATTTTCTAGTTACATATTGTCACAAGATTATTTGACACAGGTCATAGGTTAAACATTACAGTTTCGTACTATCGGTTATGACAACTTATGAAGAATAATTACATGATTGAATCGTAAGTAAGGCTAGATTATGAATTTAAGAGGGGGAGATTGATTAATCAATATGAAAAAACATCTTCATTCTGTGTTGTATTTCTCGAAATGACAGGAAGTTGATTAGATAAACAAATTAATAAAAGGGGAAGGACGGATTACAATGATATTACATGCAAAATCATTCCACAATATGGATAAAGTCCAACGTGCTAAAAAAGGACTGCAACTGTTTTTAAGTATTTTGTTCATTACTTCTATTATTTTAAATGTAGTAATAATGATTACGAAAAGCATGCCGCTAATTGTGGTATATATGTTTACTCCTGCAATTTCTTCTATTCTAACTCGTATCATACTGCGAGAAGGCTTTAAAGATGTATCTTTTAGTCTAGATAACTTAAAGATATGGAAGGGGATTGCTTTGGCCCTGATAATACCTATGATAATATGTGGAATTACATATTCGATTGCCTGGTTTAGCGGATTTGCGAGGTTTCAGCTCCCACAAGGTGGTATGCTAGAACCTATCTACAATATACTTGGACTTCAGTATCTACCGATACCATTACGTTTCATTTTTATAGTAGTATTGAGCGGAATTTTAGGAAGCTTGCTTAACTTAATCCCGGTTATGGGAGAAGAGATGGGTTGGCGGGGTTATATGCTCACAAGGCTAGTCGATGCGGAATTTTCACGTCCAATCCTTATTAGTGGATTAATATGGGCAACATGGCATATCCCAATTGTTATTGCTGGTCTATATGTAGAGGGAACATCTGTCTTTCTCTCTGTACTTGGCATCTATTTTTGTATTGTACCATTCAGTTATATTACAGCTTATTTACGACTTATCACAGGTAGTGTTTGGCCGTCGGTTATCATCCACACTACTTGGAATGCTATTATTCAAGGGCCTTTTGCACGTGCAACTACAGGATATCAATTAGAGATTTGGATTGGAGAATCTGGCTTGATAACCGCTCTTATTATTTCGATTACTGCAATAATTGTGTATCGGATCATAAGGTTTACTAAACGTGTATAACTTTGAAATAAAAGTATGATATTTAAAAAATGTAATTTTGTTACTTTTAATTGAGCATTCACAGCATGGGATAGATTAGGAGAGTCCTCAACCCATATTTTAAAATCTTGAGTAAATGAATCCGTCTCGCTCCAAACATAATTATGTTTGGAGCGAGACGGATTCTTATATGAGAACTAATCGTAATATCAAATCACATTTTTTTACTTCAAGGACATATAGAAAAGAGAAGATATCTCATCTTTTGAAATGTAGTAGCTAATTTAGATGTGAATAGATTTAGAATTATTTATAAAATCATGAAATCTAGAAATACCAATTACAATGTTACGAAAGACGAATTAAGAGAGGATACTTGGATAATGCAACTCTCCCTATTGTGAAGCAATAAAGAAAAAGCGTATAATATTATAGTTATCCCATTTTTGGGAGCGACCCGCGAATGATAAATAAGATTGTTGTTTTATCATCGCTTCTAAACATATATACAATGAAAGTAACACTGGAATACAGATAGGGAGTTATACAATGAAATTAATTATTGCCGAGAAACCAGATCAAGGTTTGGCTCTTGTTTCACAGTTTAAATATCGCCGAAAAGATGGATATTTAGAAGTAGAAGCAAATGAGTTATTTCCAAATGGAGCGTACTGTACATGGGCAATTGGTCATTTGACGCAGTTATGTAATCCAGAACATTATCATGCAGAGTGGAAAAAATGGTCACTTAATACGTTACCGATGATTCCAGAACGTTTTCAATTTGAAGTAACAAAGTCAAAGTATAAGCAATTTAATATAGTGAAACAGCTGTTACATAATCCGGGGGTAACAGAAATTATTCACGCAGGCGATGCTGGGCGCGAAGGGGAATTAATTGTACGAAACATTATTAATCTTTGTAACGTGCAAAAGCCGATGAAACGTCTTTGGATTTCATCTTTAACGAAGCAAGCCATTTATCAAGGGTTTAAAAACTTACTAGATGAAGCAGATACGATTAATACGTATTACGAAGCATATACAAGATCTTGCGCCGACTGGGTTGTTGGTATGAATGCATCGCGTGTTTTTAGCATTTTGCTAAAGAAAAAGGGAATGAATGATGTGTTTTCCGCCGGACGTGTACAAACACCGACACTCGCATTAATCGTAAAGCGTGAGAAAGAAATTGAAGACTTTAAGTCAGAGCCGTTTTGGGAAGTGTTCGCAACCTTTAATATTGAAGGGAAGAAATATGATGGGAAATGGGAGAAGGATAATGAATCCCGCTTAAAAGACCCTGATATGGCGAATAAAATTGCGGCTTTTTGTCAAGGGAAACCGGCAGAAGTGAAGGAAATGAAAACGGAGCGTAAAGAGTTTCAGCCGCCGCTTTTATTTAATTTATCAGCACTGCAAGCGACAGCAAATAAAGCTTTTAAATTTTCGCCGAAAAAGACGCTTGATATAACGCAAGCACTATATCAAAAAGGGATAGTTTCTTATCCACGTTCGGATTCTAACTATGTTACACAAGGAGAAGCAGCGACGTTCCCTGATATTTTACAGAAATTAAGTCAGTTTGATGAATATAAAGGTTTATTACCGGCTCCGGTTGAATCGATTATGAACAATAAGCGTTATGTGAATGAAAAGAAAGTTACAGATCACTACGCAATTATTCCGACAGAACAAGTTACCAATCCAAGCAAACTATCAGGCGATGAAAAGAAAATTTACGATATGATCGTAAGAAGACTTATTGCGGCGCATTATGAAGTAGCAATCTTTGACTACACAACAATTACAACTCTTGTAGACGAACGTGCTGCGTTCATTTCGAAAGGAAAACAGCAAATACAAGAAGGTTGGCGTAAAGTTATTTTCCAAGACGATAAAGATGACGAAACGATTCTTCCAATTGTAGCTGAAGGTGACCAAGGAAAAGTTGTAAAGGTGAAAGTGAAAGAAGGAAAAACACAGCCACCGAAGCGTTATACAGAGGGACAACTTATTACGTTAATGAAAACGGCAGGTAAGTATTTAGAGAATGAAGAGCTGGAGAAAGTATTAAAGAAAACAGAAGGTTTAGGTACGGAAGCGACTCGTGCCGGCATCATTACGATGCTGAAAGACCGTAAATATATAGATGTGCAGAAAAACCAAGTGTATGCGACTGATAAGGGAAAAGTATTAATTACAGCAATCGGCGACAAAATACTAGCTTCACCGGAAATGACTGCAAAATGGGAACAACGTCTTGCAGAAATCGGAGAAGGTATCGCTTCACCAGCTACATTTATGGAACAAACGAAAAAGCTATCAGCTAAAATTATTGAAGATGCGGTAGAAATGTCGGAGAAATGGGATTTCACTGGATTACATGTTGAATCGATTGAGCGAAAAGGATCGAAATTTACGACAGGTAAAAAGGTTGGAAGTTGTAAAAAATGCGATGGTGATGTAATTGATAAATCTACGTTTTACGGTTGTTCCAATTACAATACAACACAATGTGACTTTACCATCTCGAAGAAAATATTAAGTAAAACAATTTCGCAAAAGAATATGACAAAGCTCTTAAAAGGTGAGAAGACCGATTTAATTAAAGGCTTTAAAAAGGGCGAGAAAACGTTTGATGCGAAGTTAGAGTGGAAAGATAATAAGATTAATTTTGTGTTTGAGAATTAAGTAGTTTCAACAAGTGACAAAGCTCTTTCCCCAGTAAAATGTTCTGTATTCGATTTGAAAATATAGATAGAAAAGAAAAAGCATGACAATTTTATGTCATGCTTTTTTATTTTATATTTACAGGGTTTTGTATACTAGCACTAAAATTTATTTGAAATAATTGTTTGAAAAGGTGGTATGAAATAGTGTTAAGTAGCAATAAAGTCTTTTAAAATATAAAAAAGTTTAAAGATTCTTCTTTAACTAAACGGCAGTTTAGTTTTAATACAATATTTGTTTTATCATTTACCCAAAGTGATAGAAGGTCAAAGAAAAGGCAGTAATAAAGAAGTGCCATTCCTAATGTGGACTGGCACTTGGTAAGGTGCAAAATTCATTATTTGATTTCGGTTGAGGAATTTGATTCATCTATTTTTCCTGTACTTTATTATGATTCCTTAGGCAGCCTTTTCTGTTTTAAATACCCATTGTTGGAGAGGTGGTTGATAATACGGTATCATCCACCCTAAAATTTTGCCGATAAAATAGGCGGCAATTAGTGTGCCGATTCCGATTGAGCCTAATGATTGAATGAAAATTATACAGATTGCACCAGCCACACAAATATTTATTAAATCGCTCAAAATCTTTGCTTTACCGAATTTTAAATTAAATTTTTCACTAATTGCATAAGTTAATGCATCATACGGCATTAATGGTAGTTTCGCTGTTGTATAGCCCATTAAACCGACCGCTATAACAAATAAACTAACAATCAAATATACACTTCGAGCAAGGAGAGTTTCAGGTGCAGGGAAAAGTTGGACAAGGAAGAGCGTTGCATCCATGAAAAAACCAAATAAAAACGAAATAATGAATTGACTCACAAATTCATTTAACTCCATTCGTTTACTTAATATTACTTGAATAATAATGTATAAAACATTTGCAAGCGCCATTGTCACACCAATCGATAAACCAATCGTTAGCGTACTTGCATATGCTAATGATGACACAGGCGATACACCAAATCCTGCTTGAATCGACATGCTAATGCCAATCGACATAAAAAACAACCCGAGCACGTATAAGAAGATGCGCTTCAAGGTTCTGTTCCAATGATTCATAGTATCTCTCACTTTCTAGTTAATATTATTAATATAAAGACTATAGCTATAGAATTAAATATAACGCCAAATTCGACATATGAAAAATATATATATGATAAACTAATCATATCAAAAAACATATGATGGAGAGATACAATGGATTTCAGGCAATTATATTACTTTAAAGAAATTGTGAAGCAAGGAAGCATTTCTAAAGCAGCAGAAGTGCTCCATATCGCGCAGCCCCCGCTTAGCCAATTATTAAAAAAGCTTGAAACTGATCTTGGCACAACTTTAATTCATCGATATCGTCAAAAATGGGAGCTTACAGCAACAGGTGAAATACTATACCAATATGCCAATCAAATGTTAATGCAAATTCAAGATGTAAAGCAGCAAATTCAAGAAATTGAACAAGGTATAGGCGGAACAGTAAATATCGGTGTATCGTCTACATGTTCGAATATGCTCATTGACTATGTTAGTACGTTTAGAACACAATACCCTAATGTCAAAATAAAAATAGTAACTGGAAATTCAGAAGAATTATTAAAAAAACTAGAACAAAGAGAAATTGATGTTGCCTTACTTTTACGATTGGGCAATAGTGAACAATATGAGATGAAAATATTAAAAAAACAACCAACCGCTGTGATTATTCCATCAAGTTGGGCAACATCGTTTTCATCACAGCATGTGACGATTGAACAGATTGCCCAGTTCCCATTCATTATGCTAGGAGCAATGGAAGGACTCTCCTTCAATGAAGACCTTTTCAAGGTGTTTGATAAACATCAAGTCAAGCCAAATTTCATTATCGAGTGTAAAGATATAAGGATGGTTGTAGCACTTGTTAGTAGAGGACTAGGATTATCCGTTATTCCAAGAATGGATTACACATCATCATTTTTAGAACATACAACGCTTTTTGAATTGAAACAATTTGATTTTCATTTAGAACCTGTAATAGTAAAATTAAAAAATCAAAGAATTTCCAAAGTAGCATCTCAATTTTGGGAAATGGTTGATTAGGAGATATGAACAAAGCAAAAATAGCCTTCAATCAAGTAATAAAGACATCTTACGAAAAATTGAGCCGGGATAAAAAGTTCTTTACTTGAGGAAGTTTCAAAACTGACTGTAGCTTACACCGATGTTTATAAAAAGTTATAGAGCATTTCTTTGAATGAGGAATGCTTTTTGTTTTTGCTTGGAATAAAAATATACAACAAAAATATTATCTTAAATAATAAAAATTTATTGTAAAACGATAAAATTTATATTAAAATCAAAATCAGAATAAAAAAGCGAGTTGCTTTTTATGGAAAAGGTAACAACGTTGTTTTTTATTAGAGGAGGTAAAACTATGAACAGTCACAATTTGATTATTGAAAATATGGATAACCCTCATGAGTTGGAGAGAATGTATAGAAAAGACCCGAAAGCTTTTAAAAAGTCATTCTCACAAGCATGGGAACAAAATCCGAATTCTCAGGTTCTGGGTATTTGGTATGAAAGATTACATTTCAAGGAGAAGGGAAATACAAGAAAGCCCTCCTTGATTCAAAAGGGTTTCTTATTCATGGGCATGTTAGCTATTCTAGCCGGATTAAGCACCAGAATCATTTTCCACTTTGTCGAACAGGAAGCAATTGCTCCGATTAATCTGGCTTTTGGTATAATCCCCTTTATTGCTGCCTATTTTGTCTACAATAATACTCCGAAAAAAAGTATTATTTATTCTCTTGCAGCGTTGTTCCTAATTTCTGGGCTTTATCTTAATATGCTGCCATTAAATGATAAAGACAGTATTATCCTTGCTTATTTACACCTTCCTATATTCTTATGGGTATTGGTAGGGATTGCGTTTACAGGAAATGAATATTCAAAAGGCAGTACAAGGTTAGCTTATATTAAATTTAATTTGGAATATAGTATTCTTTACGCCAGTATGGCAGTTAGCGGAATGATACTAGCAGTATTCACCATGCGGTTATTTAGTTTTGTTGACTTGGATATAGGAGAGTTCTATTTTAGTAATGTTGTTTTATTTGGTGCTGCCGCTCTCGCTATTGTGGCTGCATACTTAGTATCAATGAATCTTAAGTTTGCTAAAAATATTACCCCCTATATAGCTAAAATTTTTAGTCCGCTTGTCCTGATCACCTTGTTGATCTATCTTATAACGGTTATATGGGTTGGGAAAAATCCATTTTTGGACCGCAATTTCTTGATGGTCTTCAACGGAATACTTCTTGTTGTATTGGCTGTTACTATATTTTCCATTGTTGAGAGCGACTCAGATGAGAAAAAGAACATTTCAGATTATATAAATTTTGTCTTAATTGTTCTTGCGCTTATTATTGACAGTGTGGCTTTGTCAGCTATCGTGTTCAGACTTTCTTCCTATGGTATTACGCCTAATAGACTCGCTGTTTTAGGAGTAAATATACTGATTTGGGCAAATCTAATTTGGATTATGCTCTCTTATATGCGTTTTCTACAAAATAAATCCGGACCTTTACCTATCCAAGATGCCGTTACGAAGTATTTGCCAATCTACGGACTTTGGTCAGCGTTCGTTATATTTACTTTTCCTATCATTTTTAATTAAAGAGGATCTGTTAATGTAACGAAAAGTCAATCTTATATAACGTATAAAATTTTTAGAGCCGATAATTCAATTTTGCATGTATATAATTTCTCGACAATAAAAAACGTCCCAAAGTGGGACGCTTTTTATTATGCGTATTGCCGTTTTTTCTTAATAAGTAACAACACTTGTGAAACAAAAGCAAGTACTGGTAACTCAATTAACGGTCCAATAACGAGTGCAAGTGCGATAAGAGGCTCGTCTGGAAAAGCAGTCACAGCAATAGCGAGCGCAACAGGCGAGTTTCTTGCTAATGTTGTTAAGCTTAAACTTACTGTATCTTTATAAGATAAATGCAGGATACGCCCGATAAATTGTCCTAGTAAAAAATTAATGATGAAGAACAATAGAACAGGAATGAGTAATAATAACACAACATTCATATTTTGAAGTAAATATTTACCTTGTGATGCAAACATCGCTACAATTGCTAAACTTAAAAATACAATTTGAGCAGAGCTGAAAAACGGAATGATTTTATTCTCGAGTGTTTCAGCTTTTTTCATTTTATTCATAATGAATTTTGTAGCATGTGCAAGTAAAAATGGTAAGACGATAACGATTACGATACTTTCTATTAGAATAGAAGCCGCTACAGTCTTCATTACACCGGCAAATAAAAATAAATAAACGGGTAGCAATAATACTTGTAAAATTAAATTTACAGGCAAAATCGCTGTGGAAAGCGCTACGTTTCCTTTCGCTATTTCAGTGAATATTAAGTACCAATCTGTACATGGAGTAACCATTAACATTATAAACCCAACCCAAAGTGCTGGGTGATCTGAAAGAAATAATGCACCTAATCCCCAGGCGAGGAAAGGCGTCCATAAAAAATTAATGGTAAGGCTTGTTCCGGCAAATTTTAAATTGCGAAATCCGTTTTTAATCTCTTTCAATGGGATGCTGAGGAATAATCCATATAGCATGAAAAATAAGAAGGGGACAATAAATTTGTCTGAATACATATGTATGATATTAAATTGTCCGAGTACAATGCCGCATGTAACAGCAAATAGAATAATAAAAGTTTGAATCTTTTCTATAGTGCTCATGAATAAATCCTTTCTAAATATGAATTTCCCTCTCTAAGTTAATTATACAAGTAATAAAGTAGTATTTGGTGTTTTATTATTAATTTCAATTCGAGACTTTATTTTTTGTTAAAAGTTACTTGACTAAAGTAAGTGACTATATTACAATCACTTACATAAGGTAATTAAATAACAAAAAGTTATAGATTCCTGAAATGAAGGTCTCTATTGGAACTTTTTCTTAGAATAAGAATTTTTATGATGATGAATAATGAATATGAAAAGAAAGATTAGGTGAAGAAAATGGGACTATTTAGCTCATTATTTGGTAAAAAAGAAGAAATTACGAAAGTAGAGGAGAATAAAACAATGTCAAAAGTATTATTTGTAAAAGCAAACGATCGTCCAGCGGAGCAAGCAATTAGTTCAAAAATGTATGAAACATTTGTAAGTACTTATAAAGAAGCGAACCCAAATACAGAAATTACAGAGTTAGATTTATTTGCATTAGATCTTCCTTATTACGGAAATATCGCAATTTCAGGTGGATATAAACGCAGTCAAGGAATGGAGTTAACAGCTGAAGAAGAGAAGGCTGTAGCAACAGTAGATCAATATTTAAATCAGTTTTTAGAAGCTGATAAAGTTGTATTTGCGTTCCCATTATGGAACTTCACAGTACCCGCACCATTAATCACGTATATTTCATACCTTTCTCAAGCTGGAAAAACGTTTAAATATACAGCAAATGGTCCGGAAGGTTTAGCTGGTGATAAGAAAGTAGTTGTACTAGGTGCTCGTGGTTCAGATTATTCTTCAGAGCAAATGGCTCCCATGGAAATGGCGGTTAATTATGTAACAACTGTACTTGGATTCTGGGGAATTACAAATCCAGAAACAGTGGTAATTGAAGGACACAATCAATATCCAGATCGCTCACAACAAATTGTTGAAGAAGGTTTAGAAAACGTTAAAAAAGTAGCTGCGAAATTTTAATTACTGATAGTAAATGGAAAAACCAACATGGATGACCATGTTGGTTTTTTAGTCTATATTCTATGTTAAAAAATGTATATTCATAAAATAAAAGAAAAGTTTGAAAATAGTATTGCAAAATATTATATAGCGAATTATAATGAGTTCAAGAATAGTTGATACTTAAATTAAATATTCAGAAAATTCAATTAGTTAAAATTGGAAAATGAGATAAGGAAATTTGAATGGGGGTTATATTATGGCGAATAAAGTACCGTTTTCGTTCATAGTAGTTATTGGATTAATGTTATTTGCACTATTTTTTGGAGCCGGAAATTTAATTTTCCCAGCTATGCTAGGTCAATCGGCAGGAGAGAATGTATGGATTGCTAACGCTGGATTTTTAGTAACAGGTGTTGGATTACCATTACTAGGTGTACTAGCATTTGGTTTTTCGGGTAAAGATGATTTACAGTCATTAGCAAGTCGTGCTCACCCAGTATTCGGGATTGTGTTTACAACAGTTTTATACTTAGCAATCGGTCCGTTATTTGCAATACCAAGAACGGGTAATGTTTCTTATGAAATTGGTCTTAAGCCTTTTATGCCAGAAGGATTAGGTTCTACACCTTTAATTCTTTTCACAATTATATTCTTTAGCATCACTTGTTTTTTTTCGCTAAATCCTGCGAAAATTGTCGATATTGTTGGAAAAATATTAACGCCAATTAAATTGACATTCATCGGTATTTTAGTAATCGTTGCTTTTATTCATCCAATTGGAGATATGCAAGCACCAGTGGAAGGGTATACATCACATGCATTCTTTAAAGGATTCCAAGAAGGATACTTAACAATGGACACGCTTGCATCATTCGTATTCGGAATCATCATCATTAATGCAATTAAAGAAAAAGGTGCGAAAACGAAAACACAGATTATGGTCGTTTGTGCAAAAGCGACAATCATTGCAGCATCTATTTTAGCAATTATTTATACAGCACTTTCTTATATGGGAGCTTCAAGTGTTGCGAAGCTTGGACATTTAGAGAACGGCGGAGAAGTATTAGCGAAAGTTTCTAATTACTATTTCGGATCATATGGTGGAGTATTATTAGGATTAATGATTACAGTTGCTTGTTTGACAACTAGTGTGGGACTTGTATCAGCATGTTCTTCATTCTTCCATAAGTTATTCCCAAATATTCCTTATAAAGCAATTGCAATTACGCTATGTGTATTTAGTGCAATTGTTGCAAACGTAGGATTAACACAATTAATCGCAGTTTCTGTTCCAGTATTAACAGCAATTTATCCACTAGCAATCGTATTGATTTTCTTAACATTTTTCCATTCATTATTCAAAGGAAGAGCTGAAGTTTATCAAGTGAGCTTAATCGTAACATTTATCATCAGCTTATTCGATGGATTAAGTGCAGCTGGAGTTAACATTGAAGTAGTAAGCCAAGTGTTCACTAAATTCCTTCCGATGCAGGAAGTAGGATTAGGCTGGATCTTCCCAGCGATTATCGGTGGATTTATCGGATATGGCATTAGCGTTTTAAAAGTGAAAAACCAAGTTCAACCAGCAACTAGAGCGGATAAGAAAATAGGTTAAATAAAAAAAGTTATAGAACTTGTTTCTATAGCTTTTTTTGTTACTATTAATAATGAGAAAAAATAAAGTAGTAGGGGAAATAAAATGAAAAAAACAATTGATCATATCGGAATCGCAGTTCGTGATATAGATAGTACGATACGTTTTTATGAACAGGTTCTATCAGGGAAATTAATAGATCGTTACGTAAGTGAAGCACCAGGTGTGGAAAGTGAAGTTGCTATTATAGAAGTGGATGGAGATAGAATTGAACTACTTGCACCGACGAATAATACGACGTCGCCAATAGCACGCTTTATAAAACAAAAAGGGAAAGGTGTTCACCACGTTGCGTATCGTGTCGATGATTTAGATGTGGCTTTAGAAGAATTAAAAGAACAAGGTATTCGAACATTAGAGCATACACTTCGAATGAATAAACATGGTAGACGATTAATTTACCTGAACCCAGCGGATACAGAAGGAACGATTATTGAGTATTGTGATTATCCGGAAGAGAAATAGAAGAAGGATATTTTTTAAAAGGTGTTACGTTATTACGTAACACCTATTAATTTATCTCGCTATTTGTAGGAGTCTTACTGCCCGTAAAAGCTCTATTGGTGAGGGCTAATTAAAGTTTCACTTTATGTATTTCACATTTTTTTCACAAATGATTCACGAGAACTTTTCTTCTTAAGGAACTTACATAAATATATTTTATGATATAATTACAATCGACTTTAAAAATATAAGTTGTTTTAATTAGGGTAGTTACTATTATATTAGTAGTTTAAAGGCGGGGAGAAAGTAAGTATTATATAGCATGGAAATTTATACTTAATCAGGTTAATATTTCGTCAGAAAATCAAACTAGGAAGTATAAAGTAATGAAAGTGTAGCGATGAAGAAGAAAGAAGTGAAATGAGTGTGAAAGTAATGAGAAGGTTAGGGGCATGGCTAGTAATAGCATGTGTGCTTATTATATTGATACCAAAAAGCGCGTCTGCTCATGCATATGTTGTGAAATCAAATCCTGTTGAAAATGAAACGTTGAAGAAAGCACCAACTGTCGTGAAAATCGAATTTGATGAGGATATACAAGTTTCACATTTTAATACATTGTTTGTAAGAGATACCTCAGGTAAAAGAGTAGATTTAAAGGATGCTCATATTGATAAAAGAAACAAAAAACTATTAGAGGCAGGGGTAAAAGAGAATCTTAAAGACGGTCTCTATTCTATTCAATGGAAAGCTATTTCAGCTGATGGACATCCAATTCAAGGAGTTATTCCGTTCCAGATTGGGTTAGCCGAAGCGGGAGCAGATGATGTACAAGTAGAAGAGATGGGGTATGTCCCGCAAATCGATATGATTATGGAACGCGGGGTTCTATATACAAGTTTCTCACTATTTTTAGGAGTTCTATTCTTTAATCTTATTATATATAAAGGGGATGCAATAGAAGTTCACTCAAGGAGTAAGAGAATAATATGGATATCATTAATAGGTATATTCATTAGCTTACTATGCAATCTACCATTGCAAGCGAAAATAAATGCTGATGTTTCGTGGTTAGAAGCATTTGATCCACTATTATTAAAAGAAACATTGCAACTATCTGTTTTTGGTTATGTATGGATCACTCAAATGGCTCTTATTAGTGTGCTTATCATTGTTACTTATTTTGCGTTGAAGCGTGAGAAACTTTCATCGTTTAAAGTATGGAGCATTCCAATATTACTTTTTATTGGGTTACTCGTTATGAAAGCCTTTAATAGTCACGCATTTGGTTTGAAGTTTAAAGACATTGCTGTCGTTATGGACTTTCTACATTTATTCGCAGCTTCGTTATGGGTTGGCGGTCTATCATCGATTATTCTTCTTTTACGTAAAGAGGATGACAAGTGGACGAAGTATTGGGATGCAATTAAGCGTTTTTCACCATGGGCAACAGGTGCTGTCATAGTCATTGTATTAACGGGTCTTTTTAACAGTACATTTTTTATTCCCACGATTCATTCCCTATTTGATACGAAGTATGGATTAGCATTATTAGCAAAGATACTTTTATTCGTTTTCATGGGGATATTGGGAATTATTCATTATGTGAAAGGGAAAATGCGAACCCGACAAGGATTAGGCGCTACGCTGAAAGTAGAGTTGATCATTGGAATTATCGTTTTCATAATCGTAGCTTTTATGACAAACGTACAAACACCGCCGATGCCTCCTACTGGACCTTTTACAGAGAGTAAACAATTAGATAATGGATATGAACTTACTTTACATGTAAGCCCTAATAAGGTAGGACAGAATACATTTCATATTACTTTGAAGGATGAGAATGGACAGCCTGTTACTAATATGGAACAAATTGTATTGACGACTCAATCGTTAGATATGAATATGGGTAAAGGTTCATTTAAAGTTTCAGCAATTTCACCGGGAGAATATGAAGCGGAAGGTATGTATATTAACATGACAGGAAATTGGAATATACAAGTTCATGGGTTAACAAAATCTCTTGATAGCTTCGATACGGATTATAAATTTATTGTAGGTGGCAGATAAAGAGAAGGTATAGATAAAAAGGAGCTAATAGAAAATGAAACGTATAAAAAAATTAGGAACAACAATGATCGCAACAATAATTGCAATGGGAATTTTTTCGTTACCTGTAAGTGCGCACGTCACTGTGAAGCCAGCAACTTCGGATGTTAACTCTTGGGAGACTTACACGATAAAAGTACCAGTTGAAAAGAATGTAGCAACGACAAAAGTTACATTGAAAATACCGTCCGGCGTTGAGTTTCAACAGTATGAACCAGTGCCAGGGTGGAAAGTGGAAGAGCAAAAAGATAATGCTGGAAAAGTGAAAACTGTAGTATGGGAAGCAACAGGAGAAGGGATTTTATCTGGTCAGTTCCAACGATTTACTTTCGTCGCTAAAAACCCAGATAAAGAACAAAAGATAGCCTGGGATGCGTATCAACAATATAAAGACGGAGAAATTGTTGAATGGACAGGCGATGAGAAAGCTGAAAAACCGCATTCAGTTACTACAATTGCAAAAGGTACGTCCTTAACTGGAGAACATGGAGAAGTATCTAGTGTGGTAAAAAATGAAGGTACAAGTAATATGCAAGCAATAGCAATTGTGTTATCAGTTTTAGCGATTGTATCTTCGGTAGGTACGTTTGTTTTTGTAGTACGTCGTAAAAAGTAAGGTATAAGAAAGAGCCTACAAATAGTAGGCTCTTTTTCACGTTTATTTATTTCACTTCAACCTGCTGCCTTACAGTAAGTGTTTTCGGCTTTATATTTACAAAGCAAATACTCACGACAATAAATAATAGACCGATAAACAAGCTCATTGTAATGGCCTCATGTAAGAAAATTGAACTTACAATAATAGCGATAAGAGGGATAAGGAACGTATAAGCTCCAACTTTACTTGCTTCACCAGCTCCAACAAGTGTGAAGTAAGCGAGCCATCCCATTGCAATAACAAAGAACGAAATAAAGAGTAGCACACTAACAAATGGCATACTCCAAGCGATACTAGACCAGCTTTCAAACTCTGATCCAAATCCGACTAAGCAAAGACCTCCAATAATAAGCTGAAGTGTTACCATCCAAATAGCATTAACGCGGTGCCCGGTTTTTTTAATAAATACTGTACCTAGTGCCCATCCAATCGCACAACCTAATGCGAGAAGGATTCCAATGATAGAAATATGGCCGGTTAAGCTACTAGAGCTAATAACCCCCACGCCAATAAATCCTAGAATTAAACCGAAAATTTTTAAGCCATACATTGATTCTTCAAGCCATATCCACGAGAAAATGCCGAGTAAAACAGGCTGTAGAAATACAATTGCGGAAAATAATCCAGCGGGCATGTATTGAAGACCGATAGTTTGTAGTCCGTAAAAGATAATGATGTTAAGTAAAGAAGAAATAACGTATAAATGCCAAGTTTCTTTTAAATGTAGCGCTTTGTATTTCGGTAATGCGAAAATAAGTAAAATGAATCCCCCAATTAAAGTTCTAACGCCTGCAAATAAAACAGGTGGTGTATAATGCAAGGCAAATTTAGATAAAGGCCAATTAATTCCCCACATAATAACGAGAAAAGTAAGGATTATGGCCGTTTTTGTTCGAGAAAGCTGTGTCACGGTAAGACCTCCTTGTTGTATTTCATTTCACTATGATATCGACTGTGATAAATAAAATGAATCTTTTTTATAAGGGGTATAAGTGATTAGTTATGACCATTACACAACTACAAGTTTTGATTAAAACGGTTGAATTAGGTAGTTTTACGAAAGCAGCAAAAGCACTTAATATGACACAGCCTGCTGTCAGTCATGCCATTTCAAGTATTGAGTCAGAATTAGATATTACGATTCTTATACGTGATAAGAGAGAAGGTTTAATTGTTACTGACGTAGGAGAGAGAATTCTTGTTCATATTAGAGAAATATTGAATGGAATTGAGAAAATTGAGCAAGAAGTTGCGATGGAGAAAGGACACGAAGTTGGGACGATTCGAATTGGGAGTTTTCCGAGCGCTTCTGCACATTTCTTACCCAAAATGATAAACCTTTTTAAGGAGAAGTATCCGAACTTAGAAGTCGTTCTTTGTGAAGGAACGATTAAAGAAGTTGAAGATTGGTTAGTATCGAGGGTTATTGATATAGGAATTGTTATTTTGCCTAATAAAGATATGGAGATTGTTCCATTAGCGAAGGGGAAAATGGTTGTTATCTTAAGAGAGGATCATCCTCTCTGTAAGAAGGACGCTATTACAATTAGTGATTTAGAGAATGAACCGATCATATTATGTAAGGGTGGATACGAACCACCCATTATTGATATGTTTAAACAAGCAAACGTACCACTTCGGGCTGAGTATGTAATTTCGACAGTTACTACAGCTTTAAATATGATTCAAGAAGGATTAGGCATTGCAATATTGGCTGAATTATCTTTAACGAATTTACCAAAAAATGTGCAAACGAGAGAATTGGAACCACAAGTATGGAGAGAAATTGCTTTAGCTGCTCCTTCATTAAAGGATTCTTCAATCGCTGTGCAGCTATTTATTGAAGAATTTCAAGCGCTATTTGCAGAATAAAAAGAGGTGTCTCATATATCATAATGGGACACTTTTTAATTTACTTATAAAAAATCTGTGAAAAGGATTGACTTATTTTTTAGTTGTAACTATAATGATTACATCGAGGTGGTGATGACGATGAAAATTAGTAGCCGCTTTTCTATAGCTGTTCATATTTTATCTATTTTGAAAAACAATCCATCTTCACTTTGTACTTCAGACTATATGGCTGAAAGTGTAAATACAAATCCGGTAGTAATCCGTAAAATTATGTCGTACTTGAAACAAGCTGGATTTGTTTACGTAAATCGCGGGCCAGGTGGTGCGGGATTATTAAAGGATTTACATGAAATCACATTGTTAGATGTGTATCATGCAGTGAACGTAGTCGAAGAAGACAAGCTATTTCATATTCACGAGCAACCGAATCCAGATTGTCCAATTGGGGCGAATATTCAAGTGGTGTTAGAAGTTATATTAATTCAAGCACAATCCGCGATGGAAGAAGTTTTGAAAAATATTTCGATGGGGCAGTTGTTTGAATCTTTACAAGAGAAAATGAATGCTTAAAATATTATCTATATTTTTTTATTATCGATGTAACTATATTGATTACAACTATAAAGGTAAGGTGTAAAAATTATGACTGTAAAAATGAAAGTATACTCAGACTTTATATGTCCGTTTTGTTTTTTAGCAAAAGGTCCATTAGATGAGGTAGTGAAAGAGAAAGATGTAGAGATTGAATGGATGCCATTTGAATTACGTCCAAGTCCATATTCAAAAATAGACCCATGGAATGAGCCAGAAAAATTAGGTTCATGGGATGCTTTCATTCTTCCGACAGCGAAGAAGTTAGGAATTGATATGCGTTTGCCACGTGTTTCCCCACATCCATATACGCATTTAGCTTTCGAAGGATGTCAATTTGCGAAAGAACGTGGACTAGGTAATGAGTATCATCACCGCGTATTCACAGCATTTTTCCAAGAAGAGCAAAACATTGAAGATATTGATGTGTTAACAAAATTAGCGGTAGAAGTAGGACTTCCTGAGGCGGAATTTAAAGATGCTTTAGTAACTCGTAAATATAAAGAAAAGCATCAAGAAGCAATTCAGCACGCATATGATGAAGCGAATATTATGGCTGTTCCAACTGTCATGATTGGAGATGAAGTCATTCAAGGGCTTGCTAGTAAAGAAACACTAGAAAGGGTCATTGATAAAGAAATTGAAAAGGATAAAACAAATTCATTTGAAGGTGTGCAATGTAATACCGATGGATATTGCTAATTCGATTGTTATGAAATAACAAAATAAATAATAAAACAAATATTTGGAGGAATTAAAATGTCAGCAACTACAACAAATTTAAAAGAAGCAATCGTGAACCGTCGTTCAATTCGTAAAGTAACAAAAAACGATGCGATTACGAAAGAAAGAATTGAAGAAGTGTTAAAAACAGCTTTACACGCACCAACATCTTTTAATATGCAAAGTGGCCGTATGGTTGTATTAATGGATGGAGAGCATGAAAAGTTTTGGGATATCGTAAAAGAAACGCTTAGATCACGCGTACCAGCAGAAAACTTTGAAGCGACTGTAGAAAGACTAAAAGGTTTCCATACAGGTGTAGGTACAGTTTTATTCTTTGAAGACCAAGCAACTGTAGAAAAAATGCAAGAAAATGCACCGTTATATAAAGATCAATTCCCATTCTGGTCTCATCAAGGTAATGCAATGTTACAACATACTGTGTGGATGCTATTATCTGATGAAGGAATTGGCGCATCACTGCAACATTACAACCCAATCGTAGATGCTGAAGTAAAAGAAACTTGGAACATTCCAGCAGAGTGGAGCTTAGTAGGTCAAATGCCATTTGGTGAACCAAATGAACAGCCAGCAGAAAGAACATTCTTACCTACTGAAGATGTAGTGAAATTTTATTAAGAAATACAATATGTAACGAGAAGGAAGCTGTGCTTAGAAACAGCTTCCTTTTTTGTATTAGTGTTAATTTATAAGCATTTAGGGAAGGAATATAACAAATAGTCAGGTGAGAAAGGAAGTAGGAAAATGAATGACGAGAAAAAATATACAGTGGTAGGTACTGATGTCGAGGAAGTAAAACGTTTAAATAAAAATTCAGGATTAACGTATAATCAAGTGAAAGAAATGTTAGCGAAGCAAATGCAAAAAAAGAAGTGATTAGATTGAAATCATTCATTTTTTCATTTAACATTTTGATTGGAGAGAGTTAAGTAAAAGATAACTCTCTTTTTTATATAACTGAGCAACTGTAAGAGTGGAGGAAGCTGGTCTCATCAAGGTAATGCAATGTTACAACATACTGTGTGGATGCTATTATCTGATGAAGGAATTGGCGCATCACTGCAACATTACAACCCAATCGTAGATGCTGAAGTAAAAGAAACTTGGAACATTCCAGCAGAGTGGAGCTTAGTAGGTCAAATGCCATTTGGTGAACCAAATGAACAGCCAGCAGAAAGAACATTCTTACCTACTGAAGATGTAGTGAAATTTTATTAAGAAATACAATATGTAACGAGAAGGAAGCTGTGCTTAGAAACAGCTTCCTTTTTTGTATTAGTGTTAATTTATAAGCATTTAGGGAAGGAATATAACAAATAGTCAGGTGAGAAAGGAAGTAGGAAAATGAATGACGAGAAAAAATATACAGTGGTAGGTACTGATGTCGAGGAAGTAAAACGTTTAAATAAAAATTCAGGATTAACGTATAATCAAGTGAAAGAAATGTTAGCGAAGCAAATGCAAAAAAAGAAGTGATTAGATTGAAATCATTCATTTTTTCATTTAACATTTTGATTGGAGAGAGTTAAGTAAAAGATAACTCTCTTTTTTATATAACTGAGCAACTGTAAGAGTGGAGGAAGCAACATGAAAAAGTGGGTAAAGATAACGTTGTCTATCGCCGGAGGTATTGTCCTATTGGTATGTGCCGGTGGATATTACGTGTATAAAAATTATTTTCCAAAGGAACCAGAGCGTATTGTATATGATAAAGACAGAGTGTTAAAGCCGATACATAAGCAGCTTAAAGGAATCAACATAGATAATGTAAAGATAAAAGAAAAAGCAGTTGTAAATGCAACTGTGGATGAACTTCAAAATATGGTCGATGATGGAAAATTATCATATGAAGAATTAACGAGTATTTATCTCTTTAGAATACAAGAACATGACCAAAATGGAATATCATTAAATGCTGTTACAGAGATTAATCCAAATGCAATAGAGCAAGCACGAAAGTTAGATAAAGAGAGGTCGTTAAATAAAAAATCGAACTTATACGGCATTCCTGTCATCGTAAAAGATAATGTACAAACTGCAAAAGTGATGCCGACAAGCGCAGGCACTTTTGTATTAAAAGATTGGGTTGCAGATGAAGATGCGACGATTGTGAAGAAGTTGAAAGAAGAGGGGGCATTTGTTTTAGGTAAAGCAAATATGTCTGAATGGGCGAATTATTTATCTTTTACAATGCCAAGTGGATATAGCGGGAAGAAAGGGCAAAATTTAAATCCGTACGGTCCAATTACATTTGATACATCAGGATCGAGTTCGGGGTCTGCTACAGTGGTTGCGGCAGATTTTGCACCGCTTGCAATTGGGACAGAAACGACGGGGTCTATTGTCGCACCAGCGACGCAGCAATCTGTAGTTGGGTTACGTCCATCGTTAGGTATGGTTAGCAGAGCTGGCATTATCCCATTAGCTGAAGCACTTGATACTGCAGGGCCAATGGCAAGAACGGTAAAAGACGCGGCAACGTTATTTAATACAATGGTAGGTTATGATGAAAAAGATGCTATGACAGAAAAAATGAAAGATAGAGATAGAATAGATTATACGAATGATTTATCAATAGATGGATTAAAAGGAAAAAAGATAGGGATTCTTTTTTCTGTAGATCAACAAGATGAAAATAGAAAAGCAGTAGCAGAAAAGATTAGAAAAGACATTCAAGATGCCGGTGCGATATTGACTGATGATATTCAGTTAAGTAGCGAGGGTGTAGATAATCTGCAAACATTAGAATATGAGTTCAAACATAATGTTAACGACTATCTTTCGAAGCAAAAAAATGTGCCTGTAAAATCGTTAGAAGAGATTATAGCGTTTAATAAAAAAGATAGTAAAAGAAGAATGAAATATGGACAAACATTAATTGAGGGCTCTGAAAAATCTGCTATAACGAAAGATGAATTTGAAAAAGTAGTTCAAACGAGTCAAGAAAATGCAAGGAAAGAGCTAGATAGATATTTAGTAGAAAAAGGATTGGACGCTTTAGTCATGATTAATAACGATGAAGTTCTTTTATCAGCTGTAGCTGGTTATCCTGAATTAGCGGTACCAGCAGGTTATGATAAAAATGGAGAGCCAGTAGGTGTTGTATTTGTCGGGAGGCAGTTTGGTGAAAAAGAACTTTTCAATATTGGATATGCGTATGAACAACAGTCTAAAAATAGACGTTCTCCTAAAATATAGAATTTAAAAATAGTTTTTAGGAAAGGATTAGATTAAAAATCAGACATTAAAAAAGAAAAAAAGGATTCTTCCAAATTAGTAAGAAAGATTGTCTATAGAAGTTCATAAAATGTAATAGTATTACAATGAATACGTTCGTTTTGTAATATATCAAATTTCCATCCATAGAAGGGGGAGGTTAAATCTTAATGAATGAAGTGAAAAATTTTTTTCGAAGTAGAGGGTTTCAACGGTTTATCGTTTTAATAATATTAGCGTTTGTATTATATGGATTAAAAAGTATGATCAATTTAATATTAATTACGTTTATACTGACATTTTTAATGGATCGGTTTCAACGTTTTATTTCAAAGAAATTGAAAGTGAATCGAAAAATTGTTATCGCATGTTTGTATATAATATTAGTTTCCTTTATCGGCACAACATTGTATAAATATTTGCCTGTGCTAACGATACAAATTTCACAATTGATTTATCAATTTAAACTGTTTTTTCAAAATCCACCGGATAATGAGATCATTAAATATGCACTTTCGACAATTAATGGAATGGAAGTATCAAAATATATAGAACAAGGTGTAGACGTCATCTATCAATCGATAGCGAATATAGGAAAGGTGAGTTTACAAATATTATTGTCTTTAATATTAAGCTTATTTTTCTTATTAGAAAAAGAGCGTATTATTACATTTACTTCTAAGTTTAAAGAGAGTAAGCTAAAGATTTTTTATGAGGAGATTGCATATTTTGGTGAAAGGTTTGCAAGGTCGTTCGGTAAAGTAATTGAAGCACAATTTTTAATTGCAGTTGTAAATTGTATCCTGACTGTCATTGCATTAATCGTTTTAGGATTTCCACAGCTTCTCGTATTAGCTGTTATGATTTTCTTATTAGGGTTGATTCCTGTTGCCGGCGTAATCATTTCACTGTTTCCACTTTGTATCATTGCCTATAACGTAGGTGGGGTTATGTACGTTTTGTACATACTAGTGTTCATTACAGTGATTCACGCTCTTGAAAGTTATTTTTTAAATCCAAAATTTATGTCTGCAAAAACGAATTTGCCTGTCTTTTATACATTTATGATTCTCATCTTTTCAGAGCATTTCCTCGGAATATGGGGGCTTATTATCGGGATACCGATCTTTATCTTTTTATTAGATGTACTTGACGTAAATAATGATAAATTGATTAAAAGCAATAAGTGATAGAAATAACCGATGTTGTCTTTTTGAAAACATCGGTTATTTCTTATTTTTTTTTTGAGGAGGTAGTTTTATAAATTTATTTGCAATTAAAGCTATAATAACAGCAGTAAAAATAAGGACCGCGATTATGCCAATCCCCATACCTGCCCATCCTCCTATAAGGAACATACTTATCGGTATTGCTAATAAGCTTAAAATAATAAGGATCAACCCGAGATTCTTATCATATTTTTTAGTTGGAAATAGCGTTCTGATGATTAAAAAGAGAAAAAGTATTAATGACGCTACAGCTAGTAAGAGGATGACAATTGTCCAAGAATCATCCATAAAATCACTCCTTTCTATTATGGATCATATTACGGTTTAGATTGAGGATGAACAATAAAAATATAAAAAAGCAATCCAATATGAATTGGATTGCTTTTTTGAATGAAATATACGATTAAAGAACGGGAGCCATTGTTTCTTTCAACACTTGAACAGAGTGATCGAATTTTAATTCTTCGTCTTCACTTAATTCTACTTCTAAAATTTCACGAACACCGCCGCGATTTAAAACAGCAGGTACGCCGATATAAACATCTTTTTGACCGTATTGACCTTCTAAGTATGCTGAAACTGTTAATACGCTATTTTCGTCGTTTAAAATAGCTTTTGTAACACGCAGAAGTGACATACCAATACCATAATAAGTTGCACCTTTGCGCTCAATAATATGGTAGGCTGCATCACGAACATTTATGAAAATTTTGTCTAAATCTTCTTGTGTGTATGTGTTGTCTTTATCAAGAAGCGTTTGTAGTTTTTGAATACCAACTGATACGTGACTCCATACTGGAAGTTCTGTATCGCCATGTTCTCCGATAATATAAGCATGAATGTTGTGTGGACCAATGTCGAAGTACTCACCTAACATATAGCGGAAACGAGCAGAGTCAAGCGTTGTACCAGAACCGATTACTCGTTCTTTTGGTAAACCAGATTCTTTCCAAGTAACGTACGTTAAAATATCTACAGGGTTTGTTGCGATTAAGAAGATGCCATCAAATCCGCTATCCATAATACTGCGAACGATTTGTTTAAAGATTTTAGCGTTTTTCTCAACTAAATCTAAACGTGTTTCACCTGGCTTTTGTGGTAATCCAGCTGTAATGACTACAAGATCAGCATCTTTACAATCTTCGTAGCTGCCTTTCCATACTCTAGTTGGAGCTGGTGCAAATGGAACAGCGTGACTTAAATCCATTGCTTCTCCTTCAGCTTTTGCTTCATTTACATCAACTAAAACAAATTCTTCAGCTACAGCTTGGTTAATCATGCAGTAAGCATAGCTACATCCAACTGCACCTGTTCCTACTAATACAACACGGTTAATACCTTTTTTCATTTCACAATTCCTCGCAATTTCATTGATTTTATTATGTAAGATAATACGTCCTACTTCTATAGATTCATATCTAGTTTATTACATTTTATAAAAGATATTCAAGTATTTGAAAATGTATCCGTTCAAATTTGCGAACAAAACATAGGAATTCAGTTAACTGAATATAATTCAGTAAAATCCTTTTTAAAAGGGGAAATGGTATGGGGAATCCATTATCGATGGAACAAATGCTTCAAATTGTTCATGAAGGGCTTGCCAAAACGAATAACCCCAAACAAATTACAGTTGCCGGTGCAGGGATTTCTGGATTAGTTGCAGGTTCTTTATTAAAAGAGGCTGGACATGAAGTAACGATTATAGAAGCAAATAATAGAATAGGTGGCAGGGTGTATACGATTCGTGAACCGTTTAGTGCGGGTTTATACTTTAATGCAGGACCGATGAGAATTCCTGATACGCATGAGTTAACTTTAGCGTATATTCGTAAATTTAAACTACCGTTAAACCTTTTTATAAATAAAACTTTTGCAGATATCATTTATACGAATCATATTCAAACGAGATTGAATGTGTTTGAAAATGATCCAAGTATACTTGAATATCCGGTTTTGGATAAAGAAAGAGGAAAAACGGCAGAAGAGCTAATGCTTGAGGTATTAGAACCAATACTAAATTATATTAAGAAGGATCCTAATAAAAACTGGTTTATCGTTGAAAAAAAGTATAAAACGTATTCGCTTGGTTCATTTTTAATGGAGTATTATTCGGATGGAGCAATAGATATGATTGGTGTACTTCTTGATATGGAAGCATATATGGGAATGTCTTTAATTGAAGTATTACGGGAAATGATTTTTTTTACTTCAACGGCGAAATATTACGAGATAACGGGCGGGATGGATGCATTACCAAATGCATTTTTGCCACAGCTAAAGGATAATATTTTTATGTCCTATAAAGTAGAAAAAATAATACAAGAAGATAATAAAGTGATGCTGCAAGTAAACCATGAACAAACGTTAGATCCATTTACAATAACAAGTGATATTGCTATTATCACAATTCCGTTTTCGGCGTTACGATTTGTAGAAGTTCAGCCATTTCATTTATTCACTTATTTTAAAAGACGAGCAATTCGTGAATTAAATTATATTGCTGCAACTAAAATTGCGATAGAGTTCAAAAGTAGATTTTGGGAAAGAGTCGGGCAGTATGGTGGGAAATCTATTACGGATTTACCGATACGTTTTACATATTATCCGAGCTATGGCATTCAGTCACCAGGGGCAGCTATCGTTATAGCAAGTTATACGTGGGCGGATGAGGCTTTAACATGGGATAGTCTCCCGCATAGAGAGCGTATTCGTTACGCATTGAAAAATTTAGCGCAAATATATGGGAATGTAGTCTATAGTGAGTTTATAACAGGGGAATCTTTTAGCTGGAGTAAGAATACGTATTCTTGCGGAGCATTTACAGCTTTTGAACCAGGCCAAGAGCTAGAATTATTTCCTTATATTGCGTCGCCGGCTGGAAACGTACACTTTGCAGGAGAACATACAACGTTGACACATGGGTGGATGCAGGGAGCGATTGAGTCTGGAATTAGAGTTGCTCATGAAGTAAATGAAAAGTGAAGATAGAAGATATATTTACAAATTGTTATTCTTTTAATAAAATGATAAATATAAATCGTAATTATTACGCTTTGAATACGTTTGAAATAAAGAAATGGATGGTTGATCAAATGAATAAAGTGGAAATTCATATATTAGGTGGTTTTTTAGGTAGTGGAAAATCAACATTATTACAAAATTTATTATTAGCGGAGAAGAAGAAGAATAGAAAAGTTGCTGTTTTAATGAATGAAATTGGTGAATACTCAGTAGATACAGATATTATTGGTAAAGAGAATGTGTTAAGAGAATTACTAAAAGGATGTATTTGTTGTACGTTAAAGGAAGAACTTGAAATACAATTGCATTCATTATATCAGCAAGAAAGACCAGATGTAATTTACATAGAAACAACAGGCGTCGCACATCCAATTGAAGTATTAGATGCATGTGTATCACCAATTTTAGCACCTTTCTTAGAAGTGAAATCAATTGTAGTCGTTTTAGATGCAGTAAGATGGTTAAATCGAAGTATATTAAGTGCAAATGTGCAACAGTTACTGCATGAGCAAATGAAATTTAGTAGTCACCTTCTTATTAATAAATCAGATTTACTAACAGAAGAAGATAAGAACAAAGTACTTGAAGAAGTGAAAGCAATAAATAATCATGCGAAATTGTTTGAAACAAAATATTGTAATATATCTTTAGATGATATAGAAGAAGCTGAATTTGTGAGTGCTGGGGAACACGAGACACTTCATGTTAAACAGCATTTACATATACAAACGATGACGTATCAATTTACGAAATCGATTGATCAAGACAAATTATATGAATGGCTTTCGAATTTACCAGATAGTATTTATCGAGTGAAAGGTTTTGTGAAATTCCATGGAGATAAATACCCTCATCTATTCCAATATTCGTTTGGCGTACCAACTTTACTGGAGCAAGATTTTGGTTTCCCGACAAACTTGGTAGTAATCGGGGAAGGGCTAGATAAGAAACAATTGGTTGAAGGGTTAGAAAGGGTAGAAAATAATTAAGTGCTTTTTATGTAGGCTGCAATAATTAACTTAAGTTAATTATTGCAGCTTTTTTTCGTGATGAATACTGTAATGAAACAGTATTTTCAATTGGATAACGGAATATATATTGATTGTATGTCCGTTTCCATTTAATAGGAAGGTGATTATAGATTTGTGCCGAATGTAGAGGATACTACAACAGTTTTCCATTATCTATCTTATAGTTTAAAAGTCATGATTACGGGCAGGGGAATTTGGCGTGTTTGATTCTATCAGAAAGTAAAGTATGGGGAGGATCACAATGTCGATGAAAAAACGTAAGTGGCTAAAAACAATGTTTACTGGTTGTGTTTTAGGTTCGTTATTAATAACGGCAGCTTGTTCAGGAAAGAAAACAAGTACAGAGGATGAAAAAACGATTAAGGTAGGGGTTCTTGCATCATTAACAGGTCCATTAGAATCGTATGGAAAGCAAACAGTGAACGGATTTGAATTAGGGTTAGACTATGCAACTGGTGGAACAGGGAAAGTGGAAGGGAAAAAAATTAAGTTTGTAGTAGAAGATACAGAAACGAAAGCCGATGTAGCGGTAAAGAAAGCTACGAAATTATTAGAAGAAGAGAAAGTTGATTTCTTAGTCGGATCGTCTAGTTCAAGTGATACGTTAGCGGTTTTACCACTTGCTGAAGAATATGAAAAAATTATGGTTGTAGAACCGGCAGTTGCTGATAGTATTACCGGGAAGAACTGGAATAAATATATTTTTAGAACTGGAAGAAGTTCCTCACAAGATGCGATTGCAGGAGCAGCAGCAATTGCGAAAAAAGATGTAAAGATTGCGACGTTTGCTCCAGATAACGCTTTTGGTCGTGAAGGGATTGCGGCATTTAAAGCGGGTGCGAAAAAATTAGGAGCAAACATTGTAAACGAGCAATACGCTGACACGAATTCAACAGATTTTACGGCAAATATTCAAAATATCATTAGCTCAAAACCAGATTACTTATTTATCGTTTGGGCAGGGGCAAATTCACCTTGGAAACAGTTGAAAGATATGAATGTGGAAGCGCAAGGTATTAAAGTCTCTACTGGTGCACCGGATATACCAGCATTAAAAACGATGGATGCATTAGTAGGAATGCAAGGTTTTTCTGTTTATTATCATGCACTTCCAAAAAATAAGGTGAATGACTGGTTAGTTGAAGAACATAAAAAAAGATTTAATGGTGCAGTACCAGATTTATTTACAGCAGGAGGAATGTCAGCGGCAATTTCCATTGTGGAAGCATTAAAGAAAACAAATGGTGATACAGATGTAAATACATTGATTAAGAAAATGGAAGGAATGGAATTTGATACACCGAAAGGAAAGATGAAATTTAGAGAGAAAGACCACCAAGCGATGCAGACGCTATATTCTATCACGTTGAAAAAGCAAGATGGTGTTGATTATCCGGTACCAGTGTTAGAGCGAGAATTAACGATGAAAGAGACAGAACCACCAGTTCAAAATAAATAGACTGAATTTTCTGTTGTTTTTGTATAAAGAGGGGATACCCTCTTTATACGTATTTCTTTCATACTGAAAGCTTTAAAGGGAGGGATTTCGTGACACATTTGTTAGAGACGAAAAATCTTTGTGTATCTTTTGGTGACCATCATGTTATTAAAGATGTTAATTTAACGGTACAAAAGGGAAAGCTCATTTCAATTATTGGACCGAATGGTGCCGGCAAGACAACGTTATTTAACTTACTAAGTGGACAAATTTCTCCGACGAAAGGTGAAGTGTATTTTAAAGGAAAAGAGATTACAAAATTATCGATTTCAGACCGAACAAGATTAGGAATCGGGCGCTCTTTTCAGCTTACAAATATATTCCCAGAGTTAACGGTACTTGAAAATGTACGTTTAAGTGTTCAATCATTCGTTCAAGATTATTACAGTTTTTTCCCGAATGTAGCTAAGTTAAAGCAGCAAACTGGAGAGGCGAGACGTCTTTTAAAAACAGTGCTACTTCATGAGAAAGAGGGGGTATTAGCAAAAGATTTAGCTCACGGGGAAAAAAGAAAGTTAGAGCTTGCTATGTTATTAGCATTAAAGACAGATGTATTACTGCTTGATGAGCCAACTGCGGGTATTTCAGTTGAGGAAGTTCCGGCTATTTTACAAGTGATTGAAAATATTAAAAAACATCCAGAGAGCACAATCGTACTCATCGAACACAAAATGGATATGGTACTAGGTTTGTCGGACCATCTTATCGTTTTATTTCATGGCGAGTTATTAGCGGAAGGGTTACCAGAAGAAATGATGAAAGATGAGCGTGTACAAAGTGCTTATTTAGGGGGATTATATAGTGGCTCTATTACAAGTGAATAATATAGAGACGTATTTAGATCAGTTTCATATTTTACAAGGGGTATCACTCACTGTTGAGAAAGGGACGATTACTGTACTGTTTGGAAGAAACGGGGCGGGAAAAACAACAACGTTGCGATCGGTTATGGGATTTCATCGGATAGCAAATGGTGAGATTTATTATGATAGTACGCAGGTCAATGGATTATCTACACATTTAATTTCAAGAAAAGGAATAGGCTATGTACCAGAAAATCAAGGGATTTTTCATGATTTAACAGTAGAAGAGACGTTCGCACTTGCGAGTGGAAAAGGAGAAGAAGTTCACGAGAAAATAGATTGGATGCTCGAGCTATTTCCTGATTTAAAGCAGTTTTGGAATAAGAAAAGTGGGCTTTTAAGCGGGGGACAAAAACAAATGTTGGCTATTTCAAGAGCATTTATTAATAGTGATGGACTATTGCTTATTGACGAGCCAAGTAAGGGGCTATCACCAATTATGATAGAAAAATTAATGGTAGCAATTTTGAAAATGAAGGAGAAAACGACTGTTTTACTTGTTGAACAAAATTTTATGATGGCTAGTCAAATCGGTGATTATTTTTACATTATGGATAATGGGCGTATTGTGCATAAAGGTTTTATGAATGAGCTGCGAGAGGATAAAGAAACATGTCATAAATATTTAGGTATTTCTTAACATTGATACGGGGGGATAGAACGTGGATGTGTTAATTAACTTATTTGTAAACGGCGTTTCAACCGGGATGCTTATTTTTTTATTAGCATCAGGTCTTTCACTTATTTTCGGCCTAATGAGCGTTTTAAACTTTGCACATGGTGGTTTATTTGCATGGGGAGCTTTTACAGGCGTTTGGTTATTTAATATGACAGGTAGTTATGTGTTAGCGTTAGTTGGAGCGGTTGCTATGGGAATGTTGCTTGGTTTTATTTTAGAACGATTTCTTATTAGGCCAGTGTATGGAAACCATGTTCGCCAGCTACTCGTTACACTCGGAGGAATGCTCGTTCTTAGTGAGTGTATAAAAATATTTTGGGGACCGAATCCAATTAGTGCAAAGTTACCGATATGGTTACAAGGTAGCTATACATTTGGAGGGGTTATATTAATAAAATACCGGTTGTTCGTTATTTTAGTTGGGATACTAATTTACATTGCTCTACTATTACTACTCAAAAAAACAAAGATAGGTCTTATGATCCGCGCTGGTGTAATGGATAAGGAGATGGTTCAAGCACTCGGCATTAACGTGAAAGCTATATTTTCGTTCGTCTTTCTATTAGGAGCAGGAATGGCAGCGTTAGGTGGATTCTTATTTGCACCATATTCAGGCGTTGTTTTCGCCGAAATGGGTATGCAATATGCAATTTTAGCTTTCATTGTAGTAATAATTGGAGGGTTAGGTAGCGTCCAAGGTTCAGCTATCGCTTCTTTAATTGTCGGATTAGCCGGAGCTTTTACAGCATATTTCATGCCAGATTTATCACTTGCAATCAATATGTTAATGTTACTGTTTTTCTTAATAGTGAAGCCAACTGGACTTGTTGGTGAAAAGGGGTGAAATGGTGAACAACACATCGAATCGAATTAAAGTATACTTCGGAGTATTTATGCTCATTTGTTTAAGTGTATTTCCGTTCGTAAATGATTCACGGAGCTTGTTAATTTTGTTCACTCAAATCTTCATCTTTGCTATTTTTGCAATGAGTTTTGATATATTGCTTGGTTATACAGGAATTGTATCGTTCGGCCACTGTATGTTCTTTGGAATAGGAGCATATGGGGTAGCACTTTTATTCGATCGGCAAGGTGTATCAATAACAAACTTTTTCATCGGTATAATAGCGGCAATTATCGTTTCAGCAATCGTTAGTTATATAATCGGCTTGCTTTCTTTACGGTTGAAAAGTCATTTTTATGCAATGTTAACGCTCGCTATTTCACAGTTGTTTTTCGTACTTGCTGAAAAATGGCGTGGGCTAACTCACGGAGGAGATGGATTTACATTTGGAGTACCAGAAATATTCCGTGATCGTTTTACATTTTATTATGTAACGTTTATATGTTTAATCAATATTTTCATTTTGCTACGTCTTTTCACAAAATCTTCAATTGGGAAAGTATTAAAGGCAATTTCACAAAATGAACAAAGAGTTGAAGCACTTGGTTATAAAGTTCTTCATTATAAAATTATCGCAAGTGTAGTGGCAGGAATAGTTGCAGCGATTAGCGGTGGTCTATTCGTCATCACATTACGCTTTGTAAATACGACTGTATTTTCAATTGAAATGACGTTAAATGCATTATTAATGACAATGATTGGAGGGGTTGGAACGTTAATCGGAGCCATTGCAGGAGCTGGTATCATTGAATCACTAAAATATTATTTATCAGAATTAGCGACGGAGTATCCGATTTTTGAAAGATGGACGATTATTCTAGGGTTATTGTATATAATCGTGTTACTAGTTTTTCCGAAAGGATTAGTTGGAACGGTTAAGCAGTTGAAGAGTGTTAAAAGGAGTAAGAAGGAGAAAAGCGCAGGTGTGGAGCAGAACGTGTGAAAAATCGATTGTATATAAAAAAAATCCCTCTTTTATATACGTTCAAGAGGGGTTTTTATTTTGAAAAAAGTTTGTAAACAAAGTCATTCTATTACTCAAATAGTTCATCAGGGGTATGCTTAATAAAGTTTCGATTCGTAAAAAAATGAACAGCTAATTTCTCTATTGGAACATTTTCAATTGTTACTAACTTATCATTTTTAATCGGTAAAAAAGCTATCCCATTTCCCTCAACGATAAATTCTTCCATAAGCGAATAAGAATCTAACTGTTGAAGTTGGCGCTGAGATAGATTGTTTTCTTTTAAAAATTGTATTGTCTTATTTCTAAAAGGGCACTTCTTGTCATTACTAACGAAGAAAAGTTCTTTTGAATAGTCAATGGTACACTTTTCTTTCGCTTTTAATAAACCTACAGAAATTGAAGTGGTGAATACTTTTTTAAACGCTGCGTCAGGATAATCCTCATAAGTTATGACCATATCAACTTTTTGTTGCTGTAACAGTGTTTGTAAGTGGCTACTACTTTCAATGTATAGTTGGTAACTCCTAAAATTTTCTTTAATGCGCATACTTAAATAATTTGTTAAAATAGATTGTGATGTCGCAATTACATAAGAAGAACCACTCGTTTTAATTTCATTTTTTGCTTCTTCTAACAGAGTTAATATTCTATTCGTGTAGTCTAATAAAATGTCACCAGAAGGTAACAATGAAACACCTTTGTTATCTCTATGTAGTAATGGTGTTTCTAACTCTTGTTCTAATTTTTTTATTCGCTCCGTTATATTCGGTTGCACATAACCTAGCTCTTTAGCAGCTTTACTAATAGAGCCTTCATTCGCTACAGTTTTAAATATGATAAGATCATTTATTTCCATTCATTTCAGCCCCTTATACGGTATCATTATAAATGATACCAAACATAATTTATACCTATTTTACGTTAGTTAGCCATCGGTTTATCATTATGTATATAAGATTGAAAGTGAGTGATAAACATGATTGGAATGCAATATAAGGTTATTTTGCCAAAGGATTATGATATAAGGATTATTAGAGAAAGGGTAAAAAAGAATGGTCATAAAACAGATGGTTTTCAAGAGTTGAATTTTAAGGCCTATTTAATTACTGAGGCAGGTAAGGACGGGAATTTCTATAATTGCTATGCACCTTTATATATTTGGAATGGTCATGAAGGGATGAACAAATTTATCTTTGAAGGGTATTACGATAATATTTTACAATCGTTCGGGTGGCAACAAATAAATATAGGTGTTCCATTCGTTGTTAATGTAAGTAATGACTTTAGAAAAAGTAGATATGTTGTTGAATATGTAGGGAGTATTTCTCAAATGGATTCATTGATTGGGGCTCAATTTAATATTTCGAATCAGAATGTCCAGAATACAGAAAATTGTATAGGGAATGTAATAGTCTATAACCCAGATAAGTGGGGATATAGTCATTTTGATTTTTATGAAGAAAAGCCTGAAATTGAAGCAATGAAGGATATTACAATATATGAAGTTCTACACATTTCACAGTAGATGTGGAATTGAAATATAGATTAATTATTTATAAAAAATCCATTTTGATTCAAGTAAAAAGGTTCAAAATGGATTTTTCTTGGTTATCTTATGTATACTCAAAACAAATTACTGCTTTTCTTAATTCTTTATTGAAGAATAAGTATATACGATCTGCACCATAAGCTTGAAAATAATATCCTGTAACAAATCCAACATACGTAAATGGATGACCATATTCATCTTTTGGCACATATAGAAAATTAGTATAGTCAAAAGATTCAAATCTTCAATTAATTTATAGACCTGATGTTATGTCTAAGGAGGAAGTAAAAGTGGAACTTAAGTAATTTATCCCGTAAAAGCCCGATGGGTGTAAACAAGGGTCTCTTATCCAAACCTATACAAGTTTTACATGAAGACGGTAATCTTGAATGAATTTACGGTACGATAAAAGAAAATAATAGGTTAGATGGTGTGAATTTCAAACATACCGTTTTGGAAAACAAAAATAAATGCATGATAAGGATTAGGCGTTGGAGCTTAATCCTTTTTTTTATGGAGATGTAGAGTATGGTAAGTAGACCTAATACTACACGAGTAATACCTTTGGTTAAGTTCAAGTAAGTTGAGTTATATAAAAAAATGTAATTATCACTTGCATTAACATCACTTGCGTAGTAAAGTGATAATAAGATAAACGCTAGGAAGTGATAAAACATGCGTGATAATACGATAGGATCGTTAATATGGTTACGTTTAATACGATTTACGAATCAAAGTAATCAAATGTCAAACGAATTTTTAAAACGGTTTGATTTAACGACAGCCCAATTTGATGTCCTTTTGCAAATACGGACATACCAGCCGTTGACACAAATGGAGTTAGCTGAAAAGGTTACTGTTACGCAAGGCGGTATTTCTCGAATGTTAACTCGTCTTGAAAAAGAAGGATATATTGTACGAAAGCAAGATTGGAAAACGAAAACCATTAGTCTTACAGAGCAAGGGGAAGCAGCTTTAGAAAAAGCATTGCCAGAGCAACTTGCATTTCAATCATCATTTTTTGATGATGTATTGAACGAGGAAGAACAGAAAATACTATACGAGTTAATGACAAAAGTTCATAAGCATAGTGAAAAAAAAGAATTACCGCAAGAGTAATTTTTTTTACAGAATCAATTGACTAATCAAGTGATAAAAGGAGGAAGCTTTATGTATACAATTCCAGGACACCACCACATTTCTATGGTAACAAAAAATGCGAAAACGAATAATGATTTTTATCGAGATGTTTTAGGACTACGACGAGTGAAAAAGACAGTCAATCAAGATAATCCTTTTATGTATCATTTGTTTTACGGGGATTTGACAGGTAGTGCAGGGACTGAACTATCATTTTTTGAAATGCCGAATGTTGGGAGAACAATTCATGGTACGAATGCGATAACACAAATAGGATTACTCGTACCTTCAATAGAGAGCCTTACATTTTGGCAGGAGCGTTTTAAATCACTTCAAGTGACACATGGAGAAATTACAACATATGCCAAGCGAGATGCACTGCATTTTGAAGATCCAGACGGTCTCCGCTTAGTACTGTTAAATAATAACGGCGAAGAAGTACCAGAATATTGGACTGCATGGAATGAATCTTCTGTAAAGCAAAATCATCGTATTTTAGGCATGGGTACAGTTGAAATGACTGTAAGGGACTTAAATAAATTATCAAAAACGTTAACAGATTTGTTTGGGTATAAAGAAGTATCTCTCTCTGAGGGTGAAGGGATATATCAATCTGTCCTAGGTCAGTCTTTCGGAGAAATTTTAGTGAAAGAGCAAGAGGGAGAAAATGAAAGACCTGGAAAGGGAAGTATTCATCATGTAGCAATTCGTGTGAAAAATGATGAAGAGCTAAACTATTGGAATGAAGCAGTGAAAGAAAAAGGTTTTGAAACGACGGGGATTATTGATCGTTTTTACTTTAAAAGTGTATATTTCCGTGAACCCAATGGGATTTTATTTGAAATTGCGACTGACGGACCAGGTTTTACTATAGATTCAGCAGTTGAAGAATTAGGAAAAGAACTTGATTTACCATCATTTTTAGAAGAGAGAAGACAAGAGATAGAAGAGAAGTTAACACCACTTGATTAAGGGAGAGAGCAACTATGGAAAAATACCGTATGGATACAAGTAAAGGAATTGAGTTTGGATTATATTCAATTGGGGATCATATTTTAAATCCACATAATGGAGAGAAAATTACTCCAGAGAAAAGAATTCATGAACTAATTGAAACAGCTAAGATAGCAGATGAAGCCGGGCTTGATGTGTTTGCTGTCGGTGAAAGCCATCAAACGCATTTTACAACGCAAGCACATACAGTTATTTTAGGAGCTATTGCGCAAGCAACGAAAAATATAAAAATTGCAAGTTCAGCAACGATATTAAGTACATCAGATCCAGTTCGAGTATATGAAGACTTTGCAACAATTGATTTAATTTCTAATGGGCGTGCTGAAATCGTAGCTGGTCGAGGTTCTCGTATTGGAGGATATAGTTTACTTGGTTATGATGTAAATGATTATGAAGAGCTATTTGAGGAGAAGATGGATCTTTTATTAAAGATTAATAAAGAGGAACATGTCACATGGAATGGGCAGTTCAGAGCACCACTTGAGCACGCTTCGATTATTCCAAGAGCTAAAAATAATAACTTACCAATTTGGCGTGCTGTAGGTGGTCCGCCAGCAAGTGCGATTAAAGCAGGACGCGCAGGTGTTCCAATGATGATAACAACACTTGGCGGACCAGCTATTAATTTTAAAGTTTCAGTAGATGCTTATCGTGAGGCGGCTGCGCAAAATGGATTTGATCCAGCGAGTTTACCGATTGCAACAACGAGTTTATTCTATACAGCAGAAAATTCACAAGATGCGCTTAGTGAATATTATCCTCATATTAATGCTGGAATGATTGCATTGCGTGGTGGTGGGTATCCGAAGCAACAATTTACAAATGCGTTAGATTACCGTGATGCGTTAATGATTGGTAGCCCGCAGCAAATCATTGAAAAAATGCTTTATCAATATGAATTGTTCGGACAGCAACGTTTTATGGCACAAATTGATTTCGGCGGTGTGCCATTTAATAAAATTGAGAAAAACATTGAATTAATTGCTACTGAAATTTTACCAGCTGTTAGAAAACATACAGCGAAATAATTTGAAAATACCGAGAATCCATTGGATTCTCGGTATTTTTTTATGTATTTATCTCGCTATTTGCGGGAAGTAAAACTCCCACCTCAAAATTAGGCTGAAGCAAAGAGGTTACATCGTCCATAAACGCTCGATTGGCGAGGGCTAATAATCAGTGGGGATGAACAAATCCCCCACTGATTAAAGTTTCACTTTATTTCGTTTGAAAAAATGACAAAGAAATGAACTTTTAGTTTAGAGAGAAGAGCCTTATTTTCTATTTTTGAATAGCAAAATGATAGGATTGAATTTTGGAAATGCATTTTTCTCTTGACAAAAATTTAGCGTTTTTTCTGGTTAGTTTCAAGGACATTTTTTGGAATAAAAGTCAAGTGTACAAAGAGGGAAGGGATACTTTTATTGATAAAAGAGTAAGTCTTACATTCGAAAAATGCATTTTAATAACGTGAAAAATATAATTCAAAAAAATACCAAAAGACATATTTCAGACAAAATGATGTCAATAATACGTCAAAAATCATCTGAATTTATTATGTAAGTATATTATACAATTCGATTAACGAATCAAAACACTACAGAAATAGTGAAAAGATAAAAAATAGCATTGAAATAGTTTGAAAAACTGAAATTTTGCATTTTTCGACAATACATACAAGATGTTTTTGTCTTTTCGCATTTCTTAATAATTGAGTTTTTTTAGATTGCTCAATTAATTTTAATTATAAAAACTATGAAGGAAGTGATTTTAGTATGGAAACGCTCGAATTGGCACGAATACAGTTCGCATCAACAACGATTTTCCATTACTTTTTTGTTCCGCTGTCAATTGGTTTAGCTTTTATTATTGCGATAATGCAAACGTTGTATGTGGTAAAAGGACAAGAAGTATATAAGAAGATGGCGAAGTTTTGGACGCAATTATTCCTTATTAACTTTGCAGTAGGTGTAGTAACAGGTATTTTACAAGAATTTCAGTTTGGTATGAACTGGTCCACATATTCACGTTTCGTAGGTGATGTATTTGGTCCATCACTTGCAATTGAAGGATTACTAGCATTTTTCATTGAGTCTACATTTTTAGGTTTATGGGTATTCGGTGAAGATAAACTACCGAAGCGAATTCACTTACTATGTATTTGGCTCCTTTCAATTGGAACAATGTTATCAGCGTTTTGGATTTTAACTGCAAGTGCATTTATGCAGTCACCTGTAGGGTATGAAATGGCAGCAGATGGTCGAGCGCAAATGAATGACTTTTTAGCGATTATTCAAAATCCACAATTATGGGTACAGTTCCCGCATACAATTACAGCAGCAATTGCAACAGGTGCATTCTTTATTGCGGGTGTAAGTGCATGGAAAATTACAAAAGGACAAGAAACTGTAGTATTTAAAAAATCGTTCCGAATTTCTATCATTGTTGGAACGATTACAACAGCGCTTGTATTGTTCTTCGGTCATGCACAAGCACAACAATTAATTAAGACACATCCAATGAAAATGGCTGCAGCTGAAGCGCTATGGAATACGAGTGAGGATCCAGCGCCATTTACAGCATTTGCGAAAATTGATACAGAGAAGAAAGAAAATTCATTTGAAATTCAAATCCCTTATATGCTAAGTCTATTGTCGTATGATAAGTTTAGCGGTCAAGTTGAAGGGATGAATCAAATTCAAAAACAATATGAAGAAAAATATGGACCTGGAGATTATATTCCTCCAGTGCATACGATGTTTTGGAGTTTTAGAGCAATGGTAATGAGTGGAACATTCATGTTACTTCTAGGAGCTTACGGATGGTTCTTATCAAGAAAAGATCGTTTAGCTGAAAAAACGTGGTATTTAAAAGTAATGGTGTATGCAATTTCTCTTCCGTTCATTGGTAATACAGTAGGGTGGATTATGACTGAAATGGGTCGTCAGCCTTGGGTAGTATTTGGTGTAATGAAAACAGAAGATGCTGTATCACCAAATGTAACATTCGGTGAAGTACTATTCTCACTTATTTCATTCACATCAATGTATTTAATTATGGGTGGAATTTGTGTGTACTTATTTGTTCGTACTATTAAGGGACATACGAATAAGAAAACGAAAAAGGATTATCAAAGCCATGATCCATTTGATAAGGAGGAAGAGTATGTTATCTCTTAATGAGTTGTGGTTTTTAGTTATTGCAATCTTATTTGTTGGATTCTTCGTACTGGAAGGTTTCGATTTTGGTGTAGGAATGGTTTCAAGGTTTTTAGGAAAGAATGATTTTGAAAAACGAGTTTACTTGAATACAATAGGACCGTTCTGGCACGCGAATGAAGTATGGCTTGTTTGTGCTGGTGGCGCTATGTTTGCGGCATTTCCGCACTGGTATGCAACTTTATTTAGTGGTTTTTATGTTCCCTTTGTATTTATGCTACTTGCTTTAATTTTAAGAGGTGTTTCCTTTAAATTCAGGGCGAAAATAGATAATCATAAATGGAAGAGTGCATGGGATTGGGGTATGTTTATTGGAAGTATGCTACCTCCTATCCTTTGGGGAGTTGCGATTGCAAACTTTATGGTAGGTGTACCTATCGATGAGAGTAAAAATGTTGTAGGTGGATTCTTACAATTACTTCATCCATTTGCGTTACTTGGTGGAGTAATGTTCCTTCTGCTATGTATTGTTCATGGACTACAATTCCTTACAATACGTACAACTGGTAAATTGAGAGAACGTGCACGAATTGCTGCAATAAAAATTGCACCATTTTCATTAATAACACTTCTTATTTTTGCTGGTATAGGGTTATGGAAAACCGATATTTTCACTGCCCATGGTACAGAATGGATTATGGTACCAATTGGAGCTTTTGTAGCACTATTAGCGTCCACTTTATTAAATAAAAGAAGAAGAGATGGTTGGGCTTTCTTTATGACGAGTTTAACAATCATTTTACTAAGTGCGAGTGTATTTATCGGTATGTTCCCACGTGTTATGATTAGCTCTTTAGGAGCAATGAATGATTTGACAATTTACAATGCAGCATCAGGAGCTTATGCATTAAAACTTATGACTTACTTTGCGATTGCTATTTTGCCTTTCGTTATTGGAAGCCAAATATGGAGTTATTATGTATTTAGACAACCTGTTAAGTCAGACAACGATTTGGAGTACTAATGAAAAGAAAAAGAGGACTTCCGTCTTATCCCGGTAGCCGTATGTTATATGTAGAGTTAACGATTATTAGTATTTTAGAAGCTTTTAGTATTATTGCGCAAACAGTGTTTTTAGCGAGAGCTATTACGTTTTTATTTAATGGAGAAACAGTGCAATCTGTGTTGAATGAAACTGTTTATTTTGGGGTCATGTTTGCAGCGCGCCACATGTTGGTTCGAATATCACAAATTTTAGTGGAACGTTTCGCTGAAAAAACAGGATCGTTGCTAAGAAAGCAATTAATAGAGGCATATTTCACGTTAGGCCCAAGATATGTTCAAACTGTCGGAACAGGTCATCTGGTTACCTTATCGATTGAAGGGATTGAAAAATTTAAAACATATATTGAATTGACAATCCCTAAAATGATTAGAAGTAGTATCGTTCCGGGATTAATTGTTCTATATGTTTTTACGCTGGATATTAAGTCTGGAATCATTTTAGTTGTAACGATTCCTATTGTAATCATATTTATGATTCTTTTAGGATTAGCAGCGCAGAAAATGGCTGATAGTCAATATGAAACATATCGTGTACTTTCTAATCATTTTGTAGATACGTTAAAAGGATTAGAAACATTAAAGTATTTAGGGAAAAGTAAACAGCACGAAGGAAAGATTGAAAAAGTAAGTAAAAGGTATAGAAAAGCAACGATGCGTACTTTGCGAGTTGCTTTTCTTTCTTCTTTTGCATTAGATTTCTTTACGAGTTTATCAATTGCATTTGTGGCGGTCGGATTAGGGATACGTTTAATAGACGGGACAATTATACTATTACCAGCCCTTACGATTTTAATTTTAGCTCCGGAATATTTTCTGCCGATTAAACAAGTTGGAGCGAATTATCATGCTACGTTAGATGGACAACTTGCAATGGAGCAAATAGAAGAGATTTTACAGCAACAAAAAGAAATAGGAAAAAAAGAATCAAATGTAGGTCTAATATGGAATTCCTCTAGTAACTTGAATTTACAAGATGTAAAAGTAAAGAGTGATGAATCTGAAAAAGCTATATTAGAGGGAATTGATTTTACTTGGAAAGGCACCGGCGCTATAGGTGTAATTGGTGAAAGTGGAGCAGGAAAATCAACGTTAATCGACGTATTAGCGGGATTTTTAACTCCTTCGGGTGGCAAGATGATTGTAAATGGTGTGGAAATTGACGGGGCTACTCGTGAAGAGTGGCAAAAGAATATTGCTTATATTCCGCAGCAACCTTATATTTTCCCGCTTTCATTAAAAGATAACATTTGTTTTTATGAAACAAATACAACTGATGAAGAAGTGGAAAGAGTTATTAATGAAGTTGGTCTTCGTTCACTCGTTACATCCCTTCCGAACGGGATGTACGAAAGAATCGGAGAAGGTGGACGTATGCTTAGTGGCGGGCAAGAACAACGTGTCGCTATGGCGCGTGCACTTTTAAGTAAAAAACCAATCATTTTATTAGATGAACCTACGGCGCATCTTGATAATGAAACTGAATTTGAAATAAAGCAATCGATGTTACGTCTGTTTGAAGGTAAGTTAGTATTTCTTGCAACACATCGTCTGCATTGGATGAAACAAATGGATCATATTTTTATTTTAAATAAAGGGAAAATTAAAGAAAGTGGAACGTATGAAGAACTGTTAAAGAAAGAGACATTACATTTTCATAGGGAAGAGAGGAGAGAGAAATGAGTAACTGGGTTAAACCTTATATACAGCAAAATAAAGGTAGAATGACTTTAACTATTTTCCTTGGGCTTCTTGGAGTTAGTTCAGGTGCGATGTTACTTTTTATTTCAGGTTATTTAATCTCTAAATCTGCTCTTAGACCAGAAAATGTAATGGCTGTATATGTTCCGATTGTTGCAACACGTGCGTTTAGTATAGGGCAAGCTGTTTTCCATTATATAGAGCGTTTAGTGGGACATGATGTCGTACTACGCATATTAGAACGAATGAGAACGAAACTATACAGAATAGTAGAACCACAGGCGTTATTTTTCCGTTCGCGATTTCAAACGGGTGATGTGTTAGGCGTACTATCCGAAGATATAGAGCATTTGCAAAACCTATATTTACGTACAATATTCCCTAGTATATTAGCACTAGTTGTATATATCATTTTCGTACTTGTTATCGGTACATTTGACTTCGTATTTGCACTGATTGCTGGTTGTATGTTAGCTATTATCGTTTTTCTTCTTCCATTCGTATCATTACTATTGATGAGGCGACATCATGTTACTTTAAAGCAGGGAAGAAGCCGTTTGTATCAACAACTAACAGATGCAGTCTTTGGATTATCGGATTGGCAGGCAAGTGGTCGAAAAGATGAATTTATTAATGAGTATGTAGAGCAAAATGATCGATTGTTAAAAACAGAGAAGAGATTGAAACGCTGGTATCATATTCGAGACAGTCTCATTCATTTAGTAGTAGGTATTGTAGTTATTTCAATGATTATATGGACTGGGAATGAAGCGGCAAGTGAACAGATTGCACCTACAGTTATCGCGGCCTTCGTATTAATGACTTTATCTGTAACGAATGCGCTTATTCCGATTTCAGATGCCGTCGATCGAATCCCATCTTATGTAGAATCTGCTCATCGTCTGAATCGTGTAGAAAGTGATAGTGTTTTACATGATGAAATGGATTTGCATGAAGATAAGGATTACGGTGCACCAAAACATGTAGATATTGAACTGAATCATGTATCGTATAGTTATCCAGACAGTAACGAGACTGTATTAAAAGATATATCGTTACAAATAAAAGCAGGAAAAAAAATTGCCATTTTAGGTAGAAGTGGGACAGGGAAATCTACTTTACTAAAATTGTTAACAGGGGCGTTAAGTCCGGTACATGGACAAGTTTTATTGAATGGTGAACAAGCGCATACGAATCTTTTATCCAAATATATTTCCGTATTAAATCAAAAACCGCATTTGTTCGATACGACAATTGGAAACAATGTGCGAATCGGTAAACCAGAGGCTAATGATGAAGAGATATGGAACGCTTTAGAGAAAGCACAATTAGCTTTGCATATCGCTTCTCTTCCAGATGGATTACAAACAAAAATGCATGAAATGGGGAAGAGATTTTCTGGTGGAGAAAGACAAAGGGTTGCTTTTGCTAGAACGCTTATGCAAGAAGCGCCGATTATTGTACTTGATGAACCTACTATCGGGTTAGATCCAAAGACAGAGTTATCTTTAATAGAAACAATGTTTTCTGCAACGGAAGAAAATACAGTCATTTGGATTACGCATCATCTTGTAGGAATTGAACATGTAGATGAAGTTATATTCCTTGATCATGGTCAAATTGTAATGCAAGGAAGTCATGAGCAATTACTTAAAGAAAATGAGAGATATCGTATGCTTTATGAGCTAGATAAAGGAATATAATTTGATTAAGTACTTATCGTAAAAATAGCTGCACCTTATGGTGTAGCTGTTTTTTGTTAAGAAATATATATTCATTTCAACGTATAGATTTATTTGGCTCAATACTGTTTTAGGATGGTAATCATTATGAATGGAAAGCTGTAAATCAAATGTCTGTATTATTGAATGTGTATATATAGGAGTGAAAAGTAGGATATTTTGTTACGAGCTTGCATAAAAGTATAAAGGTTCCATACGGTTTTAGTCATGTGATTTTGTGTCGCGTATATAAATAATATGCGAAAAGGTGGAGGAATAAGATGAGAGGTCCTTTTGAAAAAAGTAAAGAGGCGATAGATCGAATGCCATTGGTGAGTGTATTAATTCCTACTTATAATCGTCCTCACTACTTTGAAAAAGCATTATGTAGTGTGTTAGAACAAACATATCCTAACATAGAAATTATTATTGGAGATGATAGTACGAATGACGAAACAGAAAAGGTATTACAAAAATATTTGTGTAAGTATTCAAATATTAATTATATAAAAAATAGCTCAACTCTAGGGCAATTTGAAAATGCACTTATGTTATGTAATGAGGCGAACGGCGAGTATATTAACTTTTTAATGGATGATGATATATTTCATGTTAATAAAATTGAAAAAATGATGAAATATTATGTCAATGATTTAAATCATGAAATTAAGCTCGTAACATCCCATCGTCAAGTAATTGATGATGAAGAGAACGAATTAAGACATATTTATTCAACAGTACGTCTATTTGAAAATGACACAATAGTAGATGGGGTGGAATTAGCAAATAGGGTAATTGTAAATCAAAAGAATTATATAGGAGAACCTACAACGGTATTATTTCGTAAAAATGATTTGAAAGAACCGTATGGTATGTTTGATAAAAGGAGGTATCTATGCAACGTAGATATCGCCTCATGGTTATCCTTATTAAGTAAAGGAAAAGCAGTATATATAGCGGAGACACTTAGTTACTTCCGATTACATCCAGGTCAACAGTTAAATGAATCTAATAAACTTATGGATGGATTAGAAGATTTTTCACATAGTATTATAGTTGGAGAAAAATATGGTTTTTTAGCTAATGAAACAGAGTTAGACAAAGCAATAACTAATTTTCTAGACTATGCAAGAAGAATAGTTCCATCATCACTATTATATACATTAGATTTTTATCAACAAATTAAGCTAAAGAAAATTAATATAGAAAAGAAAAAACAATATATGAATTATAACTCTCATTTACCGAAAGTTAGCATACTTATTCCTGCCTACAATAAACCTCATTATTTGGAATTAGCTCTCAAAAGTGCTTTGAATCAAACATATGAAAATATTGAAATAATAATTTCTGACGACAGTACGAACGTTGAAGTTCACGCGATGATCCAACCATATTTACGTGAATATGAATGCATTACATATGTTAAAAGTGAAACCCCATTAGAAGCTGAGAACTTTAATAAATGTATAGAACTTGCAACTGGAGAGTATATAAACTTTTTATTAGATGATGACTTGTTTCATCCTGAAAAGATTAAAAGAATGATGAATTGTTTTTTTAGAATAGAAAACATTTCGTTTGTGACATCATATCGGGAACTAATTGATGAGAATGGAGAGGTTTTACCACCATCAACATTGAATATGAAAATTGCCAAAGAAACTACACTTTTTGAAGGGAAAGAATTAGGGAATTATATGTTAAAAAACTTGAAAAATGTAGTTGGTGAACCTACAACAGTTCTGTTTAATCGGAAGTTTTTTGGAGGGGAGTTTGGTTGTTTTAAGGGGAAAGCTTATTCTGCTATTCATGACATTGCAACATGGCTCGATATGATGAAGAAAGGTAGAGTCGTTTATATACAGGAACCTCTTAGTTATTTTAGACAGTATAGTGGACGAAAGCAAAAGCAGTTTATATTCATGACAATTGAGGAATGGATTGAATTAATAATAGATGCATATAATAGTGGATTTTTAAATGATGAGCAAGATTATAAAGAGTGCTTGACTTATTGTTTGGAAAATGCGGTGTTCATAATGAAAGATGCAGTAAGAGGTGGGCAATTAAATGAAATTGATAATGGAAAGATAGAGAAGGCACTAAATAAGGTAGTTACTCGTATATTTGAGAAAGAAGTATGTTATTGTCAATATTGCAATCAACAATTTGCAAAATTTTCCCCTTGGCCAGCACATTACGATTTTCCAAAATATAAATTCGAGATGTGGAATAAAGATACGGGGATTTGTCCGGTATGTGATTCGATGGATCGTGAACGGTTATATCGTGTTTATATTGAAATGGAAACTGATTTATTAAGTGGAAATGATACTGTACTTCATATTGCACCGGAAGCAAAGGTAAGAGGATGGTTTAGTCAGTATAAAAACATTACATATGTATGTGGAGATATTGAACCGAAGGATCCGTTAATGAAAGAAATAGATGTTACAAGAATTGTATATGAAAATAACACATTTGATGTGATTTTATGTAACCATGTATTAGAACGCGTTTTCGATGATGAAAAAGCGATGCGAGAGTTATATAGAATATTAAAGCCAAATGGATGGGGAATTATTCAAGTGCCAATCGTAATGAATGTAGATTCTATTATAGAGAATGAATTAATTGTAACACCGAAATTAAGAAAATTAGCTTTTGGTCATGAAGATCATGTAAGAATTTATAATCAATCAGGATTTATTCAACGATTAATGAATGCAGGATTTAAGGTGGAACTGTATAACGTAGCTGAAAAACAAGGAATGAAAAGCGCTAAGAAATTTGGGTTATCTGAAACAGATATGCTCTATATTGTCCGAAAATGATAGGCAAGAGATGTGTATTGAGGGGGAGTGATATCCCCCATCTACAGGGGGAAAGGACCTTTAAAACAACGTTTTGAAGAAGCGTTCATTCTTTAAAAAAAGAATGAATGCTTCTTATTTTAATTATAGAGCAGCGTGTATCGTATTTTTAGGTTTTAAATTTAGTTGACCAAGGCAATACTGAGCCATAGTGAATGTAAAGTTGGAGGGCGAGTGTATATGTTTGATGAGGATGGGATTGTTTTAATTATGGAACCAGCTGATGAAAGAAACTTGAGGAGATTTATTTTTACAGTGCCAAAGTCAGTTTATGAAAAGAAGGGGCTGTCATTACACTATGGAACAGCTATAGGACAAGGATATATGGATATAATTGAAGATATTATTAGCGTACATATAGAAATTGATGTTGTAACAATAATAGGGCATGTAAGTGGGTAAATTGCTATTTGAAAAAAGGTTATAAGCAATTAAGCTAGAAGTTATGAAGGGAAGCTTACAGACAATTATAAAGACGAAGGGAGTCTAAAATGAAAATAAAATCAATTTTATTAGTATTGATAGTTTCAATTGGTTTAATAGGTTGTTCGATAGTAGAGGAAGGAAAGAACTCATTAGATTATGCTCAAAAGGCAACAGACTATGTGAATGAAATAAGCGCATTTGCAAATGAAGCTCCGGCGTTAGCGGAAAAGGCTGTTAATGATAAAGAAGCCCGAAAAGAATTGGAAGCGAAGCTAAATGAAATTAAACAAGATATACCAGCTTTTAATGAATTAACACCACCAGATGTTGCGAAGGATCTTCACCAACAAATCGTCGGATATAATGAAAAGTTAAATACATTAATTGATACGTCTATGAAGAAGGTAGAGGAAGGGAAAATTGATGTAGAGCAATTTAAAAACTCTGAGCTTATGCAGACGATGGATCAAGTGCGAGATTTGAAAGATAAGATACAAAATTTAGGTCAATAATGAAAAGCTCCGTTTTTCATAAACGGAGCTTTTCATTGTTTTCTAACGGTAAGTTCATTATATTTTCTTCCTATAATATAAGTGTGCTTAGACCGTCCATTTTTCTAAAATATGTATCGTTTTATTGGTCGCATCCAGCTTAATTGGAATACCTATGGGCATAGTGATCATTGGATGCGTATGACAACAATCAAAGTCAGCTAGAAAAGGGATTCTTTGATTTTGTAGTACTTCTAATAGTATTTCGTAAGGTTTTCGATTCGTACCGCAATCATCAAATTGCTCATGTTTTCCAAGAATGATACCAGAAACTTTATCAAATACTCCGTTAAGTTTAAGTAAGGAAAAGCTTCTTTCAATAGTAGCTGCATCTTTTGAGCTATCTTCAATAAATAGAATATCACCTTCTTGAATAGATGGCATATAAGGACTGCCCCAAATTCCTTGTATTGTATTTAAGTTCCCGCCAATCATACGCCCAGTAGCTTGTCCATTCGTTATAGAAATCCAATTATTTGGTCTAAGTTCTTTTTCTTTCACTTTTTCTTCCCAATTAATAAATTCATCTGACCAAAATAACGGTTGCTTTATATTGTAAGGAAGAGGTTGATCGTTTAGTAATGTTTCTGAAAAATATTTGTATGTGTCATCTACAAAAGGCTCAAATTCTCCAAAAGAAGGAACGAGTGCAGGACCGTAAAATGTAGGAGTTCCTGTTTTTGCATAAATTCCTAGTAATAAAGCTGTTACGTCTGAATAGCCAATCATTATTTTAGGGTTATTATGAAAAGCATCATAATCGATATAAGGTAATAATGAATTGGAATTCATCCCACCAATTGTTGACATGATACAAGAAATATTTGGATTTCTTATCAAATCATTTAGTTCATCAGCACGCTCTTGTATGCTGCCAGAACGATAATAATCATATTGATTTGTAAGTGAACCTTCCAATATATGAAACCCTTTCTGTTTTAAGTAAGATTTTGCTCGTTCAAACCTTTTTGGGGAAGTGTAGGTTGCTGGTGAAGAGGGCGAATAAATCCCAATAGTATCACCGTATTTTAATGGTTTTGGAAGTATCATTTGTATGAATCCTTTCTATTAAATAGTTTGTTTATGGATTTATCATTGAATATTCTTATATTTCAGTATTCATAGTGTAACATAAATAGATTGAAATAATAATTGTTGTATATGAATAAATATACTTTTTACCTTGACGATATGCAGGAATTGTTGTTATGGTTGACTGTGAGTGTATAAAAGGTTTGCTAAAGGAGTTTTGAAATGAATCGGTTGAAATGGGGAAGAGTAACAATCCTATTAGTCATTATTTTAGGGATATGTTGGTTCTTATTCCAAGGAACTCAAAAGAGTACAACAAATGTAGAGGGACCACCTTTACAAGTGGCAGAGCTACCTAAAACTGGGTTAACTGAAAAAGTAGTTCCGTCAAAGTACATCCCACCAAAAGTTGATGCAAAAGCAGCTATGATTATCGATGCGAGTAATGGAGATGTTATTTATCAACATAACGAAAATGAAGCTTTTGCGCCAGCTAGTATGTCTAAGATGATGACAGCGTACCTTTTATTAGAGAGTGTACATAATGGGAAAGTTCGCTGGGAAGATCCGGTGAAAATGAGTGAGAAAGCAGCGCAAACAGAGGGTGCGAGAATCCCAGTCCAAGTGAATGACACATTGACTGTGAAAGACTTGTACCATGCATTAATGATTGAATCAGCAAATAATTCGGCGGTGGCGTTAGCAGAACATATGGCAAAGACGGAGAAAGATTTCGTTCAACTTATGAATGCAAAAGCGAAACAGTTAGAAATGTCGGAACATGCTAAATTCGCAAATGCATCAGGGCTACAAGAGCCTGATGGAAGTGAGACTAAGATGACAGCTGCCGATGTAGCAAAACTGGCGTATCATCTTATAAAAGATTATCCGGAGATATTAGAAGTGACTCACTTACGTCAAAGTCAGTTAGCATTTAATAATATTAATGTTATCAGTACAAATGACATGCTAAACAAAAATAATAAAAGTTTATATATAGAAGGAATAGACGGATTAAAAACAGGATTTACAGATAGTGCAGGGTACTGTTTTACAGGTACTGCAAAACAAGGAGATACTCGAATTATTACAGTAGTCATGGGGACTTCAAGTAAAACAAAACGTTTTACAGAGACGAATAAGTTAATGTCATATACATTTGGATTAGTTAATTAAGTAAAATGCTAAGTTAGAACATTACATGAGGAAGGCAGTTTATTGTTACTTATTTTTAGTAACGATAAACTGCTTTTTTATTTAAAACACGGGAAGTAAAAAGGTAAAAAATGTGAGAGTTATTATTTGAGTTTATCAATGTTTGTTGATAGTATAAAGTTATAAACTTATTAATAATAAGTTTGAAGGGGCGTTGTATGATGTATACATATGAAATAGCCTCAATTGAAAATTGGAGGGAATTATGATGGCAAAAGATTTTTACTCAGCAATTGAAGACAGAAGATCTATTTATGCAATTAGTAAAGAGCAAGTAGTTTCTGATGAGAAAATTCAAGAAGTGATTTATCATGCTGTAAAACATACACCTTCAGCTTTTAATTCTCAAAGTGCTCGTGTTGTTGTTTTATTAGGAGAACAACATGATAAATTATGGGATCTTACGAAAGAAATGTTACGGAAAATTGTACCTGAAAATAACTTTGCACCTACAGAAGAAAAAATGAATGCATTTAAAAGTGGTTATGGAACAGTTTTATACTTTGAAGACAGTGAAGTAGTGGAAGGGCTTCAAGAAAAATTTGCACTATATAAAGAGAACTTTCCAACTTGGTCACAGCAATCCTCAGGGATGTTACAATTTGCAATTTGGACAGCTTTAGAAATTGAAGGATTTGGTGCTACATTGCAACATTATAATCCGTTAATTGATGAAGAAGTAAGAAAAGAATGGGATGTTCCAGAAAACTGGAAACTAACTGCGCAAATGCCATTTGGTAAACCAGTAGTACTTGCTGGCGAAAAAGAGTTCCAACCATTAGAAAATCGTGTGAAAATTTATAAATAAGGTAGAAATAATAAAAGGTGAACAGGGATACGACCTGTTCACCTTTTATTATCCCGCATTAACGGCGCGCAAACGCCCGATTGATGAAGGATAATAATTAGTGGGAGATGCAAAAAATCCTTACTACTTATAAAGTTTCACTTTATAAGTAGTAAGGATTTTTTTGTTGGCTATTTTTCATCTGATTTTTCAATTCTTTTTTACGTGTTTCAATAGTTGATATTTTTTGTAATGTTATAAATGAAACGAACTGAATAGAGGCGTAGTATAGTTCTATATTTTTGTTTATGTGATCGTCTATTATGTTTTTCACAAATGCACCTCCTTGTTCATTATTAGTAAGAATACAATTTGGAATGGTGGAAGTCGGCAGTCCTTAAATTCCCATTGTACATCTCTTTGTTGATAAGAGTTTCATATTATATGGCTATATAAATAATAACGGAAATATTTCGAAAATTCCATAGTTAGTAAAAAATAGTCAATGGAGTGTGTAATTTCTTTAACATAGAATGAGGTTTTGAGAACCAAATCTTACAATTCGTCAAATTATTTAAAAAACATAAATCGTATAGGGAATTAGTTTTCTGAAAATATTATACTATTGATTAATTAAGTAATTTTTGCCATGATAAGAGTACGCTTCATGTAATTCATTTTATCAAGAAAACACATAGTTTGTTTTGTATTCGTTAATAAATTTTTTTATTGGATAGAAAATAAGTATTCTATATTGAGATAATGAATGGAATGTCGAATTTTCATGCAATACATAAGAAATTTGAAGAAAATCGTTGCAAAATTACTATGTTTAATGATAAAGTTCACATGAAGTTCACACGGAATTCACTTCATGCATTTAAAATGAACTACGTGTGAAAAATAAAACTCTTGTTAAAAAATGGAACTTGATGAATATTTTACTTTGATAATATTGTAAAGTATTAAGTTTATATGTTTTTTTAAGAGGATAGTAGGGAAAGGAAGTAAAGACAACTTATGAAAAAAGTAATTGCAGGTTTAGCAGCAGCTTCAGTAGCAGGTGTTGCAGTTCCAGGTATGGATTCTGCTCATGCACAAGTTTCGAACGAAGCGCTAAAAGAAATTAATGGACAAACTCAAACACAAACTCAAACGACTGTAACTGAAACAAAAAAAGTAGAAACAACTTCTGAATTAAAATACACAGTAACTGCTGATGTATTAAATGTTCGTTCAGGTGCTGGTACAGGACATAACGTTATTTCTAAAGTAAAACAAGGTCAAGTACTACAAGTAATTGGACAAGAAAACGGTTGGTTCAAAGTAAGTGTAAACGGCCAAACAGGTTATGTAAGTGGTGACTTCGTAACAACTGGTGGTAACAAAGGAACAACTGTTCAACAAGGAACAGGTACTTACACAGTAAACGTTTCTTCACTTAACGTACGTACAGGCCCAAGTACTTCTCATACAGTATTAGGTTCTGTAAATAAAGGGAAAACAGTACAAGTTGTAGGTGAAGTACAAGATTGGTTTAAAATCAACTTCAACGGTGGAACTGGATACGTAAGCAAAGACTTCGTAACAAAAGGTGGTTCTGCTGTATCTAACGAAACACAAAAACCAACTACAAACAACAACAACAATACTACTACAGTTCAAACTGGTGGTTCTTATGTTGTTAACACTGGTGCTTTAAAAGTACGTACAGGCCCAGCTACATACAATGCTGTAATTGGTGGGGTAACAAATGGTAAAGTATTAAACGTTACTGGCGCAGAAAATGGTTGGTACAAGATTAACCATAATGGCCGCACAGGTTACGTAAGTGCAGACTATGTTAAGTTTGTAAAAGGTGGAGTGACTGGTGGTAACCAAGGTTCTAACCAAGGTTCTAACCAAGGTTCTAACCAAGGTTCTAACCAAGTACAAAAACCAACAGCACCTACAGGTGGAGATACGTCTTCAATCGCTGGATTCGCTAGATCTTTAAATGGTTCACCATACAGAACTGCTGGTACAACACCTGCTGGTTTTGACTGCAGTGGATTCATTCACTACGTATTAAATCAAACTGGTCATAAAGGCGCTCGTCAAACAGTTGCTGGATACTGGAGCTCTAAAACAAAAACTAGTAATCCACAACCAGGTGATTTAGTATACTTCCAAAATACTTATAAATCAGGTCCTTCTCACATGGGTGTTTACTTAGGAAACGGTCAGTTCATTAGTGCAGAAACTGATGCAACTGGTGTACGTATTAGTTCTGTAAGCAACTCTTACTGGAGCAAGCACATTTTAGGTTACACAAAAGCATACTAAGAAAAAGTATTTTATACTTTTCGTATAGAGAAAAGGCTTTCCAAGGAAACTTGGGAAGCCTTTTTATAGTTGAATAAATTGGAAGTTTAGTAGTTTTTATTTTAACTTTCCATTTAAAAATCGATCATATAAGTCATGAAAATAGTTAGGACGAAATAAGTTTGCAGCATGTCCTGCTAAAGGTATTTCCTTATATAGAACGTTTGGCAAAATAGATTTTAAATCAAATAGGCAAGATTTATAGAGATGATCTTGTTCACCCATTACCCATAATATAGGGTGGGGAAGTGATTTTAATTTAGATTTTAAATCGAATTCTAACCGGTGTCGTAATGATTGGGCAATTATGGATGAATGTAATTGTAATCCGAAACGGTAGTAAATATTTCTTGAAATGACTGCGAACGGATTCGCTTTTAATATGCCGCTTGGAAAAATAGTATTTGCGTATTGAGAGAGCCATTTAGAGTATTCGTCTCCTCGCTTCTCCCAAAATTTTTGAAATACGTTATATAAAAGGGATGGATTATTATAATGTCCACCAATATGACAAATGCTTAATACCTTTTCCGGGTGCATTTGTGCAAAAATAGTGGAGATATAACAGCCATAGCTTAAAGCGCAAATATGAGCCTCTGTAATACCTTCTTTTTCATATAATTTCAATAATTGATCTACGAGGCGCTGTAATGAAAATTCAATAGCTTCTCCTTTATCGTCGCCGTGACCTAATAAGTCATAAGTTATAATGTTGTAGGAGGCAGAAAATCGTTTATGCTCTTTTTTGAAGGCGCGACGATTGCCAACTAAGCCGTGAATAAAAATGATTGTTTCCTTTTCAGAATGTATATTTGTTTGCAAAAAGGATACTCCTTTCAATAACTGGAGATTTATATAGTATTTTAAATTAGTTATCTATAATTCACATACAATAATATTAAGTACCAGGTAATAATATCAGATGTTTATATCTGTTGTAAAGATGAGTTTTTATGTATATTTTGTAAAACTAGAAAAAGTGTGTTTACATTCAGTTTACATTTGTACTGTATTCTAGTTTTAGAAAGAGCAGTTTGGCTTAACACGAGGAGATGAACAGGAATGGAAGTTAGAAATGAAATGAAGAAAAAAGGAAGTTGGAGGCAGTTTTTACGCCTTATTCGAGATACAAATCCTCCGAAAGGGATTCTTGTTTTTGCATTGTTAATGAGTTTGCTTTCTACAGGAGCGAGTTTATTTATTCCGATGTTAACAAAAGGATTAGTAGATAATTTTTCGCTTTCGTCAATTAGTACAGGACAAATTGTTGGGCTAGTTGCCTTCTTTGTCATGCAAACCATTGCTGCAGGATTGTCTATTTATTTACTAAATTATATTGGGCAGAAGATTGTAGCTGGACTGAGAGAACGTTTGTGGAAAAAGGTGCTTGTTTTACCAGTATCTTATTATGATCAAAATAGAACAGGCGATACGATTAGCCGTATGACAAATGATACAGGTGTTGTGAAAACATTAATTTCTGAGCACTTGTCAAATTTATTAACAGGCGGTATTTCAATTGTTGGATCATTAATTGTATTATTTGTTTTAGATTGGAAAATGACAGCTTTACTCTTAACGGTTATTCCGTTATCTGTATTAATTTTAGTTCCTCTTGGACGAAAAATGTATAAGATTTCAAAAGCGCTTCAAGATGAAACAGCATCTTTTACAAGTGTGTTAACACAGGTGTTATCAGAAATTCGTTTAGTGAAATCTTCAAATACAGAAAAAAGAGAATATGAGACAGGTAATACAGGGATACAAAAGTTATTGCAATTTGGTTTAAAAGAAGGAAAAGTACAAGCATTAATTTCACCAGTTATGTCGTTTGTTTTAATGGCACTGCTTGTTATTATCGTAGGCTATGGTGGAATGCGAGTTTCTAGTGGTGCATTAACAACAGGTGAACTTGTAGCATTTATTTTATATTTAGTTCAAATTATTATGCCAATGAGCCAGTTATCTATGTTCTTTACACAATTCCAAAAGGCAATTGGTGCAACGGAAAGAATTAATGCGATTTTAGAATATGAAGTAGAAGATCATGAAACTGGTGTGAAGGTTTCGAATGCTAAGCAGTCGATAGTTCTTGAAAATGTACATTTTGAGTATAACGAAGATGAGAAAGTATTGAACAATATTGATTTCACAATTGAATCTGGAAAAGTAACAGCGATTGTAGGTCCAAGTGGTAGCGGAAAAACAACTTTATTTTCATTATTAGAACGTTTTTATGAGCCAACTGGTGGTGCTATTAAATTAGGAAAAGAATCAATTACGAGCTATTCATTGCAGTCATGGCGACGTCAAATTGGTTATGTATCACAAGATAGTCCGTTAATCGATGGAACGATTCGTGATAATATTTGTTACGGTGTTGAGGGCGAAGTGACGGATGCAGAAATTGAAAAAGTAGCAGCTATGGCATATGTTGATGCATTTATTCATGATTTACCAAATGGATATGCAACAGAAGTCGGAGAACGCGGTGTGAAGCTTTCTGGAGGACAAAGACAGCGAATTGCGATTGCCCGAGCATTACTTCGAAATCCGCAAATTCTTATGTTAGATGAAGCAACTTCAAGTCTAGATAGTAAATCCGAGTCTGTCGTCCAAAAGGCATTAAATAACTTAATGAAAGGCAGAACAACTTTGGTTATTGCACATAGGCTTTCTACGGTTGTAGATGCAGATAAAATTATCTTTATTGAAAAAGGGAACCTTACAGGAAGCGGTACGCACGATGAATTATTACGTACACATGACATGTATCGTGAGTTTGCAACGCAACAATTGAAAATTAAAGAGGGTGCATTATAAAATGAATAATCAGTGGAGGTTGTACTCCGCTGATTATTCATTTTTAAAAAATATAAAAGATGCTTAGTAGAAAGGAAATGGTTCCTTTGATACCTAAAATTTTAATAGTAGACGACGATCCACATATTAGAGAACTCGTTTCTGTTTTTTTAGAGCGGGAAGGCTTTCAAACATATGAGGCAATTGATGGCATAGATGCACTTAGGAAAATGGACGAAGTAAAAGTCGATATGGTTATTCTTGATATCATGATGCCAAATATGGATGGATTTGATGTATGTTTTGAATTAAGAAAATACTATGATATCCCGGTTCTGATGCTAACTGCCAAAGGAGAAACATCACAAAAAGTAAAAGGATTTCACCTTGGGACAGATGATTATCTCGTAAAACCATTTGATCCTATAGAATTAGTAGTGAGAGTAAAAGCGTTACTGAAACGTTACCAAATTACAGTATCGCAATCGATTCAAGTTGGAAATGTACTGTTAAACCGTAAAACGTTTGAAGTGACACTGGGGGAACAAACGGTTACGTTACCGCTAAAAGAATTCGAGTTACTTTTTACATTAGGATCTAAGGCGGGAAGAACTTGTTCGAGAGAGCAATTAATTGAAGAAATATGGGGATATGATTTTGAAGGGAATGAACGTACACTAGACGTTCATATTAATCGGTTACGTGAGAAGTTTCAAGAAGAGAAGTCGAAATTTAGTATTAAAACAATAAGAGGTTTAGGGTATCGCTTAGAGATAAGTAAATGAGAAAAAGAAAACGAATGAGTAAGTTGAAGATGCTGAAAGTATTTGGAGCGGTATTAGCTCTCTTTACTTTTCTTACTATCATTTGGTCTATCGCATTTTATGTAGCAACTAGTTTATTGAATGCTTTTGACGTAAATGTATCGCCGTTTGTTGCCTTTCTAATTAGTGATATGGTCGGTTTTGTATTTATTATTCTTATTTGGACATTAATTGGAATATTAATGAGGCCAAAACGAGAGGCAATGATTTGGACTATTATTGAACCGATACAAAAAATTGCAAAAGGAGACTTCTCCGTAAAAATACGAAATGAAGAAAAGTATGATGGAGAAATTGGCGTGCTCGTAAAAAGTATAAATGATATGACAGATGAACTGAATACGATGGAGAAAATGAGACAAGAGTTTGTATCAAATGTTTCTCATGAAATACAGTCACCATTAACTTCTATAAAAGGATTTGCTAGAGCACTACAAGATGATAATCTTTCTGAGGAAAAAAGAAAGCATTATCTTACCATTATTGAAACTGAAACAACGAGATTATCTAAACTAAGTCAAAACTTATTGAAGCTAACTCTTTTAGAATCCGAAGAGTATACACCAGAAAGAGTGAGCTATCGATTAGATCAACAGTTAAAGCAAATTGTATTAAATAGTGAACCACTCTGGGCTGAAAAAGAAATTGAATTAGATCTTGATTTAGAGAAAGTCCATGTAACTGCAGACCAAGAAAGTATGAGTCAAGTGTGGATTAATTTAATTCATAATAGCATTAAATTTACTCCAAGCGGTGGTACGATCACTATTCAGTTAAAGGAACATGAGACAGTAGTGGAAGTGCGTATCTGTGATTCAGGAATTGGTATATCAGAAGAACAGAAACAACATATTTTTGAGCGTTTTTATAAAGCGGATTCTTCACGAAATCGTGCCTATGGAGGAAGTGGCTTAGGTTTAGCTATTGTAAAAAAAGTACTTGATCTTCATGAAGGAGAAATAAAAGTCGAGAGTGAGGAAGGAAATGGTACAGAATTTATTGTGTGTATTCCTAAATATGAAGAAAAGTAGTGTTAGGTGGAAAGATTTCTAACACTATTTTTCTTTAAAAAGGCATATATAGCTACTATAGTTACCTACAAGTAACCTACGCACATGAAAGTGCATCATTGCCTTTTTACATAAACATAGATACACTTTTAATATGATAAACAACAGAGAAGATTAAGGAGTGTTATACTTGGCAGAATTATTACAAGGTAAAAATGCTTTAATTACAGGAGCAGGTAGAGGTATTGGTCGTGCTGTAGCGATCGCATTAGCGAAAGAAGGCGTAAATGTAGGTCTTTTAGCTCGTTCAGAAGAAAACTTAAAAGCTGTAGCGAAAGAAGTGGAAGCAGAAGGCGTAAAAGCTGTTATTGCGACTGCTGATGTATCTTCGTATGAAGAGGTAACGACTGCAATTGAAACGTTAAAAAACGGTTTAGGGTCTATCGATATTTTAATTAATAACGCTGGTATTTCTAAATTTGGTAAGTTTTTAGAATTAGACGTTGCTGATTGGGAAAAAATCATTCAAGTAAACTTAATGGGTGTATACTATGCAACTCGTGCCGCTTTACCAAGCATGATTGAACAACAATCTGGTGATATTATTAATATTTCATCTACAGCAGGACAAAAAGGCGCGCCTGTAACAAGTGCATATAGTGCTTCTAAATTTGGTGTTCTTGGCTTAACAGAATCGTTAGCGATGGAAGTTCGTAAACATAACATTCGTGTAACAGCTTTAACTCCAAGTACAGTAGCAACTGATATGGCTGTAGGTTTAGGGTTAACTGATGGAAATCCTGATAAAGTAATGCAAGCAGAAGATATTGCAGAGTTTATCGTAGCACAGCTGAAATTAAATAAACGTACATTTATTAAATCAGCAGGACTTTGGTCTACTAATCCGTAAGGGCTACATGTATTAACAAAGAAGGGACATCTATTCTGTAATGGAGTGGGTGTTCCTTCTTTATTTTTTGTATATAAAACGGAATTTTCGGTATAATCAAGTGTGAATGGTAGAAAAGCATAAAAAAACTTTAAGGGGATGGTATATACATGAGTACAATTGAGAAATGGACGGCTGTTGATCAATATGTGAGTGATGTATTAATACCGAAAGATTCTACATTAGAAAGGGTCCTTCAAGCAAACGCTGCAGCTAATTTACCGGCACATGATGTATCGCCAACGCAAGGGAAGTTTTTGCAACTATTAGTACAAATTCAAGGAGCTCGAAACATTTTGGAAATTGGTACTCTAGGCGGATATAGCACGATATGGATTGCAAGGGGCTTACCATCTGAAGGACAAGTTGTTACATTTGAAGCAAATGAAAAACATGCAGAAATTGCACGTAGCAATATTGAACGTGCTAATTTGAATGATAAAATTGAAATACGAACAGGATTAGCGTTAGATTCTTTACAACAAATAAAAAATGAGCAGTATGAACCTTTTGATTTTATTTTCATAGATGCTGATAAACAAAATAACCCTGCTTATTTTGAATGGGCACTAAAACTATCACGACCGGGTACTGTAATTATTGGTGATAACGTAGTACGTGAAGGAGAAGTTATTGACAATACTAGTAGCGATCCTCGTGTACAAGGAATACGCCGTTTCTATGAATTAATAGCTGCTGAGCCACGTGTTAGTGCTACAGCGCTTCAAACTGTAGGAAGTAAGGGATACGATGGGTTTGTGATGGCAGTTGTAAAAGAGTGATGTAAGGAGGAAAAAGGGATGAAAAAGAAGTTTCAAAAATTATAACATGTATCGTGTATAACGAAATTAGCTCGTGGACCTCCAGTATACATAACACTATATTATATATTAAAAAATTGGAGGCTATAAGTAGATGAGAACTGAAAAAGAAATGTTAGACTTAATTATAAATACAGCAAAAGAGGATGAAAGAATCCGAGCAGTCATCATGAATGGATCACGTGTAAATCCAAATGTGAAAAGAGATTGTTTTCAAGACTATGATATTATGTATGTTGTAAAAGATATGCAGTCGTTTACGTCTAATCATAATTGGATTCATAGATTTGGAGAAATAATGATTGTCCAAATGCCGGAAGAAATGTCGTTACTTCCAGCAGATGAAGACGGGAAGTTTCCGTATTTAATGCAGTTCATGGATGGGAATCGGATTGATTTAACACTAGTTCCAGTTGAGTTAATAAAAAAGTTCGTTGGAAAAGATAGTTTAAGTAAACTGCTTCTTGATAAAGATAATTGTCTGGAAGAATTCCCACCAGCAAGCGATAAAGATTACTTAGTAAAAAAGCCTAGGGAAAAAGAGTTTTTAGATTGCTGTAATGAATTTTGGTGGTGCAGTACAAATGTAGGAAAAGGGTTATGGCGCGAGGAGCTTACTTATGCGAAAGGAATGCTTGAAGGCCCAATGCGAGATATGTTAGTTGTAATGCTAGGAGTGGCATATTGGTATGAAAACAAAGTTTACAGCTAATGCTGGGAAGTTTGGGAAGTATTTCGAACAATATGTTGAAAAAGATGTCTGGGAGCAGTTTAAAAGGACATTTTCAAATGCAGAGTATGAAAATATTTGGGATTCATTTTTTATAATGGGTAATTTATTTAGGAAAGTTGCGAACGAAATTGCTAACACTTATGAATATCAATATCCGCAAGATGATGATGACAAAGTGACGAGTTATTTAAAGCATGTAAGAAAATTACCGAAAGATAGTAAAGTAATTTATTAAGTATATAAATCAGTAAGACTGTCCTAATTACGGACAGTCTTATTTTTGTTCAGGAATCAGAATTTCTCTAACAAAGTACAGATGAAACACATATGAAATTTTAGGGAGGTTTTTATCATGTATTATTTTTATTCACCAGAAATGTTCGTTCCATTTCCTTTAGGGCTAGAACGTAATATTTCGTACGCTTATATGCCATATCATTCATTTTATTATGGAGACTATGTAAATGCGCTACCATACGCATTACATGTTCCTCAAAATTATGAAGCACAAATGAAAGAAGAGGATCGTGGATCATGGACACCATTTTCATGGGTCGAAAAATATGCGTATGCATTTTCAGGACCATACAATAAAGCGGAAGTAGCTCTTACATTTGATGATGGACCAGATTTAGTATTTACGCCAAAAATTTTAGATAAGTTAAAACAACATAATGTGAAAGCTACTTTTTTCTTGCTCGGTGAAAATGCAGAAAAGTTTCCGAACGTAGTAAAGCGTATTGCAAATGAAGGGCATGTAATTGGTAATCATACGTATAGTCATCCAAATTTAGCGAAAGTAAATGAGGCTGAGTACCATAATCAAATTATAAAAACGGAAGAAATATTAAATCGGTTAGCTGGTTATGCACCGAAGTTTATACGTCCGCCGTACGGTGAAATACTTGAAAATCAATTGAAGTGGGCAACAGAGCAAAATTTTATGATTGTACAGTGGAGTGTCGATACAGTTGATTGGAAAGGGGTAAGTGCTGATACAATTACAAATAATGTGTTAGGGAATTCATTTCCAGGTAGTGTCATACTTCAGCATTCAACTCCAGGTGGACATTTGCAAGGATCTGTAGATGCGCTAGACAAAATCATTCCACAGTTGAAAACGAAAGGAGCACGCTTTGTAACACTTCCAAGTATGTTCCAGACATCTAAAGAGAGAAAATGAAAATGTTAATAATTGGAATATTGATAATTGTATAGTATAATGAAGGTGTAAATTAGGGGGTGGATATAATTGATGTATGCACTAGTAAACATAGGAATAAGCATGTTGATCGGTATTATATTTATATTTGCTGCACGTATTCTTCAAAAGAATCCACCGACAGATATTAACGCAGCGTATGGTTATCGGACGAAACGGTCTATGAAAAATAAGAAGTTATGGGATGCAGGTAACAGGTATAGTGCAGAAGTGATGAAACAAAATGGGTTCATTATGATGTTGATAGGAAGTGTTATTAGTATACTGTTTAGATATCCCCATACAACGTTAGCGATAATGATCTTTATGTTAGTACTAATCATTCGCTTATTCATACGAGTAGAGAAAAGTTTGAAGACACTTGAGCAATAATGAAAAATAGGACTCCCGGCCAATATGGGTAGGGAGTCCTATTCTATTTATTAATCATTATTTTTTAGTAATTCTTTTCCTTTTTCAACAACAAATTCATAGTATGTAAGATCATACGGATAAATATCTTCAAATGTTATTGTAATTGGTTTATTGTTTAAAACAGAAATAGCCGAAAAAGATGAAATCTCTCTTTTTAATAGTTGTAGAAAAGCAGTTGCATGTACTTTCATCACATCGTCTACTTCATCACCTGGTGCAAATGGAAGAGGCTTTATTACGTTGTGAAAATACATATGACAAAACTCACGATCAGTAAGATCTGAAATTTCATAATCTATTTTATAGATTCCTTTGTATGCTAAATCAGTCCTTTGAAAGGAAAGCCCCAATTCTTCTTCAATTTCACGAAGGCCGCCAATTTGTACATCTTCATCATGCATAATATGTCCAGCTGAAGTAATATCCCATATACCCGGAGCTTCTTTTTTATTTTTAGAGCGTAATTGGAAATATAAGAACATATCTTCATCATCTTTTTCTATAAACCAGCAATGGAATGTTTCGTGCCAATCACCGTCACGATGCACTTCATCACGTAATTTCTTTCCAAGTGTATTTTTTTCAGAATCAAATATCGTTAACCACTCTGTCATTTTAATTCCCCTTTCTGCAAATTTTATTATACAATATTTGTATTGGATTTTGGGAAAATAAAGAAAAAAGGGGTGGTTGTAAATGGGGATAGAAAGTAAGGAAATAAAATCGATTATTTCAACAGAGGAAGAATTACGACAAATATTGGGGCAACCAAGTGAGCGAGCTTTGAAAAAAGTTATTTCATCACTTGATCATCATTGTGTAGATTTTCTGTCTAAATCTCCTTTTCTAGTATTATCTACTGCAAATAAATTAGGAGAGTGTGATGCTTCGCCAAGAGGGGATGCACCTGGATTTGTATATGTATTGAATAAAAATAAAATTATCATTCCGGAAAGGCCGGGCAATCGTCGTATAGACTCCATTTTAAATATTATTTCAAATTCGCACGTAGGGTTAATCTTTCTTATTCCTGGTCTTGGGGAAACACTCCGAATAAACGGTAAAGCATATATTACAAACGATGAAGAAATTTTGAAAGAGATGCAGGCGAATGGACGTAATCCGTTACTTGGAATTGTTGTTGAAATAGAAGAATGCTACATTCATTGTGCAAAAGCTTTTATTCGTTCTAAGATGTGGGATCCAGAATCTTGGTTAAATAAAAAAGGGTTACCTTCAGCAGCAAAAATGTTGTTGGAGCATGCGAAAATGAATACTTCAGAAGAAGATGTTGCACGTTCTTTAGAAGAAAGTTATACGAAAAGATTGTATTAAAAATCCTTTATTAGTATAGTTTTAAAAGGAAGAGATCTACTCGTCTTAGAATGGAATACTTTTATGTGAAACATTAATTTACAAGTTGGGAAATTACGAAATAGGTAAATAGATTGGCCGGTATAAAATATTATTGTGAAATATAATAAAAAATGATCTTGAAAATAGTTAATAAAAATAGGCTTGCTTTTTAAAAATTTGATAACTATAATAAGTTAACAAATAGACATGAACGAAAAAGTAATGACAAGGACACGAAATCATTTTTACGGTTTACAGAGAGGGAAGCCAAGGGTGTGAGCTTCCTAACACGAGAAATGATTTTACCACCTTTGAACTTCAATAGTGAACGAGTAATCTAGTAATTATTGACGGTATCAGCCGTTATCTGAACTTGAGCAATCTAGGAGGAGCTACGTCTAGATTGGAACAAGGGTGGAACCACGAAAACACATTCGTCCCTTTCCTAGGGATGAGTGTGTTTTTTTACGGCCTTAGAGATTGAAAATTTAGAATAATTAAAAAATGGTATTGATTTTGTTTTTTATGCGAGTATAATGAGTTAACAAATAAACATGAACGAAAAAGTAACGATAAGGACACGAAATCATTTTTACGGTTTACAGAGAGGGAAGCCAAGGGTGTGAGCTTCCTAACACGAGAAATGATTTTACCACCTTTGAACTTCAATAGTGAACGAGTAATCTAGTAAT